>NZ_LDUI01000052.1:0-171443 GCF_001043555.1 Chromobacterium sp. LK1 | reverse complement strand
CATGAGCATTTTGAGCTCGGTTTCAACGCCGTCTCGCGACTTCATATAGGGAAGGATAGATATGGATGGCAAGACAGAACCGGTGCCAAGCGCCACCAGCAGAAAACGCGGACGTCCGCCAAGCCCCCACGCAATGAGCGGCGCCGAGCGCCAGCGCAAGTACCGCGCAAATACCGTCACCGTAACGTTAAATGACAAGGAGTGGGCTTGCTTGACCAGCATGCTGGAGCAAGCGCTGAAAGCGGACCCGGAGCGTTATGGCGAACCCGACTTTGAGCTGGCGAGAAAAATCTACAGCGCAGCGATCAAGGGCAATCCGCCGCCGGAATGCTTTTTCATGCCAGGAGGCTCTGGCTTGGACGAAAGGCAGTAACTTGATTCGCCAAATTTTCGTTACAGTGACAATAAATTGTCTCAGAGTATGGCAGGAGCTGCTTGAGTCGTTTTCTGAACATGCCTGCGTGCGTGTCCGAAGCAGGATGTTTCTACGGCACAAGCAGCGGGATGGTTGAAATAGAGATAGAGGTAGAGGTAGAGGGCTGTCTTAGGTGTATTCTTGATTTGACATAATATACATTATGCGAACCACAGGATGCGGCGTTTTTAGTCCTGCGGCCCGTTTGGTTCCCACGCCTGCAACCAAGGCAGTACTTTGGTTGCAGGCATCGGTTTGGCAATGCTGTAGCCCTGGCCCAAATAGCAGCCAAGCTGCATCAAAAGCGGCCAATGCTTTTTGCGCTCAACGCCTTCCACGATAAAGTCGATGGCGCGGGTCTGGCAAAACACCGCCATGCATTGTATCAGCGCGGCATTGAAGGAACCGGGCTCCAGCTCCTGCGCAAATGCCTTGTCCAGCTTGATTTCGGTGATTGGGCAGCTTTTCAGGTAGGTAAAGGATGTGAAGCCCGCGCCAAAATCGTCGATGGACAAGGACACCCCATGAGCGTGCAATTGCTCGATCACCTTCTTGGCTTTGACCGGGTTGATGACCAGAGCGGTTTCCGTCAACTCCAGCACCAACAGGCTTGATGGCACCTGGTAGTCCGCCAATCTCACCACCACCTGTTCGACAAACCCCTCGTCTTCCAGCATCCGCGCGGAGATGTTCACTGCCACCTTGAATGGCTTTCGCAGCTGGCCTATCCAGCGCTGTTGCTGCGACAGCACCAGTTCCAGGGTCAGATAAGTGAAGCGGCTCAGCAGATTGCAAGACTCCAAGGTGGGCATGAATTCATCCGGATTCACCTGCCCTTGCAGCGGCTTGTTCCATCTGACCAAGGCTTCGAAGCCAAGCACCTCCTTGCTGTCCAGTCTGACCTTGGGCTGATAATGCATCTCCAGCTCCTCGTACTGGATGGCACGGGTCAACTGAGTGATCAGCGCTTGGGTGGTTTGCCCTGCCTTGGGCCAGGGCTTGTCGTTCTCTCCCGCGTACAGGGCAACGGCGCCAAGACGGCTCTTGGCCTGGTACATCGCGATATCGGCGCAGGACAATAGCTGGGCCGGGTCTCGGCCATGCTGTGGACACATCGCCACCCCGAAAGAGGCGCCTATCGACAAGGCGTGCTCGCCCACCAGGATCGGCGTGTCCAACGTGTGACCCACCTTCTCCGCCAGCGACAACGCGCATTCCGCGCTATCCACTTCCAGCAGCAAGGCGGCGAATTCATCCCCGCCCAAGCGCGCGATGGTATCTGAACCGCGCAGCAAGCTGGAGAAACGCACGCCAACTTCCCGCAATACCAGATCGCCGGCCTGGTGGCCCAGTTTGTCGTTTACCTCTTTGAAGCGGTCCAGATCTATCATCAACACGGCAAACGGCAGCTGGTTGCGAGCATGCAATGCGCACAACTGATCCAGGCGATCGAGAAACAGGTTGCGGTTGGGCAAGTCGGTCAGGGAGTCGTACAGGCTGCGGTGCTGCAACAACTGTTCGGTTTCGCGCAGCTTGGCTTGTATCGCTGCCACCCTGACCCCATCGCTGATGGTTTGACGCAGGCGGTCCTCGGTCAGCTCGAACTTGGGCAGGTATTCGTAAACGCCCAGTTTGATCGCCTCGGCGGCGATGCGCTCATTGCCGGTGCCGGTGACCGCCACGATCAGACAGGACTGATTTCGCTGCTGGATCGAGGGCACCAGCTCACGGCCATCACCGTCGTCCAGTTTGAAGTCCAGAAACACGAAATCGAACAATTCCCGCCCCAACAGCCTCAGCGCGCTGGCCTTGGAGTCGGCTTCGAGAATCTGCGAACACTGGGCATTGCGATGCAACAGGCGGATGATGCGCTCGCGATCGACATCATCGTCGTCGACCACCAGCACACTCACCTGGGGCAGCGTTTCCAGCAGGCATTCGACATCATCGATCATTGCACTTACCGGGTGGGCAAGACCACGGATTGGGCATAGGAATGCAGTAAGGCCATCAGTTTCACGAACTGTGGACCCACCGCGGATTTCATCATATAACCAGCCACATTTTCCTCATAAGCGCGCATGCGGTCGGCATCACGCGCCGAGGTGGTCAGCACGAAGATCACCGAGTTGCGCAATTGATTGTCGGCGCGGACGGCTTCAAGGAATTGAAAGCCATCCATGCGCGGCATATTGAGATCCAGCAGGATCAGGAATGGGCTGGTAATGCTCTTGCTTTCATGCGTGCCGCGCAGGATTTGCAAGGCCTCCAGGCCATCGCAAGCGGTTTCCATCTTGCACTCCAGGCCCTGGCGCCGCACGCCGCGCAATACACCTTCGATGGCCACATCATCATCATCCACCAGCAAAACCGTGATATCGCTCGATAAAATCGCACTTGTCATGATTCCACCTCCTTGAGCGGAAACCGTGGCCAGCGGATACGGAAACAGGCACCGCCCAAGCTGCCGTTTCGATCCAGAACCACCGTGCCGCCGTTACTGTTGACCATGCGCCGGGTCACCGCCAGCCCGACGCCATGCCCTGCCGCCTGACTGCTGGCGCGATGGAACAGTTTGAAAATGCGCTCTTCCGAACCCGGCGGCACACCAACGCCGTCGTCTTCCACCGTGAACAGATTGAAGCGCCCTTCTTCCTCCACCGAGATGCGGATCACGCCCTTGCTGCCGCCGTGATGTTTACAGGCATTGGACAGTAGGTTGCGGATCGCCAGCGATAATGGTGTGCGCGTGGCGGGAAACGGACGGGCCGTGATCTCGACTTCCACGCGGAAGTCAGCGGGAATATTGATAAGGTCCAGAGTCTCGCGCACCAGTTGCTTGGGGTCGACCTCTTCCACGCGCTCCTCCTGACGCCCTGCCCGCGCGTATTCCAGCAGATCGTCTATCATGCGCTCGGCGCGGGCGATGCGTTCCTCGGCGCGGACAAAGTTCCTTTCTATATCGGGACTAAGCTGGGACGCATCCAAATCTTCGCGTATCCACGAGATCAAGTCGGCAATGCCGCGCAAAGGCGAGCGCAAATCATGCGAGGCCACATAGGTGAACTCCTCCAACTGCGCATTGGCCTGCTGTAGCGTTTCCTCGAATTTCTTGCGTTGGGAAATATCGGTGATGGCGGCCAGCACTTGTCGGCCCGTTTCGGTTTCCAGCGGGGTCAGGCCCACTTCCACCGGAAACTCGCTGCCATCTCTATGCTGAGCCAGCAAATCGCGGCCGGACCCCATCGCCCTCACCTCCGGAGTCTTGGCGAAGGCGGCCCGCAACGCCGGGTGCCCCTCGCGTATGCGCTGCGGCAGCAAAACCTCCACCGCTTGCCCGGCCAGCGTGCCTTGCGGGTAACCGAACATCGCGTCCAGCGCCGGGTTGGTCATGGAAATCTTGCCATCCGCTCCCGCCATCAGCAGGCCGATGGGCAACGAAGACACCATCTTGGAGAAACGATGCTCCAGCCGGCGCCGCTGAGTGATATCGCTGACAAAGGCCACGGCGCAGACTTCGTTGTTGTGCGGCATGGAGCCCAGGCCGATCTCAATCGAAAACTGGCGTCCATCCGCATGCTGGGCGAACAACTCGCGGCCGCTGCCCATGGTTCTTGGCGTGGGCTGGGCAAAAAACAATTGGCGGAAGTCGAGATGGCGTTCGCGAATCTCCGCCGGCAATAGCATCTCCACCTTCTGCCCCAGCAGTTGGGCCTTGCTGTAGCCAAACATGCTTTCCAGCGCGCTGTTGACATAAAGCATGCGGCCATCGGCCGCCACCACCAGCACCCCCACCGGGGCGGCCTCGACCACGGCGGCCAGGCCAGCGTCGTCGGAGGCGCCTGCGGTCGGCATTCTTTCCGGGAATTTGAATGACATGACTCTCCTGCTTTCGCCTATGCCTTGCTGCTTAGGTTTAGCATAGGGTTTTCCCTCTCGCTGCTAATTCTGCCCCCCGTCCAGCTGACCTTAACCGGACAACAAGGCCAGTTCCTCCGCAGCTTCGCGCAAGACCGGCAGCACGCGCAGCAGCAGGTCCTCGCGGCTGACGCGCGCGGCCTGTACGCCGACATTGATCGCGGCCGCGGCACGGCCATCGGCGGCGATGATGGGCACGGCAATGGAGCGCAGGCCGATTTCCAGTTCCTGGTCGATGATGGCATAGCCCTGCTCCGCCACCCGCGCCAATTCCGCTTCCAATGCGGTCCGCTCCACGATGGTGTGCGGCGTATGCTGGACCAGCCGCGCCCGATCCAGCAACTGGCTCTGTTCCGCCGCCGGCAACCGGCTTAGCATCGCCCGTCCCATCGAGGTGCATACCGCGGGCAAGCGGCTGCCGATGTCCAGATCCACCGTCATGATGCGCGAGGTGAAGGCCCGCGCGATATAGAGAATCTCGTCCCCGTCCAGGATGGCGATGGAGCTGGATTCATTGACGCTGCTGCTGACGTGGCGCAGCACCGGCTGTCCGGCGCGCGCCAGCGGCGTGGAACCCAGATACGCGTGCCCCAATGCCAGGATGCGCGGGCGCAAGGCGAAATTGCGGCCATCCTCGCTATCGACAAAGCCCAGCTTGTTCAATGTGTAAAGGCAGCGCCGCACCGCCGCGCGCGGAATGCCGGTGCGCTGGCTGATCTGAGAGGTGGACAATAAACGCCGCTGCGCAGAAAACGCCTGAATCACCGCCAGCCCACGCGCCAGCGAGGCCATATAGTTGGGGTCGCCGCTGAAGCTGTCCTCGACGTCTTGCTCTGTCTCGCCATCCCGCAGTTGTTGCATATCTCCTCCCGCCATCCATTTTGAGCGATTACCGCACACTATTGCGATCATCGTATTGACCCCGCGGCTGGCAGGCAAGCATGCTGAATGCGCGATTAAAATTATTTCGATCGATAATCGCACAATCTTGTTCATGGCTGCATGCAGCCCGCAAAGGACAGTCGATGATTGATAAAACGGTAAGCTCAGCCGCCGCCGCCATTGCCGACATCCACGACGACGCCACGGTGATGATCGGCGGCTTCGGCGTCGCCGGCCAACCGGCGGAATTGATAGACGCGTTGATAGACCACGGCGCGCGCAATCTCACCATCGTCAACAACAACGCCGGCAACGGCGAAACCGGCCTGGCCGCGCTGCTGCGCGCGCGTCGGGTGCGCAAGATCATCTGTTCGTTTCCGCGCCAGGCGGATTCCCAGGTCTTCGACGCGCTCTACCACGCCGGCGACATCGAGCTGGAACTGGTGCCGCAGGGCAATCTGGCCGCGCGCATCCAGGCCGCCGGCGCCGGTTTCGGCGCCATCTTCACCCCCACCGGCTACGGCACGGAACTGGCGGCCGGCAAGGAGACCCGTCGCATCGACGGCCGCGACTACGTGCTGGAATACCCGATACACGCCGACTTCGCGCTGATCAAGGCCTGGCGCGGCGACCGCTGGGGCAATCTGCAATACCGCAAGACCGCGCGCAACTTCGGCCCCATCATGGCCGCCGCCGCGCGCCAGACCATCGCTCAGATCGGCCAATTGCTGCCGCTGGGCGAAATGGATCCGGAAACCGTGGTGACGCCGGGCATCTTCGTTCACAAGCTGGTCTGCGTCGCCGGCCAGCCCACGCAAGGAGGCGGGCATGACTAAGCGACTGGATCGCGAGCAGATGGCGGCGCGGGTTGCGCGCGACATTCCGGAAGGCGCTTACGTCAACCTGGGCATAGGCTTGCCCACCCGGGTGGCCAACTACCTGCCGCCGGAACTAGACATCTTTCTGCATAGCGAAAACGGCCTGCTGGGCATGGGACCGGCGCCGGCTCCCGGCCAGGCGGACCCGGATTTGATCAACGCCGGCAAAGAGCCGGTCACGCTATTGCCCGGCGGCTGCTTCTTCCACCATGGCGACTCCTTCGCCATGATGCGCGGCGGCCATCTCGACATCTGCGTGCTGGGCGCTTTCCAGGTGTCGCGGCGCGGGGATCTGGCCAACTGGCACACCGGCGCGCCGGACGCCATCCCGGCGGTGGGCGGCGCGATGGACCTGGCCATAGGCGCCAAGCAAGTGTTCGTGATGATGGAACACTTGAGCAAGCAGGGCCAATGCAAGCTGGTGGAAACCTGCGGCTACCCGCTGACCGGCATCGCCTGCGTGAACCGGGTCTACACCGACCTGGCGGTGATAGACCTCCGCGACGGCGAGCTCTTGGTGCGCGAATGCGTGCCCGGCCTGGATTTCGACGAATTGCAGCGCTTGACCCCAGTGGCCTTGATCGACGCCCGCCAAGGAGAAACCCAATGAGAGCCGCCTATATCTGCGACGCCATCCGCACCCCCTTCGGCCGCTACGGCGGCAGCCTGTCCGCCTTGCGCGCCGACGACTTGGCCGCCCTGCCGCTGGCCGCGCTGCAAGGGCGCAACCCGGACGTGGACTGGGAGCAGCTGGACGATGTGCTCTATGGCTGCGCCAACCAGGCCGGCGAGGACAATCGCAACGTGGCGCGCATGGCCGCCCTGCTGGCCGGCCTGCCGCCGTCCACGCCGGCCAGCACCGTCAACCGCCTGTGCGGCTCCAGCCTGGACGCCATCGGCCAGGCCGCGCGCGCGCTCAAGAGCGGCGAGGCCGACCTGCTGATCGCCGGAGGCGTGGAAAGCATGAGCCGCGCGCCCTATGTGATGGGCAAGGCCGGCAGCGCCTTCGCCCGCAATCTGCGCATAGAAGACAGCACCATGGGCTGGCGCTTCATCAACCCCTTGCTGCGTGAGCGCTACGGCGTGGACTCGATGCCGGAAACCGCGGAAAACGTGGCAGAGCAATTTCAGGTCTCGCGCGCGGACCAGGACGCCTTCGCGCTGCGCAGCCAGCTGCGCGCCGCCGCCGCCCAGGAAGCCGGCCAGCTGGACGATGAGCTGATCGCCGTGGACATCCCGCAGCCCAAGGGCGAATCACTGCGCTTCGCGCGCGACGAGCACCCGCGCGCCACTTCATTGGAAGCGCTGGCCCGGCTCAAGGGCGTGGTGCGGCCCGACGGCAGCGTCACCGCCGGCAACGCCTCCGGCATCAACGACGGCGCCGCGGCGCTGCTGCTGGCCAGCGAAACCGCGCTGACACAGCATGGTCTGACGCCGCGCGGCCGGGTGCTGGCCACGGCCTGCGCCGGCGTGGAGCCTCGCATCATGGGCTTTGGCCCGGCGCCGGCGATACGCAAGGCCTTGGCCCTGGCCGGCTTGCGCCTGGAGCAGATGGACGTGATCGAACTGAACGAGGCCTTCGCCGCCCAGGCGCTGGCGGTGCTGCGCGAGCTGGGCTTGCCGGACGACGCCCCGCACGTCAATCCCAACGGCGGCGCCATCGCCCTGGGCCACCCGCTGGGCGCCAGCGGCGCGCGGCTGGCGGCCACCGCGCTGTACCAGCTGCAGCGCACCGGCGGCCGCTACGCCTTGTGCAGCATGTGCATAGGCGTGGGGCAAGGCATTGCGCTGATCATCGAACGCGTTTAAGAGCCGATTCAAAGTCTGCTGCGCTTCGTGAAACCTTGCACGGTGAGTACCAGCTCAAAATGCTCATGTACCAAACCTACATTCCGCTTTTCCGCTCGTTTTCGCCTTGTTTCGCCCTTGCTCGCAAGACTTTGAACAGAGAACCGGTTCATAGCCTGCTGCGGCACGACGAGTAGCCGCCGCGCTCACCCTCATAGGAGCTTCCCATGCAGGACAAGCCCATGGCCATCAGCCAGTTCATCGACGACAGTCCGCTGTCCCGCTACCAGATCATGGTGTTGGCGCTGTGTTTCATCATCGTGCTGCTGGACGGTTTCGACACCGCCGCCATCGGCTATATCGCGCCGGAGTTGATCAGCCAATGGGGCATCTCTCGCGGCCAGCTGGCCCCGGCATTCGGCGCCGGCCTGTTCGGCATGCTGATCGGCAACTTTGCCTTCGGCCCGGTGGCGGACCGGCTGGGCCGCAAGCGGGTGCTGCTGCTGTGCACGCTGATCTTCGGTCTGGGCACGCTGGCCTCGGCCCAGGCGGAGTCCATCGAGGCGCTGGCGCTGCTGCGCCTCGCCACCGGCATCGGCCTGGGCGGCGTGCTGCCCAATTGCATCACCCTGAGTTCGGAATACTCGCCGGCGCGCCACCGCATGCTGCTGGTCACCCTCAGCTATGCCGGCTTCACCGCCGGCCTGGCGCTGGGCGGCGGCGTCGCCAGCCAGATCATCCCGCTGTGGGGCTGGCGAGGCGTGTTGGTGGCCGGCGGCCTGGCGCCCTTGCTTCTGCTGCCCTTCATGGTCTGGCTGCTGCCGGAATCGGTGTGCTATCTCGCCGGCAGGCCGGAGCAGCTCGCCGCGCTGCGCCGCATCGTTGCCCGCATCAATCCGGACCCGCGCTGGCAGCAACAGGCCTTCCGCCGTGAAGACGCCGCTCAGGGCAGTCGTTCGCCGGCCGCCTTGCTGTTCGTCGCCGGCGTCCGTGCCCGCACCTTGCTGTTGTGGCTGACCTTTTTCTGCTGTCTGTTCGTGTTCTACCTGCTCACCAACTGGATGCCCACCATTCTACGGGACCATGGCTACAGCACGGCGCAGGCGGCGCGCATCAGCGCCATGGTGCCGCTGGGCGGCGCGGTGGGCGGCGTGGTCATGGCCATGCTGATGGACCGGATGGGCGCGCGCCGGGTGCTGCCCTGGCTATGCCTGCTGGCGGCGCTGGCGCTGACCGCCGTGGGCGCGGCGCTGGGCGACGGCGGCTGGCTGTTCGCCACCGTGTTCCTGGTGGGCTTCAGCCTGACCGGCGCGCTGAACAACCTGAGCATACTCGCCGCCACCCTCTACCCCACCCAGGCGCGCGCCACCGGAGTAAGCTGGGCGCTGGCCGCCGGCCGGGCCGGCTCCATCATCGGCTCGATGACCGGCGCCCTGCTGCTGGCCGCCGCCGGGTCCGCGCCCGGCTTCTTCGCCTGGGCCGCGGCGCCGGTGCTGGCCGGCGCGCTGGCCTTGTTCGCGATGGCGCGGCTGGACGCCACGCCCACGGTTTTGAAATCCCAGGCATAGAGAGGAGCCCCCATGCCCATATTGAAACTGGCCAGCCATTCTCTGCACTACCAACTGGACGGGCCGACCGGCGCGCCGACACTCTTGCTGTCCAACTCCCTGGGCACCACGCTGGAGATGTGGCGGCCGCAACTGCCGGCCCTGAGCCGGCATTACCGCGTGCTGCGTTACGACACCCGCGGCCACGGCGCCAGCACGGCCAGCGCCGCGTGCCGGCTGGCGGATCTCGCCGGCGACGCGCTATCCTTGCTGGACGCGCTGGATATCGAGCGCGCGCACTTTTGCGGCATCTCGATGGGCGGCCTCACCGGCCTGTGGCTGGGCGTTCACGCGCCGGAGCGCCTGCAATGCCTGATCGTCAGCAATAGCGCGGCCAAGATAGGCACAAGCGAAGCCTGGCGGCAGCGCGCCGCCCAGGTGTGCGCCGAGGGCCTGGCCGCCTTGGCCGCCAGCGCGCATCTGCGCTGGTTCAGCGCCGATTTTTGCGCCCAGGCGCCGGACATCGTCGAGCAGGCGCGCGCCTGGCTGGCGGCCACCTCGCCGGGCGGCTACGCCGCCTGCTGCGAGGCGCTGGCCGACGCCGACCTGCGCGCCGACTTGCCGCGCATCGCCGCGCCGACTTTATTGATTGCCGGCCAGCTCGATCCGGTCACCACCGCAGCGGAAGCGGAAGCCATGGCCGCGACCATTCCGCAGGCCCGGCTGGCTCTGCTGCCGGCCTCCCATCTGTCCAATCTGGAAGCCCCGCTCGCCTTCGAACAGGCCGTGCTGGCTTTTCTCGACGCGCACTGAAGCAAGGATGCCAATGGAACTGCTCAGTCCCTTGTTCCGCCCCGGCGCCGGAAGTCAGGCTTTCACCCCTGCCGCTGCCATCCAGGCGATGCTGGACGTCGAGGCCGCGCTGGCGCGGGCCGAGGCCGACGTCGGCGTGATTCCGCCGGCCGCGGCGGAATCCATTGCCGCGCATTGCCGCGCCGCGCTGATAGACCCGGTCCGGCTGGCGGCCGACGCCGCGCTGGCCGGCAATCTGGCGATTCCCCTGGTCCGCCAGCTGACGGCGCTGGTCGCCGCCGACGATGCCGGCGCCGCCGGCTTCGTGCACTGGGGCGCCACCAGCCAGGATGTGCTGGACACGGCGCTGGTGCTGCAACTGCGGCGGGCGCTCGAGGACGTCGGCGCCGATCTCGACGTCTTGATCGAACTCTGCGCGGAACACTGCGCGCGACACCGCAACGAGATCATGGCCGGGCGCACCTGGCTGCAACAGGCGCCGCCCACCACCTTGAGCTTGAAGCTCGCCGGCCTGCTGGACGCGTTGCTGCGCCAGCGCGAGCGTTTGCGGCAGCTGCGCCCGCGCCTGCTGACGCTGCAATTGGGCGGCGCGGTCGGCACCCTGGCCGCGCTGCAGCCTCATGGTCTGGCAGTGGCGGAGCAGATGGCGCGGCGGCTGGATCTCGCCGCGCCGGACCTGCCCTGGCACAGCCAGCGCGACCGCCTGGCCGAACTGGCCTGCTGGTGCGCGCTCTTGTGCGGCACCCTGGGCAAGCTGGGCCGCGATGTGTCCTTGTCGATGCAAACCGAAATCGCCGAGTTGTGCGAGCCGGAACAAGCTGGCCGCGGCGGCTCGTCCAGCATGCCGCACAAGCGCAATCCGGTGGCCTCGGCGGTGATGCTGGCCGCCGCCGCGCGGGCGCCGGGATTGGCCGCCACCCTGCTGACGGCCCAGGTTCAGGAGCAGGAGCGCGGCCTGGGCGGCTGGCATGCGGAGTGGGAAACGCTGCCTGAGCTGCTGTGCTTGTGCGCCGGGGCCTTGCGCCAGGCGGTGGAGCTGTTGCGCGGGCTGGAAGTCCGGCCCGACGCCATGCGCCGCAATCTTGCCGCCAGCGGCGGCCTGATCATGGCGGAAGCGGTGACCATGGCCTTGGGAGAGCGGCTGGGCCGCGCGCGCGCGCATCAGTTGGTGGCGGAGTGCTGCCAACAGGCGCGCCTACGCGGGGAAAGCCTGGCCGACGCGCTGCGCGGCCACCCCGAATTGTCGGCCTTGCTGAGCCACGACGAATCGAGCACGCTATTGGAGCCTTCTCAAAACCTGGGCGCGGCCGATGCCATGGTGGTGCGGGTCTTGCGCCGTTATCGGGAGCGAACGGATGGATGAACAAGAACGACTGCGCCAGGGCGAAGGCATACGCCGGGAAGTGCTTGGCGACGCCCACGTGGACCGCAGCCAGGCCGGACGCAGCGACTTCAACGGCGATTTCCTGGACCTGATCACCCGCTACGCCTGGGGCGAGATCTGGGATCGTCCTGGCCTATCGCGCCGGCAGCGCAGCCTGATCACCATCGCTATGCTGGCGGTGCTGGGCAGAGAGGCGGAGCTGAAGCTGCATTTGAGCGCGGCGCGCAACAATGGCGTCAGCCGGGACGAACTGAAGGAAACCCTGCTGCAGGTGGCGATATATGGCGGCGTGCCGGCGGCGAACACCGCCTTCCAGCTGGCGGAAGAAGCCTTGGCCGCCTCGTCCTGCGACGGCGGCGACGGCTCAGGCGCTTAGCCGCAACCCTTCCAGCAAGATCTCCAGCGCGTCCAGCGTCTGAGCCACCGCCGCCGCCGGCTGTTCGGCGCCGGACGCCCAGCAAGCGCCCTCCACCAACGCGCCGTTGATCAAGCGCGCCAGCGCCTGAGGATCGGCGGGGCGGATCAGGCCGGCGTCCATCAGCGCGCGCAAGCGCTCGGCGATGGCGCCGACGCACTGCCGCTGGCCGACCTGCACGTATTCGGCGCCCAGCGCCGCCGGCGCATCGCGCAGCAAAATGCGTTGCGCCTCCGGCTGCGTAACCGCTTGCAGGTAAGCGCGGCAACGGCGCTTGAAACCCTGCCACGGGTCCGCCGCCTCACGCTCCGCCCGCGCCAGGCCGGCCTCGATCTCGGCGTCCAGCCCCTGGGCCACCGCCAACAGCAAGCCCTTCTTGTCGCCAAAGTGGTGGTAGAGCGCGCCGCGGGTCACGCCGGCGGCGGCGGTCAACTCGTCCATCACCGTCGCCGCGTAACCATCGGCGCCAAAGCTGCGACGCGCCGACAGCAGCAGCCGGCGCCGGGTTTCCTCCATGGTTTCGCTACGAGTCTTGCCTGCCATCGCGTTCTCCTGTTGCCGCCTGGGTCATCGCGCCGCATTTGACATACGGCATGTATGTCGATTAGTTTAACATACGTCGCGTATATTAAAACAGCGGACGGCTTTATTCCCATCGTCCGTTACAAGGAAACCCGATGGCCAACCCCTACCTCAGCCTATTTTCCCACCCGGGCAGCCTAGCTTTCTCCGCCGCCGCCTGGGTGGCGCGGATGCCTATCTCCATGACCGGCATCGGCATCATCACCATGTTGTCGCAAACCTCCGGCTCCTATTGGCTGGCCGGCGCCGTCGCCGCCACCTTCACCTTTTCGATGGCGCTGCTGGCGCCGCAGATCTCCAGATTGGTGGACCGCTACGGCCAGCGTCGGGTATTGCCGGCCGCCACCGCGCTCAGCGTGACGGCGATGCTGGCGCTGTTGTTCTGCAGCTGGGCGCAATGGCCGGTGTGGACCTTGTTCGTTTCCGCCGCCCTCGCCGGCTGCATGCCCAGCATGTCGGCGATGGCGCGCGCGCGCTGGACCGAGATTTATCGCGGCTCACCACAACTGCACACCGCGTTTTCGCTGGAATCGGTATTGGATGAGGTTTGCTTCATCGTCGGCCCGCCCATTGCCGTTGGCCTGAGCGTGGCGGCGTTTCCGCAGGCCGGGCCCTTGCTGGCCGCCGTGCTGCTGGCCGGCGGCGTCGCCGCCTTCTGCGCGCAAACCGGCACCGAACCGCCGGTGCACCCCAGCGCACTGGAACGCCGCGGCTCGGTCGCGTCCTTGGCCGGCATGCGGGTGTTGATCCTGGCCCTGCTGGCGCTGGGCGCCATCGCCGGCGCGGTGGACGTGATCAGCGTCGCCTTCGCCCAGCAGCAAGGGCAGCCGGCGGCAGCCAGCATCGTGTTGTCGGTGTACGCGATAGGCTCCTGCCTGGCCGGCCTGCTGTTCGGCGCGCGCAAGCTCAACATGCCGCTGCCGCGGCTCTTCGTCTGGGCCGCCGCCGCCACCGCGCTGGCCACCCTGCCCTTGCTGCTGGTTTCCAATCTGTGGCTGCTGGGCGCGGGCATGCTGCTGGCCGGGGTGTTCTTCGCCCCCACCATGATCGTGGCGATGGGTTTGGTGGAGGAGATGGTGGCGCCGGCCCAGTTGACCGAGGGCCTGACCTGGCTGATCACCGGCCTGGCCAGCGGCGTGGCCTTGGGCGCGGCGGTGACCGGCTGGGTGGTGGACCACGCCGGCGTGCTGATGGCCTTGATCGCCTGGGCCGGGCGGAGCCGCTTGAAAACGCGTGTCCTCGAAGCGGCCTTGGACAGCTGATTGCGCGGCCCTTACAACTCGAAGAACACTGTTTCCCGCTCCCCTTGCAGGTGGATATCGAAACGGTAGGCGAGTCCGTCGCTGGAGCTGTCCGGCAACGCCAGCAGGGTCTGCCGCCTTGCTTCCCCGTCGATCAGGTTCAACACCGGGTCCGCGGCATTGGCCTCGGCCTCGTCGGCGAAGTAAATCCGGGTATGGAGGCCGAGATTGATGCCGCGCGCTACCAGCCAGACATTGATGTGCGGCGCCATCCAGCGGCCGTCCCGGCCCATCACCCGACCCGGTTTGATCGTGTCGATACGGTAGCCCCCGCCGTCGAAATCAGTGCAGGCGCGCGCCCAGCCGCGGAAGCCTCCAGCCTCCGCTCCGGCATAGCGGCCGTGGGCGTCCGCCTGCCAGATTTCCAGCAGCGCGTCGCGCACCGGCGCGCCGGCGCCGTCCAGCACTTGTCCATGCAGGACGATGGGCTGGCCTTCCAGGCCGTCCACGAGCAGGCTGGCACCGATAGGGTTTCGGTACGCATCAAAACCCGCCTGTTGCGGCGCCAGGCCGATATGAACATAGGGCCCGGCGGTTTGGGAGGCGGTTTCACGCAGCACGACTTGCGGAATCGGAAGCGGATTCATAAATCCTCCTGCGTGGCTTGAACGCGGTTTTCGAACAAGGTGGCGCGCCGGCCGCGCAACACGATGTCGAAACGATAGGCCAGACTGTCGAAAGGGACTGTCGCCCTGCGATCCAGTTGCGCGATCAGCCCCCGCACCTGCTCCTCGTCGCCTATGGTCCCGACAATGGGGCAACTGGCGATCAAGGGATCGCCCTCGAAATACATCTGAGTGATCAAGCGCTGCGCATAGGCGGTTCCGGACAGGGAAAAATGGATGTGGGCCGGCCGCCAATCGTTGGCGCGGTTGCGCCATGGATAGGGGCCGGGCTTGATGCTGCGGAAGAAGTAATAGCCGTTTTCGTCGGTCAGCGCGCGGCCGCAACCGCCGAAATGGGGATCTATGGGCGCCAGGTACTGGTCCTGGCGATGCCGGTAGCGGCCGCCGGCGTTGGCCTGCCATATTTCCACCAGGGTATTGGCCGCCGGCCGGCCGTTCTGGTCGCGAACAAAACCGTGCACGATGATGCGCTCGCCTATCGGCGAGCCCTGGTGCGCGTAATTGCGCGTCAGATCGTGATCCAGCGCGCCCAGCTCTTCGCCATGGAACACCGGTCCGGTGATTTCCGACAGCGAATGCTGCAAGGCGATCAGCGCATGGCGCGGCGCGCGCAACACGCTGCTCTTGTAGTCCGGCGTCAATGCCGGCGGATGATCGCGGTGATCCCGCGGGTAAAGTTCATCCGCGCTCTGAGCGGGTATCCACATGGGCTTGCTCCTGTTCGTTTGAGGTTGGCAGCGACGACGTTGCGGGCCGGGCTGCGTCGAAGGGCGCCGCCACGGCGGCAAAGCGCTGCTTGCACAGCAAGGCAGCGGTCGCCAGCGCCGCCGGAATCGCCAGCAGGGCGAAGATGGTGTCCAACTCCAGCTGCCGGCGCAGCAACTCGCCGCCCAGCAAGGCGCCGACGATGCCGCCGAAGCGCCCGATGCCCAGCATCCAGGCCACGCCGGTGGCGCGGCCATGGGTGGGGTAGAAGCCGGCAGCCAGCGCCGGCATCGACGATTGGGCGCCGTTCATCGCGGTGCCGGCCAGAAAGATCAGGCCGCCCAGGCTCAGCATCGTCGCCGTTCCCTGTCCCACGGCGAAGATCAGCCCCGCGGTCAAGGCATAGCCCAGCGCCACCACCCGGTTGGGGTTGAAGTGGTCCATCAAATATCCTGCGGCCAAGGTGCCGATGCCGCCTCCCAGCGGAAACAAGGCGGTCATCAGCGCGGCCTGGCTGATGGAAAAGCCGGCGTCCTTGATCAGCAGGGGCAGCCAGCTGGTCAGCAGGTAAAAAATCAGTAGCCCCATGAAATAAGCCAGCCATAGCATCAGAGAACCCAGCCGGTAGGCCGGCGCGAGGACGACGCCCACCGCCGAGCGCCCGCCCAGCGCCGGCTCGGCGGCGACAAAGCCGGGCTCGGCGGACAGATCGCGCCCGGCAATGCGTTCCAGCACGCGGCGGATACGCGCCGGCGGCGCGCCGTGAGCGGCCATGTGACGCACGGACTCCGGCAAATAGCGCCACAGCGGTACGGCCAGCGCCAGCGGCGCGAGGCCGCCGAGCAAGAGCACGCTGCGCCAGCCGTAATGCGGAATCAGCCAGGAGGCGAGCACCCCGCCCGCCGACGCGCCCAGCGGAAAGCCGCAGAACATCGCGTTCACCAGCACCGCTCGGTAGCGGGCCGGCGCGAATTCCGACATCAGCGTCACCGCATTGGGCATCGCCGCGCCCAGCCCCAGGCCGGTCAGAAAACGTAAGGTGGTCAATTGCTCCAAGGTGGCGGCGAAGGCGCTGGCCAGGCTGCCGGCGCCGAAGAACAGCACCGAGGCCAGCAGCACGGATTTGCGACCGTAGCGGTCCGCCAGCGGCCCGGCGCTCAATGCGCCAAGCGCCAGGCCGAACAGGGCCGCGCTCAGCACCGGCCCCAGCGCGGCGCGCGGCACGCCCCACTCCTGCACCAGGGCCGGCGCGATATAGCCGACGGCGGCGGCATCGAAGCCATCCACCGCCACCACCAGGAAGCAAAGCGCCAGCAGCAGGCGCTGACAAGGGCTGAAACGCTCGTCGATGATGGTCTGCACATCCAGCGGTGGTTTGCTCATGACCTCTCCTTTGAACGGGCTCTTGCTTGTTGACGGCTCAGTCCCAGTCCCAGGGCATGCCTACATAGTTCTCGGCCAGGCTGGTGGCCGCCGCGCGCGAGGACACTAGGTAGTCGAGCTCGGCGCGCTGCATCTCGCGTTCAAACGGGCCGGCATCGGGAAAAGCGTGCAGCAAGCCGGTCAGCCGCCAGGAAAAATGCTCGGCGCGCCAGATGCGGCGCAAGGCGCGCCGGCTGTAATCGAGCAGCGCCGCTTCGCTGCCGTCCTGGAAATGTTCGACCAGGGCCAAGGCCAATAAACGCACGTCGGCCGCGGCCAGGTTGAGACCTTTGGCGCCGGTGGGCGGCACGATGTGGGCGGCGTCGCCGGCCAGAAACAGCCGGCCGCGCTGCAAGCTGCGCGCGACGAAACTGCGCATCGCGACGATGTTCTTGTGCAGGATCTCCCCCCGCTCCAGGCCCACGCCATCGGCGGCCGGCACCCTGGCCTGCAATTCGTCCCAGATCCTGGCGTCCGGCCAGGCGTCCACGCTGTCGTCCGGCGCGCACTGGAAGTAGAGCCGCTGCAGCGTGGGCGAACGGGTGCTGACCAGGGCGAAACCGCGTTCATGGCAGGCGTAGATCAGTTCCGGCGCCGAGGGCGGCGACGCCGCCAGGATGCCGAACCAGGCAAACGGATATTGCCGCTGCCAAGGCGGCTCGCTTTCGCCCAGCGCCTGACGCGCGATGCCGTGAAAACCATCGCAGCCGACGATGAAGTCGCACTCCAGCGCCCGTTCACCGGCGCCGCCAGCGTCGCAGTAACGGATGCGCGCGGGTCCGCCGCCGTCGAAGGATTCCAGCGCGGTGACCGGGCTGTCGAAGACCAGCCCGCCGCCGGCCTCCAGCCGCGCGGCGATCAAATCCTTCAGCAACTCGTGCTGGGCGTAGACGGTGATGGTGCGCCCGGTCAGCGCGTACAAGTCGATGCGGTGGCGGCCGCCGTCGAAGGCCAGCGCTATGCCGCGGTGCTCCTGCCCCAGGCGACGCAGCCGCGCGTCCGCGCCGGCCTCCGCCAGCAATTCCACCGTCCCCGGCTCCAGTACGCCGGCGCGCACCGTCGATTCGATCTCGGCGCGCCCCCGCGCCTCCAGCACCACGGAATCGATGCCGTGCCGTTGCAGCAACTGCGCCAGCAGCAGGCCGGCAGGGCCGGCGCCGATGATGCCCACGGATGTACGCATGGCAAGCCTCCATGAAGAGCGTGACAAGGCTTGCACGATTGCGGCAATGCCAAGCCACCGCATATTGCGCCGCAGCAATAACGGCGAAAAACCGTGCAACCGAATACATTGATTTGCCAGGGAAATCCTAGCCGCTACCGGAACCGCGCTAAATGGAGCAAGCTGA
The DNA here is from genome assembly GCF_001043555.1 of Chromobacterium sp. LK1. Classification (NCBI taxonomy): domain Bacteria; kingdom Pseudomonadati; phylum Pseudomonadota; class Betaproteobacteria; order Neisseriales; family Chromobacteriaceae; genus Chromobacterium; species Chromobacterium sp. LK1. Next base: position 153,418 of record NZ_LDUI01000052.1, on the reverse strand, counting down.
CAAAGACTTGTACTATTTGCTCAGTCTTGATTCGGAAGAGCCGCATGGACCGCGCACCGGAATTCACCCTGTATGGCGAAGAGAGCAGCGTCACAGACGCGGCGTTTCTGCATCTCGAGCTGCTCAGCTCGCGCAGCCGCCGCTTCGACTGGGAAATCGCCGACCATTGTCATCGCGGCCTGTTCCAGTTGCTTTGCCTGCTGGACGGCGAAGTCAAGGCGCGCATCGACGACCGGGAATATCCGCTGAGCGGACCGGCGGCCATTTGCCTGCCGCCGGCGACGGTGCATGGCTTCAGTTTTCTGGAAGAGGCGCAGGGCTTTGTCTTGACCGTGGCCGAAAGCGCGCTGACCCACGATCCGGATCAAGCCGGCGCCTTGCTGCGGCCGCTGCTGCAAGCGCCCAGGCTGGTGGATCTGCGGCGGGACTGGCCGGCCAGGGAACGCATCGAATCCTTGTTTGGCCAATTGCTGGCCGAATTGCACTGGCCGCAACGCGGCCAGGACTTGATGGTGGACTGCTTGCTCAAGGCCATTCTGCTGATGCTGGCGCGCCTGGTCGACGAGCAGGACGCCGCCGGCGGCGGGCACCCGGCCGAGCGCGATTTGCTGGCCCGTTTCCACGCCTTGCTGGAAGAACGCTATCGTGAGCATTGGGACATCCCGCGCTATGCGGACGCCTTGTGCGTGACGGCCAGCAAGCTCAACCGCGCCAGCCTCAAGCTGAGCCGGAAAACCGCCTTCGCCTTGACGCAGGAGCGCCTGATGCTGGAGGCGCGCCGCATGCTGGCTTACAGCGCCTGGCCGATCAGCCGCGTGGCCTATGATCTCGGCTTCAACGATCCCGCTTATTTCTGTCGCTGCTTCAAGCGCCAGCTTGGCTTATCTCCAAGCGAGTTCCGCAATAAGACATGAACCCGCGCCAACGCCCTACTCCTCCAGCGTCTCCTCGCGCGGCAGCAGCTCGCGCAATAAGCGCCGGATCAGGGCCAGTTCCTCGGAACGGTCCTCGCGCCGCGCGCTCATGATCAGCGGCGAGACCAGCCCCTCGTCCGCCAGCGGCCGGTACACCACATCGTCGCGACGCAGCCGCAGCACGCTGGCCGGCACCACGCACACGCCCATGCCGGCGGCCACCAGGCCCAGCGCCGCCTGCAATTCGCGCACCTCCAGCAAATAGGCCGGCTCCAGCGCGCGCTGGCGGAAGGCGGCCAGTACTTGGTCGGCGTAGCTGGGCCGCGGCTGGCGCGGGTAGATCAGCACGGTTTCTTCCGCCGCGTCGCGCAATAACAGCGGCTCGGCGCGCTGCGCCAACGGGTGTTCCAAGGGCAGCGCCAGCCACATCGCCTCCTCGGCCAGGATTTCGCGCTCGACATTGGGGTCGTCGAACAACAAGCGACCGAAGCCGACATCGATGCGGCCGGCCTTCAAGGCCTCCACCTGCTCCAAAGACGTCATTTCAAGCAGGGACAGCTGGGTGTCGGCGTGAATGGCGCGAAAACGGCGTATCACCTCCGGCAGCGGCCGGTACAGCGTGGAGCCGACATAGCCGATCACCAGCTGGCGGCGCGCCAGCGCGATCCGGCGCGTCATCGCGCGTATGCCCTGGGCCTGGGTCAGCAGATTGCGCGCCTGGTCGTAGAAAAAACGGCCGGCCTCGGTCAGTTGTAGCGGCCGCTCGCCGCGATCCAGCAGCCGCAGCCCCAACTCCTCCTCCAATTGCTGGATCTGCCGACTCAACGGCGGCTGCGCGATATGCAGCCGCTCCGCCGCGCGAGTGAAGTTGCGCTCCTCGGCGACGGCAACGAAATAGCGCAGGTGACGCAGTTCCATCCTTGATACCTCACAGGTATGAAAGCAGACAAAAACGGTGTTGGACCGTCGCTCGCACAGGCTTGCATGATATCCGAAACCACGGGAGCGCAGCCTTGATACCTGAAACCACGATAGAAACGGTGGAGACCATTCTGGTCGACCTGCCCACCATCCGGCCGCACCAACTGTCGGTGGCCACCATGCGCAGCCAGACGCTGGCCCTGGTGCGCATTCGTTGCCGCGACGGGCAAGAGGGCTGGGGCGAGGCCACCACCATAGGAGGGCTGCAATACGGCGAGGAAAGCCCGGAAAGCGTCAAGACCAATATCGATCACCACCTCGCCCCGCTGCTGCGCGGCGAGAACGCCGATGCCTTCGCCCGGCTGTTGCGCACGCTGCGCCGCAGCGCCCGCGGCAACCGCTTCGCCAAGTGCGCGCTGGAAACCGCCCTGCTGGACCTGCGCGCGCGGCGATTGGGCGTGCCCTTGAGCGAACTGCTGGGCGGCCGCGTGCGCGACAGCCTGCCGGTGGCCTGGACCCTGGCCAGCGGCGACACCGGCCGCGATATCGCCGAGGCCGAAGCCATGCTGGAGCTGCGGCGCCACCGCGCGTTCAAGCTGAAGATAGGGCTGCGCGCGCCGGAGGACGACGTCGCCCACGTGCTGGCGATCCGCCGCGCGCTGGACGGCCGCGCCGGCGTGCGCGTCGACGTCAACCAGGCCTGGAGCGAGATGCAGGCGGAACGCGCCATCGCCCAATTGCAGGATGGCGGCGTGGAGTTGATCGAACAACCGGTGCCGCGCGAGCACCCGGCCGCGCTGGCGCGGCTGGCGCGGCGTTTCGTCGTTCCCATCATGGCGGACGAAGCCCTGCACGGCCCGGTGGACGCCAACCTATTGGCGCGCCTGGACGCCGCCGATGTGTTCGCCGTCAAGATCGCCCAATCCGGCGGCCTGTTCGCCGCGCGCCAGGTGGCGGACATCGCCGCGGTCAACGGTCTGGGCCTGTACGGCGGCACCATGCTGGAAGGCGGCGTCGGCACCATGGCCTCGGCCCAGTTGTTCTCCACCTTCGACCGGCTGGACTGGGGCTGCGAGCTGTTCGGCCCGCTGCTGCTGACCGAGGAGTTGCTGACCGAGCCGCTGCGCTACCTCGATTTCGAACTGCAGCTACCCTCCGGCCCCGGCCTGGGCGTGCGGCCGGACCCGGACAAGCTGGCCGCCTTGCGCCGCGACCGCAGCGCGCCGCGGCTGCACGCGGTCTGAACCCAAGGAGAAAACCATGCTGTTTCATGTGGAAATGCAAGTAAACCTGCCGCACGACCTGGACCCGGAACGGGCGGCGGCCTTGAAACTGGACGAGCGCGAACGCGCGCAGGCGCTGCAGCGCAGCGGCCAGTGGCGGCATCTGTGGCGGCTCAGCGGTCAGTACGCCAACATCAGCGTGTTCGACGTCGCCGACGCCGAAGAACTGCATCAACTGCTGTCCAGCCTGCCGCTCTTCCCCTTCATGCGCATCGCGGTCCGTCCGCTGAACCGGCATCCGTCCAGCATCCACGCGGACGATCGCTGAACCGCTGGCGGCGGCCCACAACCATAACATCCCGCCCCAGCCCCACCACCAAAGGAGAAACGCCAATGGAACGCGCCGACATCGACGCCCTGCTGCAACGCTTTGACCAGGCCGCCATCGCCGATGGCAATCCGCGCACTCGCGCCATCGTCAACCGCCTGCTGCGCGAGTTGTTCTACACGATAGAAGACTTCGACATCCAGCCGTCGGAGTTCTGGAGCGCGGTGGAACTACTGGCCGAAGCCGGCCGCAGCGGCGAACTGGGGCTGATCGTGCCCGGACTGGGGCTGGAACACTATCTGGATTTGCGCGCCGACGAGGCCGAGCGCCGGGCCGGCCTCAGCGGCGGTACCCCGCGCACCATAGAAGGCCCGCTCTACGTGGCCGGCGCGCCGCTGTGCGAATGCGAGGCGCGGCTGGACGACGGCAAGGACGACGGCGAACCCTTGTTCATGCGCGGCCAGGTGCTGGACAGCGCCGGCCAGCCGGTGCCGCACGCGCTGGTTGAGGTATGGCACGCCAACAGCCTGGGCAATTACTCCTACTTCGACAAGACCCAGAGCGACTTCAACCTGCGGCGCAGCATCCGCACCGACGCGCAGGGCCGCTACCGCTTCCGCAGCATCATGCCCTGTGGTTACAGCGTGCCGCCGCAGGGCGCCACCGACCGGCTGCTGGAACAGTTGGGCCGCCACGGCCACCGCCCGGCCCATGTGCACTTCTTCGTTTCCGCGCCGGGCTTTCGCAAGCTGACCACCCAGATCAACATCCAGGACGACCCCTATCTGTGGGACGACTTCGCCTTCGGCTCGCGCGAAGGGCTGGTGCCCGATATCGAGCGCTTCAGCGCGCCGGAGGAATTGCGCCGCAGCGGCGTGAGCAAGCCCTTCGCCCGCATCGAGTTCAACTTCACCTTGCACCGCGCAGCGGCGCCGGCACCCTCCTCCGAGGTCAGCCGCGCCCGCGCCCAGGCCTGATGGACTGACTGTAACCGCGGCCCGCCGCCCGGCGCGGCGGGCCCGCCGGTACGCAGAATCTGTTCAAAGTCTAAGGACATTACGATGAGCACAACCTTCCGCAGCACGGAACAATGGCGCAGCTTCGTCGGCGGCTGCCTGGACTTCCGCCCGGCCGACGGCGTTTACCGCATCGCCCGCGAGATGTTCACCGACACCCAGCTGTTTGAGCTGGAGATGGAGCTGATCTTTGAAAAAGTCTGGATCTACGCCTGTCACGAAAGCGAGATCGCCGAACCCAACGACTTCATCACCCTGCAGGCCGGCCGCCAGCCGCTGATCGTCAGCCGCGACGGCAACGGCGTCCTGCACGCGCTGGTCAACGCCTGCCAGCACCGCGGCGCCACCCTCACCCGCTTGTGCAAGGGCAAGCAATCCACCTTCACCTGCCCGTTCCACGCCTGGTGTTACAAGAACGATGGCCGTCTGCTCAAGGTCAAGGCGCCGGACGAGTATCCGGCGGATTTCGACAAGGCCGGCCGTTCGCTGAAACGGGCGCGCATCGCCAGCTACAAGGGCTTCGTCTTCGTCAGCCTGGATCTGGACGGCGCCGACTCGCTGGAAGACTACCTGGGCGACGCCAAGCTGTTCTTCGACATGATGGTGGCGCAAGCGCCAGACGGCGAGCTGGAAGTGCTTCCGGGCAAGTCCAGCTATACCTATGACGGCAACTGGAAGCTGCAGAACGAAAACGGCCTGGATGGTTATCACGTCAGCACCGTGCATTACAACTACGTGGCCACGGTGCAGCATCGTCAGGAAGTCAACCGCCAGCAAGGCGCGGCCAACGCCGCCACGCTGGACTACAGCAAGCTGGGCGCCGGCGACGCCGCCACCGACGACGGCTGGTTCTCCTTCCCCAACGGCCACAGCGTGCTGTTCAGCGACATGCCCAATCCGGCGGTGCGCCCCGGCTACGCCAGCATCATGCCGCGGCTGGTGGCCGAGCACGGCCAGGCCAAGGCGGAATGGATGATGCACCGGCTGCGCAACCTCAATATCTACCCCAGCCTGTTCTTCATGGATCAGATCAGCTCCCAGCTGCGCATCATCCGCCCGCTGGCCTGGAACAAGACCCTGGTGCAGAGCCAGTGCCTGGGCGTCAAGGGCGAATCCGCCACCGATCGCGAAAACCGCATTCGTCAATTCGAGGACTTCTTCAATGTTTCCGGCATGGGCACGCCGGACGACCTGACCGAATTCCGCGAGGCTCAGCGCGGCTTTCAGGCCAGGCTGGAGCGCTGGAGCGATATCTCGCGCGGCCACCCGCGCTGGCGCGAAGGCGCCACCCCCAATAGCGAGACACTGGGCATCCGCCCCTGCCTGACCGGGACCGAAATCACCCATGAGGGCCTGTACGTCAACCAGCACAGCGCCTGGCGGCAATTCCTGCTGCAAGGGCTGGAGCGGCGCGGCGCCGACGGGCAAGGAGTCGAGCGATGAATAGCGAACTGCAATACCGGGTGGAACAGTTTCTCTACCGCCACGCCGAGCTGTGCGACACCCAGGATTGGGACGGCTACCTGGCGCATTACGCGCCGGACTGCGAATACCATGTGCCGCAATGGGACTCCGAGCATGTGCACACCACCGATCCCAAGCGCGAAATGTCGCTGATCTACTACGCCAGCCGCGCCGGCCTGGAGGACAGGGTATTCCGCATCCGCACCGGCAAGTCCGCCGCCTGCACCCCGCTGCCGCGCACCCTGCATCAGGTGAGCAATATCCGCGTGCAGGTGCGCGACGACGGCTTGCTGGAGGCGCGCGTCAACTGGGCCACTTTCTACACCCGCTTCGGCGAGACCAGCTATTTCTACGGCCGCGCCAGCTACCGGCTGGCGGAGCATGGCGACAGCTGGCTGATCCGGCGCCAGCACGTGCTGTTGCTGAACGATACCGTCAACGCGGTGTTGGACTTCTACCACCTCTGAGAGCGGAAAACCGAAATGCATCAAGTGGCTTTGAATTTTCTCGATGGCCATACCCTGTTCCTGGAGGCCAAGCCAGGCGAACTGCTGCTGGATGCCGCGTTGCGTCAGGGCATCAAGATTCCGATGGATTGCCGCGAAGGCGTGTGCGCCACCTGCCGCGGCCGCTGCGACCGCGGCGACTACAGCCAGGACTATGTCGATTCCGAGGCCTTGTCCGCGGCGGAACTGGCGGAACGTCGGATACTCTCCTGCCAGACCCGGGTGTTGTCCGACGCCGCCTTTTCCTTCGACTTCGATTCCAGCCTGTGCCGCAGCGCGCCGCCCTCCCGCATCGCCGCCGTGGTCAGCCGGGTGGAGCCGGTATCGGACAGCAGCGCCATCCTGTGCCTGGACGCGTCCGCCGCCGAGGGCGCGCTCTCCTTCCTGCCCGGCCAGTACGCGCGGCTGCGCGTGCCAGGCGGCGAGCAATGGCGCGCCTACTCCTTCGCCCACGCGCCCGGCGCGGACAAGCAGCTGCGCTTTCTGGTGCGGCTGCTGCCGAATGGCGCGATGAGCAATTATCTGCGCGACGGCTGGCGGACCGGCGACCGCATCGAGCTGGAGGCGCCGCTGGGCAGCTTCTATCTGCGCCACATCGACAAGCCGGTGCTGATGCTGGCCGGAGGCACCGGCTTGTCCGCCTTTCTGGGCATGCTGGATCAGTTGGCCGAACAAGGCGGCTGCGGCCAGCCGGTGACTTTGTTCTACGGTGTCAACCGCGAAGGCGATCTGTGCGAACTGCCGCGCTTGCGCGGCCTGGCAGAACGGCTGCCCGGCTTTGTCTGGCATCCGGTGGTGATGAAGCCGGGAGAAGACTGGAGCGGCAAGCGCGGGCTGATCCCCGAGCAGCTGGACGCGGACGCGCTGCGCGCTCAGGCCGCCGATATTTATCTATGCGGCCCACCGCCGATGGTGGACGCGATGCGTGACTGGCTGCGCCAGCACGGCTGCGAACATCTCACTCTCTACCTGGAGAAGTTCGCCGACAGCGGTGGCTGAAGGGCCGCCAAGGCCTGGACCGTGCATGCGCCCAGGCCTTGCCCGCCCGCCACGCTTACTTCTTCATGAACGGCGCGAAGAAGGCCTCGGGCATTTCGGTGGGAAAACCCTTGGCGTCGCTGGGGCGCAGGTCGGACATATCCGGCTGGAAGTCATAAGTCTTCTGCCGGCGCTGTTGGTCCTGGTGTACCGCCACCTGCTTATCCACCGCGGACTTGATCGCGCTCATCTGGTCCAGCATCTGGCGGCCTACATCCTGCACATTGCCGATCAGATTGCTGGCATTGCTGCCTGAGGCGATGGACATATCCGGCACCGCGTTCAGAAACGGTTCCGCCATCTTGCTGCCGGCGTTCTGGCCATATTGTTGAGCGGCATTGCACGCCTTGAGGATCTCCGCTGGGTCGATCATGTTTTCTGCGGCCTTGGTCATGGTGTTTCCTTTCAGTGGGTGATGACACGAAACAAACAGCGGCAGAGAGGCTCTGGCCCCTCGTCAGCCGCCTTGCGGACAACGGAAAGACTGGATCAGCCCGGACCATAGCGGCGACGGCGAGGACAGCGACTGCCATTCGATGCGCACCGAGCCCAGGCTGCCCTGGTACAGGCGCTCGCGCCGGTCCGCCGCGCCCCCCACGCCGCGGCCGGCGTCGAAGAAGCGGAATAATGCCCACGGGCCGTCGTATTGCAAGGTATTGACGCGGCCGTCCACCGACTTCATCTGCAACCGTATCGCCAGTTTCTGGCTCTGCCCGTTCCAGTCCACCCGCTGCGGCGTGGTGGCGCCATGGGCGAAGCGCAGCGTCTGGCCGGCCAGGTCCAGCTGCGCCTCGGCCAGCTGCGGGTCCATGTCGAGGAAGCGCAACACCGTAGACACGCGCAGCCGGCCGCTGTCATCCAGCATCGTGTCGCGGATGCGGCTGGCGCTTTCATAGGCGCCGATCAGCGCTGGGCTGAGCAGCGCTTGTTTGCCGCCGTCCACGCTGCGGGCCTTCCACGGCACCGAGGCCGTGTCGACATAGGTGGCCAAGTGGTCGCGGAAATACACCGCCATCGCGCCTTGCGGCGCGAACAGCCGCTCGAAGCCTTCGACGCTGGCGTCCGCGCTGGCACCGCGGCGGAAGGGATAACGACTGCTCAGACCCTGGTCGCAAACACCGCGGGTGGCGCCGGCCGCGCCCCGGTTCAGCACCGCCTGGGTCTGACTGGAGGTGGCGGCGCTGCCATTGTTGATCAGGTCCAGCATGATGCCGCGCACCGGTTCCGGCTGCAGGCCGGCGTCGCCGCGCAGCTTGGTGAACACATCGTATTGCGCGGGCAACACCTGGCCGGTCTGCAAGGCGCCATTGACCAGGCCCAGCTGGCGATACAAGGAATCGAACAAACGCGCCAGCGGGTTGTTGCCGGCGTTGTCGTTGTTTTCCAATTGCCGGGCTATCTGGCGCAAGGCCTGGAAGTGTTCCTCCACCACCTGTTCCGGCAGCATCGTGGTGCGATAGCGCTCGCCGCTGATTTCGCCTATCAGTGTGCGCCGGCTTTTTTCCAGCCGCGATTTCTGCCTGTCTATCCAGCTATCCATGCCGCCATCGTAGTTGCCGGTCAACATGGTTTCGCGGCCGGCGAAGCGCAGCAGATTGGCCAGTGGCGATTGTGAGTTCATCAGCGCGGCCGCCAATTGCGCGGCATCGCCCAGACCCGTGACGGCGCGCACGCTGACATTGCCCAGAAAGCTTTGCCAGGCGGTGATGTAGTCCTGCAGATACTGGCTGCGCGCGCTGTCGGCCAGTTTCTGCACCAGGCTGTCTATTTCAAAACCGTTTCCGCGCAGCGGCTCGTTGTGCAGCACCCAGCTCTGCTCTTCCAGCATCGCGCGCGCGCCGGTTTCCAGCCGCGGCAGAAAAGCGTTGCTATAGCCGGCGCGGGTATACCAGCCGGAGATCGCGGCGTCGGTGTCCGGCGTATTGTTGCGCAGCCGCAGGCTGATCGCCGAGCCGAAGCCGGCGGCGCGCGCCAGCGAGATGTCCTGAATCTGCGCCGGCAGGCCTTGCTCGCGGATATGATTGAGCACCCGGGTCACCACCGGGATCTGCGCGGCGCGCGCGCGCGCGGTCTGCACCAGGCTGGCGTCTTCCGGCGTCGCGGGTAGCTCCGGCAGCGTGATCAGCGCGCGCGCGTCGGCGATCAGCAGGCGTTTGTCCTCTTCGTTGTATTGTCCTTCGGACAAGGCTTCCCAACGATTGGCTATCCAGCGCTCCACCGCGTCGGCGGAACGATATTGCGGCCGGCACAGCATCAAATAGACCTTGAGCGTCAGGAAGATATCGCCGGGGCTGCCTTGGTTCTGCGCCTGCAAGGTGCGCTTCAGTTCGTTGTGCAGTTCCGGCATCAGGGTTTTCTGCAGATGGCGCCGATAAGTCGCGGCGGCGGTGTCCGCCACGCGGCGGTGCTCGAAAAACGGCGTGCCCAAGCCGCGCTCGGCGCTTTCCGCCTGCGCCTGGGCGTAGCGCATCTGCGCGGCCACCGCCAGCAGCGGAGAGCCGGCGCCCTGCACGCTGCCGGCCTGCTCGCGCGCCAGCGTCTTGCTCTCGTTGAACTGCGCCCAGAGATAGTCCAGATAATGGCGTTCAGCGGAATAGCCCCAGGCCATCCAGCCCAACAGGATCATGGCCAGCGTCGGCACCGGCGCCCAGCGCAGCGCGTTCAGCGCCCTCCGCTTCCATGACCGCGCCGCCGGCTGCGGCGGCTGCTCCCGCGCCAGCCGCTCGGCGGCGCTGAGGTTTTGCTCCATCAACTGCCGCTCCAAGCCAAGTTGCCGCAGCAATGGCGTCCACAGTTCGCCCAAGGGCCGGGTCGCCGGTTCGGGGCCGTCGATCTCGATATCCGCCACCTCCGCCACCGAGCCCAGCCACAGACCGCGCAAACGGGCTGCATCCTCCTCGCCGTCGCGGGCGAACAAGGGCGGCAGCAAGGCCGACAACGCCAGCCGCAATCGTCCCAGCGTTTCCACGAAACGCAACTGGGCATGATTGACCGCCGCCTCGCCGGCCAGCGGCGCGGCGAACAGCACCTGGCGCTGCACCCGCTGCTCCAGGCGATGCAGGTCGTCGTCCCAGCCGCCTTCCGCCTCCAGCGGCAAGGAAAACCCGATGCCGCGGCTCCAGGATTCCGGCTTCATCAAGCCCAGCAACGCCATCGCGCCATCCAGACGATCCAGCCTGGTCAGCGCCAAGTAGACATTGGGGCAGCGCCCCAGGCCGTCGCGCAGCTTGAGCAGATGCTGCCGCAAAATCGTCGCCACTTGTTGCCGACGCTTGGCCGCCATCGTCAATAGCTCATCGCCGCCAATGCACAGCACCACGCCGCTGACGCAGAGCCGGCCACGCAATGCCAACAAGCCTGCCAGCAGTTTGTTCCAGGCGGCGGAGGCGGCGGCATCGTAGCCGTCGCTCACATTCCACTGGCCCTGGGTGTCGAGCCAGACCGCGTCCGCGCCCAGCCGGAAATCCAGCCCCAAGCCCTGACCTATCGTCATGGCCTGCGGCGCGCCGTCGCGCAGCGACCAGTCCAGCAAGCTGCTTTTGCCGCTGCCGCTCACACCCAGCAAGAGATAGCATGGCAGTGGCGCGCCGTCGCGACGGCTCAATTGCTGCTGCAACTGCCGCAAGGTATCGTCGATGTAATCGGGTGGAGCGGGCTCCGGCTCGGGCTCCGGCGGTGGCTTGGGCGCGCGCCTGAGCGAGCGCGGCGCGGCCAGCAAGCGGGCCCAGAGCCGGCACAGCAACGGCCAGAAACCCCAGAGCAAGACTGCCGCCACCAGAATCTGCCGCAGCAGCAGCCAACCCAGCGGCCGATAAACCCCGATGGAAATCAAGGGTCCCACCCACCAGATCATCAACGCGATCAATACCGCGATCAGAATACGCAGGCTATGCCGGATCATGGCTGTTGCTCCTTGGCGCCGAGACCGAACGGCTCCGGCCCGCCGGCGGTATCGGGCGGCGGAGCGGCGGCGTGGCCGGAACTTGCCGCCGACGAAGCTTGGCCGCCCCCCAGGGAAATGCCGGCCACCTTCCACAGCACATCGACGCGCCGATTACGCGCATAGGCCTCCGGCGTGCGCGCCGCATCCAGCGGCGCGCTTTCGCCAAGGCCTGAGGAATCGATACGGCGCGCCTTGGCGTTGTCGGGCGCTTGCGCGCCGCCGGCGACGGCGGTCTGGCGCAGCATGTCGGCCACCGAGCGGGCGCGCGCCTCCGACAGCCGTTGATTATTGGGAAACGCGCTGGTCTGGATAGGCACGCGGTCGGTATGGCCTATCACTTCCAAATCCCCCGGCCATGGCGCGAAGGCCTGGCCCAAGCGCACGATGTTCTTCTGAAACGACGCGCGCACTTCGGCCTTGCCGACATCGAAAGCGCCGTCGCTGCGGAAGATCAGCAGCCAGCCCTGCGGATGTTTATAGGCCACCAGCCAGCCTTCGGACAGCAACTGCGGCAACGGTGGCGGCAAGGCGGTGGCCAGGTTGATGGCCCGCGCAGGCGGGGTCCAGGCCGCCAGCGCCTCGCGCAGACGCCGGCCCTGCTGGTCCAGGCTGGCCGTGGCCAGGCCATAGGTCAGCGCGGTGGCCGCCAGCGCGATGACCGCCACGCGCCAAGGCGTCAGCCAACGCTGTTTCGGCGGCGGCGGCTCGGGGGCCGGCGTCACCGCCGGCGGCGTGATCAGTCCGGTGCCCAGCGGGGCCGGCTCTTGCTGACGCCATATCGTCGCGTGCAGTTGTGAACGCAAATCCTGCAGCAGCACCTCGCCGCGCTCCAGCACCCGATAACGCCCCTGCCAGCCCAGCGCCAGCACCAGCTCGTACCAGGCCAGCAGTTGCAAGGGAAGCGGCTCATGACGCAAGCAGCGCTGCAGATCGGCGAATGCGTCCTCGCCGCCCCAGGCATCGTCGTGGAATTCCACCAGCAGGCTGCGTTCGCCGTCATAAGGCTGCTGGCCGGCGCCGCGCGCCGCGTCGTTGCAGATTTCATCCAGATAAGTGCACAGCAGATAGCTGGCGTCCTGTGCCTGCTGCCATTCGCAGCCGGCGCTGCCCAGGCGTTCGCGAAACAGCTTGAGCTCCAGGCCCAGCTGCGCGCGAATCTGCAGCTGGCTTTCCGCGGCCTCCAGCATGCGCCGCAGTTGCAGCACAGCCGGCATGGCGTGGGAGATAAAGGGATTGTCCCAATGCGCCAGTTGCTGGCCGGCCTTGAACAGCGCGGCCCGCCCGCCCGCTCGCTGATAGACCAGCATCGCGCCGTCCGCTTCGCTTTCCGCGCCGCTAGTGTCCGCCAGCGATGGCGCGGCGGAAGCCGGCTCCAGCGCGGGCTCCGGAACAGCCGGCTCCTGCTCCGCGTCCTGAATGTCCGTTTGCGATCCGGGCATCAGCAAGGGCAGGTTTTCCAGCTGGCGGCGCATGGCGCTCTCCATCATGGAGCTGTTCAGATGCGCGGAGGAGGCTCGCCGGAAAATCGAAGAAAAATTATGCAGCAGGTTCATCGCGGCTCACTCTTTTGTATTCTTGGATCAGGCGACCTTGCCTTCGCGCAGCCCCCAGGCTTCGAAACGCAGATCCTGGAAGTCGCCGACAATGCGCAAAGCCAGCGCCGAACCCGCGAAGGCCTGCGCCCAGAACGGGTCGCTGGATTCCACTTCGAAATACACGCTTTGCGCGTAATACGGCACCTGGCGCGGCGGATTCGGCACCGGGATCAGCCGCGCGCCCGGCAATTGCAGGTCCACCAGCTTCTGGATCTGTTCCACCGCGCCCAGCTTGGCCTGCTGCGGCAACAACTGGCGCAGCTTGTCCGCCGGCATCGCCGCGGAGAAGGCGAACACCATTTTCTGCAACTGCCACTGGCGGTCCACCACGCAGACATGGACCTGATCGCCACGATCTTCGAATCTAAGCGGCAGCACCGGAGTTTCAATCACACGGGCCAAGGCATAGCGCAGAGTGGCGGCCAAGGGTTCGAAACTGGCCTGCAAATCGTCGTGGCGGTAGGCGAACTGGCGCTCAGCCAGCGTCTCGTCGACGCCGGGCAGCACGCTGAGCCGGCCCAACAGGCCGATCAGCTCTTGGAACAGCAGCGCCGGCGGCAATGGTTCGAAGGCATCCAAGTGCGCCAGCCGCATCCGGTATTCAGCGATCCCTTGGCGCAACATCAGCTCGATCAGGTCGGCCAGGCCGCCGCCGGCGGACAAGACCCGCAGCCCGGCGCTGCCCGCCAGCCGTACTTGCAGCGTGCTTTGCAACTCCTCGATCAGCGCGCGCAGCGTCTGGTGGGCGCGGCTGTCCAGCAAGGGCGGCACAAATCGCGCATCCAACTGCGGCGCCAGCGCGCTGCTGCGGCCATCCACCCTGGCGAAGGGCAAGGCGGTTTCATCGGCGCGCAATTGTGATTGCCAGCACAGGCGCGTCATCATGCGACCGGTTTCCAGCGTCAGCCGGCGCGGCGAGCCCGGCGCGTCCAGCCCTATGCTGAGGTCGGACACCTCGGTGGCCACCGCGCGGTAGCGGGCCGGCGCGGCGATGTCGCCGAAGGCCATGTCCGGGCCGCCGCTGCCGGCGGCCGGCAAGGCCAGGCAGGCGATATCGCCCGCCTGGGCTTCCGCGGTGTCCAGCGGCGCCGGCAGCGGATCATGCGCCGGCAGCGCGAACGGGGTGCCGTCCGGCAGCACGCCGGTGGCGGCGCGCAGGCCCAGCCGGCCCAGTCCCAGCCCGTCGCTGTCCACGTCCAGCAATGAAAAGCCCCAGCCATGGCTGGACACTTGGCTCAGTCGCAGCTTGAACAGATGGGCCAGATGGCGCTCCTGCTGCTGAAAATGCTGGGTTTCGATCAACATGCCATCGCTCCAGGCGACTGGCCCTACCGGTAAAACGCTCATAGATTCCTCTCCTCACGGACAGCTGACGCCTTGCGCGGCCTGCGCGCCGGCTTGCGCTCAGGCAGGGCGGCCGGGGTCTCGGCGATCGGCGGCGCCTTGTCCGCAACCGGCGGTGCGCCATCGGCGAGCGGTGGCGTGACCGGAGGCGTCAACGCATCGACAATGCGGTTGCGTTCCAGCTGCACCGCCAGATGGATCAGCTTGCGGCCGTCGACGCGGATGCGCAGCGGCGCATAGCCGGGCGGTTTCGCCGCGAAGTCGGCATCCACCAACAGCCATACCGGATCCGAGCCAGCGGCCGGCAACAATACTTGCTGCACCTGTCCTGGCGCGATCACTTGGCGCGCTTCGGCCGTGATCTCCTGGCCGCGCTGGACGCATAGGCTGTCATCCAGCCCGGTCGACGGCGTCCAGTTGGCCTCGCGCGCCACATATAGGCAGACTTGAACCGGCCGCGGGCCGCCGCCGCTATTGTTGAGCTGCGCGCCGCCCACCAGGGTGACGTGCAACTGGCGCGGCCCCTCCTCGCTCCGAATCGGGCTCAGCGGCGGCAGCAAGGAAGGCAGCAGCGCTGGCAGCAGGGAGGAGCAGCCGGCCAGCAGGCCCGGCAGCACCCAGAGCGCCATCAGGCAAGCGCTCTTGCGCATGGCATTCACTAAGAAATCCTTACCTTGGTTTGCGATGGGCTGACCACCAAGCCCGTGGTATTGCGGGTATTCTGGCTGGTCGTGTCATCGGCATGGGTCGGCGTGGGCGCCGCGCAGGTCATGACCTTCGGCTTGGCGGTGAGATATTCCATGGTTCCCTTGATCGCGCCACTTCCGCACCCACCCCAACTGCCTTCGTTTCCGGAGGAGGTCGCCACCTGTGTTGCCTGGTTATGCTCCGGCGCCCCTTCGATTAAAAGCTTGTGGCAGGGATTAACCGCATCGCTCAGTTTGGCCGTGTTGACATAGCAGCCCGGCACGCACACCACAGGTATCTTGCACATATCGCAAGGCGCCACGGCCTGGCCGCTTGCGCCAGAGGTGTTTTCAAACCCCATGCCCGTTCTCCTTAGCCCAGGTGGATTTGGCCGGCATCCAGCTTCAGCAGCGAGGACGAGGTCAGCGTGGCGCTGGCGGCATGCAGGCCGAGATGCCGCTCCACATGCAGCAGCTGGCTGCCGCATTGCGTCAGGTCCGAACCGCCGATATGGGTCTGCCGCTCCTGAGCGCGGGTGCCGATCTGCTCGGCACGGCTGTTCAACTGGCGGCCATGGAGGCTTAATTCGCCATCGGCGTGCAAGCGCAGTTCGCCGGCCTGCACTTGCACGCTGGCGACGCCGAAGTCCAGCACGCAATGCGCCATCGCATCGTCGCGCTCCAGGATCGCCAACACCCAGCACGCCTCGTCGGAGAGCGCCAGCTGGACCAGATCGCCGCGTTGCGGCCTGGGCTGGCAGCCAAACGCGACCCTCGCATCCAACGCCGCGCCCGAGACCAGCCGCACCCGGCAGGCGCTGGACTCCGCCGCGTCCACTCTGCCCTGGCGCAAGCCGTTGGCCTTGTCCTCGATCTTGGCGCGGGGTGCCGACACCCGCAGCCATTGCAATACCGCATCGCTTTCGCTCTCGGTTTGCGGCGGCGCCACGCTAGGCTCTGCTAGTGGTTTCATCACGTTTCTCCTCTGGGGCCGGGCTGAACGCGCGCGCGCCAAGCCTGGGTTTGCTCAAACTTTTGATCGCTGAAAACGGCGCTGGCGGTATCGGCGGCCTGCCACGCGTCGCGGGGCTGGCCTATCAGCCGGCCATGGCGGCAGCTGCCGCCGGACAGCCTGACTTGCCGCAATTCCGCGCCGCAGGCATCCAGTCCGTCCAGCTCGGCGCCGCTGAGGTCCACCCGCTCCAGCCGCGCCCGCCGCAGCCAGATGCGCGGCGCGTGCAGGTGACTGAGCTGGCAATCCTCCAGACTGGCGCCATCGAAAAGCGCCTGCTCCAAGTCGCAGCCGGTGAACTCCAGCTGGCAGAGCCGGCTCTGCTCGAAATTGGCGCCAGCCAACTGGCTGTCCTGCAGCCGTCCGCCGCGCCATGCGCTGCCGGACCAGGCGGCCTGGCGCAAGCGGCAGGACTCCAAGCTCATGTCTTCCAGCTCGCAGTAGAGCCAGCGGGTATTGATGCCCTGACAATCCAGCAAGGCCATCCGCTGTGCTTGGCTCAAGCCGACGATGAAGTTGTCAAGTTCCGCGCGTTGAATGCGCACATCGGCGAGCCGGTTCTTGATCCAGGCGCTGGCCTGCCAGGTGCCGCCGGATAGCAGGCAGCGCCGCAGCAGGCTATTGACGAAGGAAACATGGGCGCCGCGCAGTTCCAGCATCCGCCATTCCTCCGCCTCCAGCGCCACGCAGATGAAGTTTTTCCACGCGCATTGCCGCCAGTCGCTGTCGCGCGCGCTCACGTTTTGCCAGAACACTTTTTCGAACACGCAGTCTTGCCATGCGCAGCATTGGAAGCGGCATTGCTCGCAATGGACTTGGCGCCAGACATTGCCTTCAAAGCGGTTGTCGTCGAAACGGCAATCGCGGAAGCGGACATCGCTCAAATGATGTTCCCGCCAATGCACGCGCTCGAAATGGCAGTCGATGTACAGCATGCCGCTGAGCGCCTGCCGCGGGGCCTGCTCGCTGAAGTGCTGGCCGCGCACTTCCCGCGGCAGCGCCGAGGGCGCGCTCACGCGCTTCTCCGTGGCAAATCCTGCAAGCCGGCATCCAGATTGCCCTGCCAGCCGCCGGCCGCTGCGGGCAAAATCCAGGCGGTATTGGCGTCGATCAGATTGCAGTCCTCGAGCCGGCTCTCGCTCAGATCGGCGCCTTGCAGCGCGACGTCGCGCAGCGAGCAAGCCTGAAAAACCGCGCCGGCCAGATTGGCGTTCACCGCCTTGGCGCCATCCAGCACGCAGCCGTTCCAGCGCGAGCCGGGCGCTTGCAGCTTGCCGATGCAGAAATGGAGGCAGGTGCAATATTCGAGGTGCACGCCATCGGCCTGCAGCGCCTGCCAGCAACACTTGGTCAACTCGCAGTCCTCCAGCAGCGCCTGCTTGAGGCTGCTGTGATAGGAGATCACCGCCAGGGTCAGGCCACAGCGTTGCCAAAGACTGGCGGACAAATCGCTTTCCAGCGCGCTGAACTTCAATAGTTGGCAGTGGCGCCAATGCGCGCCGCGCAACGCGCTGCGCACCAGGTCCAGGCCATCGGCCCGTACCTCCTCGACGCGCCAGTTCTCGCCGGTGACTTGGTAGAAACTGACCCGATCCCAACGCATCTGCGCTACCCGGCCCTGGTCTCCGCCCTGCCCTTGCACGGTCACCGCCTGCCAGCTGCCGCCGATGAAAACCACCCCGTCCAGCCGGCAGTCTTCCAGGTTGACGCGCTGTAAGACGGCCTCATGCCAAGCGCTCCGCTCCAGCTTGCAACGTTGGGCGCCCCCATCGGTCCAGCTCACTTGCTCCAGCCGCGCGCCGGTAAAGGAGCAGTCAACGAAGCTGACTTGCTCGAAACGGCACTGGCGCCAGCTACAAAGATCAAAACGGCATTGTTCGAAGCGCATCTGCCGCCAATGACGCTGTTCGAAGTCCAGTCCGCTCAGGTCTACGCCGCTCAGCGTTTGCTCGCACAGCTCGCCGGCTTCGTCCTGCTCCAGGCGCTGACGCCAGTCAATATGGGAGGAAGCCGCCGTGGGTGTTGTTGCCAAGCACTTTTCGCTGTCGCGCGCAAAGGCTCGCAACTTGATCTGGTCTCGCTGCGCCTGTTCAAACGCTTGCCATTGCTGCCGCATGCGGTCACCGATTTGCTCGTGGCTGAGTGGCGCGGGCGTCTGGCCGGGATGGTCTTCCACCGCCAGAATCTGCTCCCATACCCAGCCGCGCCCCGGATCCGGCATCAGCGGGTGATCTGACAACAGCATCGGGTCTTGATCGGCCACATCGGCCCGGCGCCACGCAAAAGCCTTCAGCCCAGCCAGGTCCAGCGGCTCGGCGCAGTCCTTCAAGGCCACCAGCAACTGGCTGATGTCTTCCTGCAAGGGGTAGTCCAAGGGCAGGAAACCGCTCCACCACATTACGCCCAGGTCCCAATCCGGCAAGAACCAGACCGTCTGCAGCGCCAGCTCCGCTTGCTCGGACAAGGCGCCCGCGTGCCGGCCGGCCAGCGCCACGGCGGTCAGCGCCGGCAGCTTGCCGGCAAAGCCTTGCCCGGTCGGTCCCATGCCCCGCAATGCAAAACACTCGCCGCTGCGCCAAACCCGCTCCCGCGACCACTGATCCGGCGCGGCCTGCTGGAACATCCGCAAGTCGGTTGCCGCCGGCCAGCCCAGATGAGTGCCATCTTCCGCCATCGCCGCGATCGAGCGCGGCCTGGCCGGTTGCCACTGCCGCCGTTCCGGCCAGTCCAAGCCCAGCGGCCCCAAGGCCGCCAGCGCCGCCGGCTTGGCGCCCAGGCCGCACAACAATTGCAATGGCGGGGTATGCGACGGCAGGCCGCAAGGATTGGCGCCGTCATGGCCGGCGGCGGCTTGGCGATGGTCTAGTTCCAGGCTGGCGCGCAAGCAGCCGTCGGCGCCGAGCTGGCCCGCCGCGTGGCAAGACAATCTCTTGCCCACCGTGCCCAGTTCCGCGCTCGCGCTCCAATTCACCGAGCCTTCCGGCTCGCGCCCGCCGCGATAATGCGCGTGGCCCAGCAGCAGCCACTCCGCATGCTGCTTGGGCATGCCGGGCTCGAACAAGGGCACCGACGGCGCCGCCGCCTTGATCGCCTCCCAAACCGACGCCTCATGCGCCAGCACCCGGGGATCGCTGAGCCGGAACCCAATGCCGACGCCGATCCGCAGTTGCGCCTGGCTGCCGATCTGGGTGCGCGATGTGGAAATCAACGCGGCCTGCGGCTTGATGTGTGTGGTCATGCGCGTTCCCTTCTCTCTGTGTGGACAGATCCACCCGTGGCGTGATGCCTCAGTTTTTTATCTGCATGCCCAGCTGCTTCAGATCCACCCCGGTGTCCGAGTAAGAAACGCCGGTATAGGAAAAGCTGGCTCCGGTAGTCGTCATCGAGGAGCCGGTGCTGGCGATATGAGAGCCGGTGCAGCCGACCGAGGAGCCGGTGGTCGTCATCGAGGAACCGATGACGCTGGTGGATGAGCCGGTGGTTGACATCGAAGTGCCGGTGACGCTGGTGGATGAGCCGGTGGTCGACATTGAAGTGCCGGTGACACTGGTGGATGAGCCGGTGGTCATCATTGACGTGCCGGTGATGCTGGTGGACGAACCGGTAGTCGACATCGAGGTGCCGGTGATGCTGGTTGCGCTGCCGGTATCCGATATCGAAGTGCCGGTCACGGTCTTGGAAGTGCCGGTAATCCCGATATGCTTGCCGGTCACAGAGCAAGAGGTGCCGGTGTACGACGATGAAACGCCGGTCATGGTTTGCGATTTCCCCGTGGCCGCGACATGGACGCCGGTCAACGAGGAGGAGAGCCCGGTCAGGCCTTGCGAGGTGCCGATCACCGAGGTGCTGGTACCGGTCAAGGTGGTGCTCACGCCGGTCAAGGCAGTGTTCACTCCGGTGAATTGGGTAACCACGCCAAAGAAATTATTCAATGAACCCGTGAAGTTGTTTGCCACCCCGGAAAAAGCGGTATTGATGCCGGTGAAGCCGGTGGCTACCCCGGTGAAGGTGGTGGATAGTCCGGTAAAACTGGTGGATACCCCGGTGAAGCTGGCCGACAGGCCGGTAAAGGACACCGATACGCCGGTATAGCTGACCGAGGCGCCGGTGACCGTGGTGGCGGTGCCATTTACCGAGGTATTCATGTCCTGGCCCACCGCTTCCGAACTATTGCGTTCCGTGGTCCGCTGCATATCGCGTTCGGCGTGGATCATCACCCGCTCGGCGCCGCGTTGGTCGTCGAAGGTGATCTGGCTGGCGTGGTTGTAACGGCCATGCTTCAAGGAGCGCGTGACCAGGCCTGTGTAGCGGATGTCCTTGGGCAAGTCATACGGTGTCGGATTGTCACCGTTGTAGACAATGCCGGTCACCATCGGCCGGTCCAGATCGCCGTCGACATAAGTCACCAGCACCTCCTGGCCGACGCGCGGCATCGCCAGCACGCCCCAGCCCTTGCCCGCCCAGGCTTGCGACACCCGGATCCAGCACGAGGCATCTTCTTCCTGGGTCTTGTAGCGGTCCCAGTGGAAGTGCACGCGGATGCGGCCCAGCGCATCGGTGTGCACCTCCGCGTTCACCGGCCCCACCACCGTCGCGCTCTGGATGCCGGGCAGCATCGGTTTCGGCGTCTGCCGCAGCGGTCGGAACGGCCGGTCGTCCGCCATCGCCCGGAACAGGCACTGCACATTGCGTCCTTGGCCGCTGCTGTCCGGACCATCCTGCAAAAAAATCAGTTGGCTGGCCGATACATAGTAACGGCGGTTGCGCGCCGCATCCGGATGCCCATCCAGCGTGAACGCGCCACCGGTGGCCAAGCCACGCGCATTGGCCATGCCGGTGAACTGGTGGGAATCCGCCTGCAACGCCTCCAGGCGCAACCGCGCCAGCCGGTCGCCGCCGGCCTGATGGTTGTAACCGGCGCCGTAGTCGTAATGCTCCAGCCGGATGCCCTCCAGACCGGGGTGATTTTCCCGGGCATCGCTGTCCAGGCGGTTGGACGGCGCGTGGTAGTCGAAGTCGCGCAGCGCGACATTGGTTGGCCGCACCCGCCGTCCGCGCTGCAGCCGCTGCACGCCCTCCCGCCCCGGCAGCGGACGAAACTCGTCTCCATCCGGCAGAAAACTCAGCCAGTCGTAGCCGGCGGCCAGATCGTCGAAGCGCTGGGTGTCGGACAGCACCACCACATGGCGCTCCGATTGATGCTCTATCCAGAAATAGATGCCCTCGTCTTCCAGCAGACGCTTGACGAAATTGAGATCGGACTCAAGGAACTGCACGCAGTATTCGCGCGCCTCATAAGCGTGCTCCAGTTCGAAGCGGAAGTCCGGCCGCTGATGCTCGCCGAACACCTGCTCGACGATCTGCGGCACCGTCAACTGCTGGAACACCCGGCAGTTCTGATTCTCCGCCAGAAAGGACAGCCAGCTGCCCAGCTCCAGCGCATAGGTGTAGCGGTCCTGGGTCTGGCCGGTGTCGTGGCCGCCCAGCACCTGGCAGTGGAATGGACGCGTGCCGGCGGCGCCCAGGTCTATCTCCAGCCCCAGCCGCGTGCCCAATAGGCCGTCCAGATCCAATGCCGGGTCGGCGCAGCTGATTTCCAATTGATAGCTGGGCTCCTGCGACAGACGCTCATCCGTCTTGAAGCTTAGCGCGATGCTGTCCGCGTCCAGTATTGGGCTGTGCAGTTCGATCAGGCGCATGTGATTTCTCCAGAAAGGTCGGATTCTGATGGCGCGTCCGGCGGTAGTTGCAGGACGGCCTCCTCGTCGAAAACCAACTCCAGCCGTTCGGCTGCGCTCAGCCGCACGCTGCGCAAGGCGCGGTCGGCCGCATGCGCCTCCAGCACGCCGCGGGCGATGCCCGGCATCACGCGTTGCCGCAGCAGGTCGCCCACCGCGCGGCCGCTGGCCGGGTGACGCGCCACCGCGCGGGCGATCCAGTCGGCGCTGGCCGCGTCCGCGCGCCAATCCAGGCCATTGGCGTTCAAGCGTAGGCCGATCTCCTGCAAGGCCTGGCGCGCAATGCCTGCCAGGGCCGGCTCGTCCAGCGGCCGGAATGCCACCACCTGCATCCGCGCCAGCAACGCGGGGGCGAAGCGGCGCTGCAGCCGTTCGCGCGCCAGCGCGTCCAGGCGCGCCTGGCTGCAATCCGGGTCGGTGGCGCAGGCGGCTTCGATGCCGGCGTCGCCCAGATTGCTGGTCAGCAGAATCAGGCAATTGCGGAAATTGACGTGCCGCCCCTCGCCGTCTTCCATCCAGCCCTGGTCGAACACCTGATAGAACATCTCGTGCACGTCCGGGTGGGCGCGGTCGAACTCGTCCAGCAGCAGCACGCTGTAGGGCTTCTTGCGCACCGCCTCGGTCAAGCGGCCGCCACGGCCGTAGCCGACATAGCCTGGCGGCGCGCCCTTCAGCGTGGACACGGTGTGGGCTTCCTGGAATTCATTCATATTGAAGCGCAGCAGATTGCGCTCGCCGCCGAACAAGGCCTGCGCCAGCGCGACCGCGGTCTGGCTCTTGCCGCTGCCGGTGGGGCCGGTCAGCATCATCACCGCCAACGGCCGCCGCGGGTCGCCCAAGCCGGAGTGCGCCACTTGCAGCGCTTCGACAATGGCGTCCAACGCCTGCTGCTGGCCCTGGATGCGCAGGTTCAGTTCCTGCCGCAAGGCCATCAGCCGCCGCGCCTCGTCCTGGGCCATTTGCGTGACCGGGATCCGGGTCCATTCCGACAGCACCTCGGCAATGGCGTGCGCGTCCACCCAGGGCCGCACCAGCCGCTCCGATCCGCTCAGCGCATCGGCCCGGGCCGGGTCGCCGTCACCTGTTTTCAAGCCCTCCAGCCAGGCATCCACCTCGGCGCGCTGCGCGTGCAATGCCGTTTCCATCTCGTCGGCGCGCGCGGCGGCTTCGGCGCCGGCGCGCTCCAGCTCCGTTGCGTCATCCGACGCGGCCAGGCCCAGCTGCGCATCGCTGGCACGCCAACGCAGCGCCAGCTCCGTGATCAGCTCCTGATGGCGCAGCCGGTCCAGCGCCGCGGGCCGGCAGCTCTGGCTCATCGCCACCCGCGCGCAGGCGGTATCGAGCAGGCCTATCGCCTTGTCCGGCAACTGCCGTGTCGGCAGATAGCGCCGCGACAAGGCCACCGCGGCGCGCAAGGCGGCATCGGCGATGCGCACATCGTGATGGTCGGAAAAACGTGGCGCGATCATGCGCAGCATGTCCACCGCGGTATCGTCGTCCGGCTCGTCCACCGCCACCGCCTGGAAGCGGCGCACCAGCGCGGCGTCCGGTTCGATGAACTGCTTGTATTCCGACCAAGTGGTGGCGGCCAGCATCCGCAGCTGGCCGCGCGCCAGCATGGGCTTGATCAGATTGGCGGCGTCGCCGGTGCCTGCATTGCCGCCGGCGCCGATCAAGGTATGGGTTTCATCGCAAAACAGGATGATGGGCGCCGGCGAGGCGATCACCGCGTCTATCACCGCGCGCAGCCGCTGCTCGAATTCGCCGCGCAGGCCGGCGCCAGCCTGCAGCCTGGCCACGTCGAGCGCCCAGATCTGCGCGCCGCGCAGGCCGGGCGGCACTTCGCCGCGCTGAATGCGCTGCGCCAGCGCCTCGGCCACCGCGGTTTTGCCGACACCGGCCTCGCCCACCAGAATGGGATTGTTCTGTCGCCGCCGCGACAGCACGTCGATCACCGCGCGCAATTCGGCGTCGCGGCCTATCACCGGGTCCAACTCACCGGCCGCCGCCTGCTCGCTCAAGCTGACCGCCCATTGCCGCAGCACCGCGGCGGGGTCAGCGGCGGCCTCGCCGGCCAGCGCCGCGGACGGCGCGTCGGCGGCTTCCGGCCAAGCACCGGCCAACACCTCGTAACGCGCGACGATGTCGTCCAGCGCTAGCTTCGCCAGCGCCTGGCCCGCCCTATGCTGCAGCCAGCGCCGCGTCGGCTCCTCGTCCAGCCAGGCCAGCAGCAAATGACCGCTGCGCACCTTGGCCGCGGGTGCGGCGATCTGACTCCAGCTGATGGCAGGGGCCGCGCTGCGCTCCAGCGCCGGCGAAATGTCGCGCAACGCCTCGCCGCCGGTTTCAGCGGCATCCAACGCCTTGCCTATGCGTTGCAGCGCGGTGGCTGGGTCGCACTCGAGCGCCTCCAGCAGCAGCGCGACATCGCTGTTGGCGTGGCGCAGCAGGCAGTACAGCCAATGATCCAGGTCGACCAGCGCGTGCCGGCGCGATCGTCCCAGCGCGGTGGCCTCGACCAGCGCCTGGTATGCGGTAGGGCCTAGACGGCCGAATATGCGTTCTCGGTTCACAGTCTTGGATCCTGGAAAGAGTCATACACGGTGAGCGTCCGAAGCGCGTTGCCGGGGCGGGACCATGCGTCCACCCCCAGGCGCATGCGCCCCACTTTGCCGGCCAGTTCCGGCCGGGTGCGGACCTGAATCTGGATGACCGGAGCCGCCTGGCCGGCGGCGAAATCGGCGGCGATGGCGCGCATCGCCAACATGGCGGCGGCACCGCGCTGCCAGCGGCAAAACTCGGCGGCGTCGATGGGGCCAACCCGGATCTCCAATGCCTGCTGCGCGTCCCAAATCCGCCCGCCAACGCGCCAGCGTCCAAGTCGGCGCGGCCCGCCGGCGCCGCGCAGCGGCACCCAGCGTCCCCGGCGCGGCATCAGCCGCACCGGCACGCCGAAATAGCCGGCCAGGATTTTGCGCAAATCCGTCAAGGAGCGACTGGGCGCGTGATAGGCCCCCGGCGTGCCAAAGCGGCAAGACGCGGCATCATGGTTCCGCTCTTCCGCGCCGGATGGCGGCATGCCGGCCAGCGCGGCGACGCGCTCGGCGAAGGGGTGGCGGCCGCGTTCATAGCCCAAGACCGGATGCATCGCCGCGCGGGCGGCATAGTGCAGCCAGGCCAGATCGCCGCAGGCCAGGTTGACGAAGCGTTCGAAGGCGGCGTTGCGCTCCAGCCGCCGCTCATGCAGGGCATGCTCGGTGACATGCAGCGGCAAGGGGCCGTAAGGGGCGAACAAGCCGAAATGGCGGCAGGTGACGTTGACGCGTGGCGTGCCGCCCTCTTCCGCCGCCGCGTCCAGTTGCAGCGCGCTGATTTCGGCGCTGGCGAAGCGCATGTCGGCGGACTGCTCCAGGCTCAGCCAATCCGGCCGCCGCCGCAGCCGGAACGGTGCGCCGGCTGTCGGCTGCCGCCACTGCCAGGCTTCCACCCGACGCATCAGCTCGAAAAAAGTGCGTTGCGGGCTCAGCTCCCGCTGTAGCGGCTGTCGCTTCATCGCAGTTCTCCATCGTCGCGCGAGGTATTGCCGTGCTGACTGGCTGGCTCGCCATCCAGCAGCACGCGGACCTCGATGCCGTCGTTCAAACTGACGGCCTGAGCCAGCGCCTGGGCCAACAGCCGACCGAATAGCCAGCCGCCGCGGTCAGCGTGCATGACGGCGGCGATATCCAGCTCCACCCGGGTCGCTCGCACCAACGCCTGCGGCGAGGCGCGGCCAGCGGCGAGAAAGCAGATTTGCGCGTGAGCGGCCCTCAGGCTGTCGATGCGCTGGCGGTCCAGCTGACATTCCGGCTGCGCGGCCAGCCGCAGCTGCTCCGCCAGCCGCGCGCCTATGTCCTGGCGCGCCGTGTCGCGCAGGCTCAGCGGGTTCAGGCCGATCTGAGCCACCGCCGACCAGCAGCGCTCCAAGGCCGGAATCGGCCGCGGGGCGCTGGCCGGCCACAAGCACTCCAGCCGTTGCACCGCTCCGCCCCCCTCCATCCTCAACTCGGCGCCCGGCAAGTCTTCCGGCCGCCAGCCCCGGTCCGCCACCAGCGCGCGGCCGGTCAGCGTCGCGATGTCGTCCAGGCCGATATCGCCGGCGCAGGCGGAAATGGTGATCAAGTCATGGCTACCCAGAGCGTCCGGATAGCCATGACGTGGCCCCAAGCTCTGCAAGGCCGGCTCACGCCGCAGCGAATAACGCGCCGCCGCCGGCCCGCTCTGGTAGCCGCCGGCGTCCAAGGCCGGCCGCGCCTCGCGCGAACGGCCGTTGCTGTCGCAGACATTGACTTCCAGCAAACGCCACAGGTGGTGCTCGGCCGGCCGCATCCGGTCCACCGGCATCCATTGCTCGGTCTGGTTCGGGTCGTAAGGCACCGGGTCCAGCCGCTTGGGATAAAGATTGATCGCCGGGGTGGCGAACAGGCGGAACTGTCCGGTGTCGACTTCACCGATCAAGTCCGCCGGCGGATGGCGCAATGCCAGGATCAAGTCAAAACCGCGCGCCGATGGCGCCCGCGCCGCCAGCGGACCCAGCACGTCCAATTCCACGCTGAGCAGCCGCGCCGGCTGGGCGAAGTATTCGCGCAGGATGCGCAAGCCGGGCAGCCCACCCGCATCGGCGGGCAGCAATGCCTCGTCCTCGTCGGTGGCGGACAGGCGCAGGCAGCCTGCGGGCAGCTCCAGCATGGTCTCGCCACCCTGGTCATCGTCGGCTGTCGCATAGCAGGCGCCAACATCGGCCAGCAGCGCGCGGTGCAAGGCATAAGCGCGCGGCAAATCGCCGGCCAAGCTCAATTGCAGCGGCTTGGCCCTGCCGTCCGCGGCCAGCAGTTCACGCAACGCGGCATTGCCTTCCAGCCGGAAACTCAGGCGCAAGGCCGCTTGCGAGGATGCCAAGCGCCGCGCCAGCGCGGCGGACACGCCACCCAGGCTGCGGCTGCATTCCGCCCGCTCCAGGCGCAAAGGCAGCAACGTCACTTCGCGCGCGGTGGCGAACGTCACCGGCCGCGCGCGGCCGGGCAAGCTGGCATGGATCAGAGCGCCGCGGGGCACGCTGTGGCCGCGGAAAGCTTCCGGCGAGCCGAAATCCGGGTGCAAGGCGAAGCTGGTGATGGCGGGGGTGGCGCTCAAATAGAGCGGGCAAAGCTGGGTCAGGGCCTGGCGCGCGAATTCGGCGCCCTCCAGATCCAGCCGGGTCTGCACTCGGGCCGACAAAAAGGCCACGCCTTCCAGCAGCCGCTCGACAAAGGGATCGGCCACCGAGTTTGGTTTTAGACCCAGCGCCGGCGCGATCTGCGGATGCTCTTGGGAGAAACGCGCGCCGGCCTCGCGCAGGTGGCGCAATTCATTATTGTAGTGATCGAGGAAGTTCATCCGTCCGCTCCCGTCTCCGCCGCGCGCGGCAAGCTGAAATAAGCGTCCAGATAATCCAGGGTCAGGCTAAAGCGCAGCGCAGCGCCGCCGTCGCGAGCGATGGCGGCGATATCGAAATACAGCCGCTGACGCTCCAGCGCTCCAGTGCCGGAGCGCGCGCTCACCTCGATGCTGGCGGGGTCCAGCCGCGGCTCGAAGCCGCGGATCACCGCGCGGATGTGCGTGCTGACCCGTGCTGGATCGATCTGGCTCGACCGCCCCTCGGCCAACGGCGGCTGACCATAGTTCCACACCGAGTTCGTCAGCTCGCCGCCCGCCGCCAGCGGCAGTCGGGCCCCGCGCAGCGCGGCGTTCATCAAATGCGTCAGTTCGCGCGCCAGGCTGGCGGCGAGCGCATCGCGCCCGGAGCGCGCGGAGAGTTGGTCGTACAAGCGTGGCGTCATGGCTGTCCGGCGCCGCCTACGCGGCGCCGTCCTGTGAAGAAGTAAGGGAACCCTGCGCGGGCCTACACCGCCGCGTTCAGCTTCAAGTCATAACCCGCCTTGATCACCGCGCCCATGGTGCCGTCGTTGCGCTGTTCGCGGTATTCGAACTCGATCTTGGCGAAGTTGATCTTGATCTCGTCGGTGGGCAGCACGCTGTCCACGTCGCCGCTGCCATGCCCCATGCTGGCGTAGGGCATATTGCCCAGGGTGCGGAAGGAGGACACCAAGCCACTGGCGAAGGTGATGATCATGAAGTCCTGCTGGCCCTTGCCTGACTTGCGGCAGATCAGCTTGGCGCGCGGAATATGCTCGCCGGTGGCGCACATCAGGAACAGCTTGGGCGAGGCCTTGTTCGAGACCATGCGGAATTCGAAGTCCTTCATTTCCACCTTGCCAGCGCCGCCGCCGCTGCCAAAACCCCATTTGCCCGAGTTCTCCTCCGCCCATTGCCAACTCTGGATCTGGATCAGGCCCGAATATTGCTGGTCCGTCGATTCGCCCTCGACGCCTTCAATCTGCAAAAAGTAGTCAACCAGTGCATTTGCCATGTTGCGATACTCCGAATGAAAGATGATGGTTATGCCGGACCTGAGACTGAGTGCAGACGCCGGAGGAGCCAGGTCGTTTCCTCCCCCGCGCCGGCCGGACCGCCCAAGAGGCGGTCCGACGTCGATAAGCGCTAAGCGCTGCCGGATGCGGTTTCCGCCCTTGCCGACGGCAACTTGGAAACCAAGCGTAGCGACACCGTCAGCCCTTCCAGCTGGAAATGCGGCCGCAGGAAAAACTGGGCGCGGTAGTAACCGGGGTTTTCCGGCAATTCGTCCACCTGCACCTCGGCCGCGGACAGCGGGCGCTTGGACTTGGTGAGCTCGCTGGAGATGCTCGGGTCGCCGTCCACATAGTTCATCAGCCAGTCGTTGAGCCAGCGCTGAGTGTCCTCGCGTGATTTGAAGGAGCCGATCTTGTCGCGCACGATGCACTTGAGGTAATGAGCGAAACGGCAAGTGGCGAAGATATAGGGCAGCCGCGACGACAGATTGGCGTTGGCGGTGGCGTCGTCGTCCTCATACACCGCTGGCCGGTGCACGGTCTTGGCGCCGATAAAGGCCGCCATGTCGGAGTTCTTGCGATAAACCAGCGGCATCAGGCCGGATTCGGACAGTTCATGCTCACGGCGGTCGGAGATGGCGATCTCGGTGGGGCAATGCAATTCCACCTCATTGTCCTGCGATGGCAAGACGAATTTGGGCAGCACCTCCACCGCGCCGCCGGATTCCACGCCGCGGATTTTGGTGCACCAGCCATAGGTGCTGAACGCATGCGTGATATTCGCCGCCATCGCATAGGCGGAATTGGCCCAGCAAAAATCGCTGGCGCGATTCGGGTCCACCTTCTCTTCGAAGCCGAACGCCTCGATGGGCTGAGTCTTGGGACCATAAGGCACCCGCGCCAGGAAACGCGGCAGCGTCAGCGCCAAGTAGCGCGAATCGTTGCTTTCCCGCAGCCGCCGCCAGAACGCGTATTCGGTGGCGGTGAATATCTTGGACACATCGCGCGGGTTGGACAGCTCGCTCCAGTCATCCATCTGCAGCAGGCTGGGCGCGGCGGCGGCGATGAACGGCGCGTGCGCGGCGGCGGCGATCTTGGACATCTCGGTCAACAGCGCCACATCCTGGGCGCCGTGGTCGAAGTGATAGTCGCCGATCAGGCAGCCGAAGGGCTCGCCGCCGAACTGGCCGTATTCCTGCTCGTAGATCATCTTGAAGATCGGGCTCTGGTCCCACACCACGCCCTTGTAGCGGCGCAGCGTCTTGCCCAGTTCCTTCTTGGAGATGTTCAGATAACGTATCTTCAGGTTCTCGGTGGTGTCGGTGTTGGACACCAGATAGTGCAAGCCGCGCCAAGCGCCCTCCAAGCGCTGGAAGCGCTCGTTGTGCAGCACCAGGGTCAGCTGTTCCGATATCTTCCGGTCCAGTTCGGCCACCAGTTGTTCCACCGTTTGCGCCACATCCTCGCGCACCACGACCCGGCTGCGGCGCGCATAGCTCAGCAAGGTCTGCACCGCGCTTTGCACCGCCTCGGCGGCCTCGCTGGTGCGCGGGCGGAAGGAGCGGCGCAGGATATCCTTCAGGCCATCGTCCAGCGGCGCTTCGCTAAGCCCTGGCGCCGACGGCGCCAGCATTTCGGCTTGTGTGCTCATTTCGCCTCCTCGCCACCGGTCCCCTCGGATTCGGCGTCATCGCCTTCCGGCGGATACATCTCTTTCAGCAGCTGCTCGATCAGCTCCTCGGCCGCCACCTTGCCGTCCATATAGGTCAGCAGCTCCTTCAATTGGCTGCGCGCGTCCAGCAGCACCGCCAGGTCCGGAATCTTCTTCACCACCTCGGCCGGCTCGAAGGACTCCATGGAGTCGAAGCTCAGATCAATGGGAATCAGGGTGCCGTCGTTGGTGATCGTGTTTTTCACCTGATAGCTGAGCGCCGGCGCGATCTGCGCCATCCGCGCGTCGAAGTTTTCCGCGTCGATTTCGGTGAAGCGGCGCTCCTCCACCGCGCCCAAGGGCTCGGTATTGTCGCCGGACAAGTCCGCCAGCACCCCGGCCACAAACGGCAGCTCCACCTTTTTCTGGGAACCGTAGACCTCGACGTCGTACTCGATCTGCACCCGGGGCGCGCGGCTCTCCCCGATGAATTTCTGCGCATCCTTTTGTCGCGCCATGGCGATCTCCCTTCCCTAATGTGGATTAACTAGCCCTGCGTCGGCCGGGGGCGATTCAGTCTCGCCACCAGCGCATCCGATTCGGCGAACAGCTCCGCCATCAACTCCTCGAAGCCCGCGCCCAGCATGCGCTTGGCGCGCGCTAGAAAAATCGGCGCCGGATGGCCGGGCTCGTATTCGTGGAAATAAGCGATGACTCGATCCAGCGCCGCCGCCACCTCCTCCCTGGAACTCAAGCTCTCTGGCAGCGCCGCGCCTGGCGCCGCCTCCAGCGCGGACTTGGCCGACAGGGCCGCCCGGCTCGGCGTCAGCGCGGTGTCGAGCTCTTCCAGCACCGCATTCAGGCCGGCGCAGTCGAATTGCTCGCAAAAGTTTTCCAACACGCTCAAGTCAAGCAAGCGGGCCAGTCCTGCCCGCATGCGCGACACGTCGCAACGCACCCGCTCCCGTTCCGCCAGCGGTAAATCGCCGTGGCCCTTGATCAGTTGCCGCACGCTGATCCCGCAATCCAGGCTCAGACGGCTGTGCGTGAGCTGATGCAAGAAGGCCGGACCGGACAGCCAAGCCAAGTGCAGCGCATGAAGTTCCCCCGCCGGCGCATCCGGCAGGCCGGCCGGGCGAATATTCGCCAGCGGCCGCGCGGCGATTGCGCCCAACGCCTCCAGGCCATCGGCCGCTCCGGCCAAGCCGCGTTGCGCCAAGGCCGCTCGCAGCAGCCAGACCCCGACACGCAAATCCGCCGCCTTGCCCAGTAATACGCGGCTGGCGCTTTCCACCGTTCCCCAGTGAAAAGGCTCGCCGCCCTTGCGCACCGGCGCCAAACCCACCGCGTCGTATTCGCAGATCGCGGCGTCGATGCGAATGAAGTCGACATCGAAGTCCAGCTCCTGCGACGCCGGCTGTTCCGGCAAGACAATATCGGCAGTGGCATCCTTCATATTCAGCACCATGAATCCAACAATTGATTTAGGAACACGCTTTAAATCTTATTTGCCACTAAACGCGCCGCGATTTTGCCGCGCACGCACTTTACCAAACAAGCAAACCCCAGTTCCGCGGCAAATCAAGCACCAATGTCACGAGCACAATTTACAAACAGACAACGGCAAGGTCCAAACAAATCGCTCAAGCGCAGCACCACCATTGCCCAACAGGGAATTGACGCTGATCAGCACTGCAACACAAATACATACAAAACATCCAAGCCAATATCGCATAATGTTTAACGCTTCATATTGGAGAAAACAAAGCACCCCCACATTGCACGGAAACCCCATTCGCGCCTGAAAAACAAGTGACATTCGAATAGAACTTGATGCTACTTCGAGCTAGATGGCAAGCGCAGCTAGCGTTTTCGATGCGCATGCTTTTATGTGAGGATGGAAAGCCGTGAGAACAGTTAGGAGAAAAAAATGGAAAGTCATTCAGAATGGCGCTTGGCCGAGAACAAAAGAGAAGTCATGGTTTTGTTGCCGTCAATTTAATTGTAATTTAAATATTTTCAATAAAAACATTAATATTAATTTAAAATTTCAGCTTGGCTTAGTCGATAAGCCAGAAAATCAAGCCTAGCAAGGCGCAATGTCCTTTAAGTTTTGTTGTATTCGAGAGACAAAATCGCCAAATAAGGAAAACATCTTTCTGCGCACGCTAGCGCATTTAAACTTCATGGCAATCTTGACGGCAAAGCCAGCCAACTCATAGCCGCCAATGCGAATGAGCAAACGCAGCCTCCATTCGAATTAAACTAGAGAGCCAGTAAAAAGCCCTCGTGCGTTGACGAGGGCTTGCCATCCGGCACCTGCCGACATGCCGATATCCATTCAACCGAATCTTCTTCCTTCCCAGGACTCGCCCACCAAACGTTCCCGCATTTCCAGAATGTCCTTGACCAGGGCCCCGCGCAGCTCCAGCACCTGGACCAACAGCGTGGCCATGCGTCGTCTGGGTTCCAGCTTGGCCAAATCCTTGGGCGTCATATGCCGGCCCTCCACCGCCAGCTTGTCCATGCGCCCAGGGGATATCAGTTGCCGCAATCCACTTGGCAGGCACAGGGCATCGATCGCCTTCAGCTTTTCCAGGTTTTGCAACATGCGGATCAACGCGGCGCGCGCTTGCAGCACAATGGCCAGCAATATGGCCATGCGTCGCAATGGGTCCAGTTCCGCCAAATCGTGACAACTCATTCTGTCCCCCGCATCGGTCCATTCCCGCATTCGCTCCGCTCCCGCCAGTCGGCTCAGATGCGCAGGCAGCGCCAAGGCCTCGACCACACGCAAGCGCGCCATGTGCGGCGCCGCGCCGCGGTCGTGGGCGCGTTCCGGCACGCTGCGCAACCAGGCCAGCGTGGTCAGCCGGCAGCCTTCCCGACGTTCCAGCAAAGCGTCCAGACGCTGACGCTGGCCGGTGTCCAAGGCGTCATTGAGCCGCGCATAGACCTGCCGAGCTCCCAGTGTCAGCGCCACCGCGCACAGTCGCTCGATCACATTGATGGAGGGCAAGAGCACATGTTGTTGGCGCAGCCAGGCCACCAAGGCCTCGGCCAGCGTCATCGCCTGATCGGTCTGAATCGCCAGCCGGGTCAGATAAGGCAACACCGTCTGGCCATCCTCGGCGCGGTAAGGTCTCAAGCCCAGATAGGCATACAGTTTGACCAGATGCTCGCGCCGGGTCTGGTCGCGGACGGCATAGCCCTCCCATGCCGCCTCCTCCAGCCCTAGCACCGCGGCTACTCGCCGCAGCAAGCGCGGGCTTGGCCGGCAGCCCGCCTCCAGCGCAATGCCAGGATGCCGCAGATAACACAGCAGTACCGCGACTCCCAGGCGATTGGCCGTGCCGCGATGCTGTTGGATCAAGACAACATCTTGCTCGCTAAAGCGGGTCAACTGCTCAAGTTCGTATTCGCAGCTGGGAGGCGCCAGCAGATAAGCGCGTTGCTGCAATGTAAGCAAGCTGCGTTTGGACATGGTCAACTTCCCCGGCCTAGGCCGATGAGTGGAATGCCGGACATGCAGCTACCGGCCGTTTTGAGAGGGCTCCGCGCTTGCGGCAGCATCGGGGCCACTGTGGGCGGCGCGGCCAGGTGACGCGGACTGGACTCATTGCAAAATTTTGAAGCCATACTGGCTTCTATGGTAAGCAAATGCTTTTCATTGAGCCATGTTATGCCGAGTCCCCGGCGCGATGCCAGTTTCCAAGGACCGCGGGCTGTGGCGGTTGAGCAAGCCTGAGTCGGCGCTCCGCGCAATACCCGCTGAGCGATAAGAACCTGTTCAAAGTCTGCTGCGCTTCGGCGATACGGCGTTGAAACCAAGCTCAAAATGCTCATGTACCACGTGTACATTCCGCTTTTTCGCTCGTTTTCGCCTTGTCTCGCCCTTGCTCGCGAGACTTTGAACAGGCTCTAAGAAAACGCCCGCTGAAGCGGGCATTTTGACTGGACGCCATGGCGCCAAGGCCGGCGCTTCACAGGCGATATTGCGACAACGTGGCAATCTGATCCCGGGCCAGCCGGTCCAATTGCTGCGCATTGCTGGCGGTTTCCTGCGCCGCCGCGCTGGCCTGCTCCGACATCTGTGCAATGCTTTCCACCTGCACCGCGATATTATTGGTGGCGCTGCCCTGCTCCTTGATCGCCGCCGAAATCTCGCTGACCATGCGCACGGTGTCGCCAGTGGCGCCGCCGATCTGGCGGATGGCGGTGTCGGCGTCATCGGCGCGCGCCACGCTGTTCTTCACCAACTCTTCCGCGCTCTGCATCTGGGTACTGGCCTGGCGCGAACGCTCCTGCATCGCCGACAAGGTGCTGGAGATTTCCTGGGTCGAACTGGTGGTGCGCTCCGCCAGCATGCGCACCTCGTCCGCCACCACCGCGAAGCCGCGCCCCATCTCGCCGGCGCGCGCCGCCTCGATCGACGCATTCAGCGCCAATAGATTGGTCTGATCGGCAATGTCCTTGATCACGCCGACCACCGCGTTGACCTGGCCGCTGAATTTTTCCAGCTCGCGTATGCTGCCCGCCGCCTCGTCCACCGCCCGCGAGATTTGGCGAATATCGTTGATGGTCTGGCTGATGGTGGCCGAACCCTCTGTCGCCATATCGCCGGCGGAACTGGCCAGGCCATGGGTTTCATGCGCGCGGTCGGCTACATGGTTGACGCTGACCGTCATCTGTTCGATGGTGGCCGCCACATTGGCCGAGGAGCTGCTTTGCGAGGCCGCCGCCGCGGCCACCTGCTCAGAAGTCTGGTTCAGCGCCTGCGACGCGCCGGCCACCTCGCGGGCGCCGGACAGAATGGCGCCGAGGTTCTGTTGCAAACGCCCCAGTAAGTCATTGAAGGCGCTGGCGGTGACGCCGATTTCATCCATGCGCGTCACCGGGGCGCGACGGGAGAAGTCCAGTTGCTCGCTGACTTGCTGAATTGTTTGCTGGATTTGCGCCAGACCGCGACGGATCACGGCGAAGACCTGGCCGCCCAGCAGCGCCACCAGCAGTAGCACCAGCAGGATGAAGCCCGCCATCAGCCAGATCGTGCGCTGAAACGCCTCTTCGTTCCTTTTCTGGATCTCGAAAGCCACTTGCATATTGAAGTCGACATGCGCGCCTATCGCTTTGCGAAAGTCACTGGTGGCCGCGCCCATCGCCCCGCTGACGAACTCCTTGTTGGTGGCGGCGATATCATTGCCATTGGAAATGGCGAACAGCTTCTGCCTGGCTTCGCGCATCCGCGCCAAGGCGCGCAGGTCTTCGTCCAGCAGCTTGCGGTCGCGCTCATCGTAAACATCGTTCTTGCCATAAGAGTCCAGCACGCCGCTTAGTAGCTGATCCGCTTGCGTGGCCAGTTCTTCCGCCGCGCGCTTGTCTTCCGGCCGGCTGGCCAGCACATGGCGGATGATGCCGCTGCGCATGTCGATGAAGGCACTGGTCGCCTTGTTCAGATCCCGCACGCTGGGAATCAGATTGCCCAGCGCATCGTCGAAGCGCTGCTTGGCCCGCTGCTGCTCCCATAGGCCATAGCCTCCAACCGCCAGCACGGCCAGCAGGCTGGTCAATAGCAACATCGCGATTCTTTGCACGATCGTCATCTACGCTCTCCTCTGTCTTTCATTGCGCATAACTGGATGGACGTCCTCCATGCGATCACTATAGGCGATGGCGCGGTCCACTCACTCCGTGCCCATGCATGTCCACCGTGCGGGATGGAATTTCAGCGCGGGCCAATGCCTCTCACTTTGCCGCAATTTCTTAATGTTTTCACTTTCTTCGGTAGAGCCTGCCTTTGCGCAATGGCTGCGGCGCTTAGAGCCTGTTCAAAGTCTCGCGAACAAGAACGAGACAAGGTGAAAACGGCGGAGAAAGCGGAATGTAGGAGTGGTGCATGAGCCTTTCGAATGCGTGTCACGTTTCACGACGCGCAGCAGGCTTTGAACAACTTCTTAGAGCCTGTTCAAAATCTCGCGAGCAAGGGCGAGACAAGGCGAAACCGAGCAAAAAAGCGGAATGTACACGTGGTACATGAGCACTGAGCTTGGTTTCAACGCCGTATCGCCGAAGCGCAGCAGACTTTGAACAGGTTCTTAGTCAAAATGGAAGGAGAGCCACATGCTTGAATCCTGGGTCCGATTTTCCGTGCTCTTGTCGATAGGCGTGGCCGTGTTGACGCTGGCCCTCACCGCTTTCCTGCTGCTGCGCGCGTTTGACCGAGATTCATCGCTACGCAAATTGTCCGGCCAACAGATTCAGGATGGCGTCAGGCTGGATGCGGAGCTGTTGTCTATCCGGCAAACCGGATTGCTGGTGAATCAGAAGCCGATGATGCGGCTGGAATTGAAAGTGTCGCAGGATGGCTTCAACCGGGAACTGACGATTGAACAATTGATAGACCTGGGCAATATGCCGCGCGCCGGCGAGCGCGTGGAAATCATGGTGGACCGTCAAAACCCCGCCCGCGCCAGCTATCTGCGGCCGGCGCCGGCGGTGCGGCAGCCCTGACGGCGGCTCAGGCCCGGGTGGGCTTGCGCGGGCGTCGCGCCCGGCGTTGCAGCAATTCCTCCAGCTGCGCGCAAATCTCCAGCGATGCGCGCATGCCCAAGCCCTGTTGCAGCGCGTCGCGTTGCGGCGGCGCGGCCTGGGCGAACAACATGGTTTCCTTCAGCAGCGCATTGATCGAATCCAGCCCGCCCTGGGCGTGCGTCTGCAAGCGGGCGTTGATGCGGCGCAGGCTGTCGGACACATCGATGGAATCCGTCACCGCGCTGTTCAGCCGCATCAGCTGCGCGATCTGCAGATAATCCTGCAGCTTGATCGCGCCATGCTGATTCATGGTCAGCACCAACCCTTCTATGATTCTTTCCAGCGCGGCTTGCCGCGCTGCCAGCATTTCCAGAATGTCCTCCATCTCCACTCCTTGGCTATCAGGCGCATGCGGCACAGATTAACTAGTAAACACTTTCAAATACATATTGATTTATACCAGTTTACTTGCCTGCCTTATCGCGCCGGGTTTTTATCGGCTTATGGCATTAAATATTCATTATGATAAATGGGTTTGGCAAGCAAAAAGCCGCTAGCGTGCCGCGGCTGTCGCCAAATTGACGCGCCGCTGAAACAAAAAACGGCGGGCCAGAGCTCGCCGTTATCCCCTCCGCGCGCTGCCGCGCCGCGGCTTACATCAGGTTTTGCTCGGCCACGTTCAGGTTCAGGTCTATCATCTGCTCGCTGCCGCCCTGCTCGGCCCCGGCCTTGCCGTCCAGCCGCTCGGCCTCGATCGCGTCCAGATAGGCCGGCGTGATGTCGCCGGTGATGTACTCGCCGTTGAAGCAGGAAGTTTCGTAGCTGCTCAGCTTGGGATTGACGCTGCTGACCGCCTCTTCCAGCGCGGACAGGTCTTGGTAGATCACCGCGTCGGCGCCGATCTCGCGCGCGATCGCCGCCTCGTCGCGACCGGTGGCCAACAGTTCCGCCCGCGTCGGCATGTCGATGCCGTACACATTGGGGAAACGCACCGCCGGAGCGGCCGAGGCGAAATACACCTTCTTGGCGCCGGCGTCGCGCGCCATCTGCACGATTTCCTTGGACGTGGTGCCGCGCACGATGGAATCGTCCACCAGCAACACATTGCGGCCCTTGAATTCGCAGGCCACCGGGTTCAGCTTCTGGCGCACCGATTTCTTGCGCACCGCCTGGCCCGGCATGATAAAGGTGCGGCCGATATAGCGGTTCTTGATGAAGCCCTCGCGGTACGGCAGGCCCAGGTGGTTGGCCAGTTGCAGCGCGCTGGGGCGACTGGTGTCCGGAATCGGCATCACCACGTCGATGTCCAGCTCCGGCAAGGCATGGCGGATTTTCTCCGCCAGCTTCTCGCCCATCACGATGCGCGCCTGGTAGACCGAGGCGCCGTCTATCACCGAATCCGGGCGCGCGAAATACACATACTCGAACAAGCAAGGCGCGTGACGGGTGTCGCTGGCGCAGCTGCGGGCGTGGAATTCGCCGTCGAAGCTGACGAACACGCCCTCGCCCGGCTGCACATCGCGCAGCAGGCTGAAACCGGAACAGTCCAACGCCACCGATTCCGACGCGAACATGTATTCAGTCTTGCCGTTGTTGACGCAAGTGCCGATCACCAGCGGACGGATGCCGTTGGGGTCGCGGAAGGCCACCAGGCCGTAGCCGGCTATCATCGCCACCACCGCGTAAGCGCCGCGCACGCGGCGATGCACCGCCTCGATGGCGCCGAACACCGCGTCCACGCTCAACTCATTGCCGCTGAGGCGCTGGGTCAGTTCGTGGGCGAACACGTTCAACAACACCTCGGAGTCGGAGTTGGTGTTGATGTGGCGAAGATCATGGCGGAACATGTCGGCCTTGAGTTCTTCGGTATTGGTCAGGTTGCCGTTGTGCGCCAGCACGATGCCGAACGGCGAATTGACGTAGAAGGGCTGCGCCTCGGCCAGGCAGGCGGCGGAGCCGGCGGTGGGATAGCGCACATGGGCGATGCCGGCGCTGCCCAGCAGCGAACGCATATTGCGGGTGCGGAACACATCGCGCACCATGCCGCTGCCCTTGTGCATGTGAAAGGTCTTGCCATTGGCGGTCACGATGCCGGCGGCGTCCTGACCTCGATGCTGCAGCACCTGCAAACCGTCATACAGCAACTGGTTGACCGGAGCCTGACCGACCACGCCTAGAATTCCACACATCTTTTGCTCTCTTCCCTACAACTAAAGAAACGGACAAAAAAACAAGACAAAGAAAAAGGCGGAATCTTGAAGTAAAGATATCAAGATATTCCGCCTTGTTCACCAGCTACCCGGTGTAGTGGAGGTTATCGGCCAGCATCGCCGGTAACCAGGGCCTTAATGATAAGGCCACTGATTCGAATGGCGCCGAGAGCACGGCATTCCTCCACATGGGTTGTCGCGGCAGATCGCTCAAGCCGCCTACCAAAACCAGGGCCGTCACCAGCACCAGCCCGCGGGCCAGGCCGAAAACAGCCCCAAACAATCGATTGACCCCGCCCAGACCCACGCTGTCCAGCATGCCGGTCAGCGTGACCCGCAGCAAGGCGGTGGCGAGCCAGGCCAGGAAAAACACCGCCACGAAGCCGGCCACCAGCCTCAGGCCTTCCGAACTCAATTCGCCGGGCAGGAAAGCCGACACCACCGGCGAAAACTGCTTGGCGCACCAGAAGGCGATCAGCCAGGAGCCCAGCGACAGCACTTCGGCCACCAGGCCGCGCATCATCGCCACCAGGATGGAGCCGGCGATGATGGCGATGGCAATATAGTCGAAGAGGGTCATGACGGCTACTTGGTCACTATGATGCCGTTAACGCCGGCCTTGGCCAGCTTCTGCAAAGTGGCCTGCGCCTCGGCGCGGCTGTTGAACGGCCCCACCCGCACCCGGGTGACCTCGCCCTTGCTGGTCTGCACCTTGCTGAAGTGGGCGGTGACGCCTATCGACGACAGCTTGGACTTCAAGGCGTCGGCCTTGTCCGGGTCCGACAGCGCCGCCAGCTGGATCACCGACTTGCCTTCGGCCTTGGCCGCCGGCTCTTCTTTCTTGGCCGCCGGCTTGTCCAGCGAATCGAAGCGCCCTTCCAGAATAGCCGCCGGATCCGGCTTGCGCGCCGGTTTCTCTTCCAGCTTGATGTCGGGCTTTTTGTGCTCCGGCTTGGCCGGTTTCGGCTCGGGCTTGTGCTCGGCCTTGGGCTTGGTTTCCGTTTTGGCTTCCGGCTTGGGCTCGGGCTTGACTTCCGGCTTGGCTTCCGCCTTGACGGCGGGCGTCGGCTGGACCGCGGGCGCGGCCGGCGTCATCGTGGACAGATTGGCGGCTAGCTCGGTGGCGCCCGGTTTGGCGCTGGCCCGGGCCTCGGCCAATCCGGCGGACGCGGCCTGCGGCGCGGAAGCGGCCTGGGCCATAGGCGGCAGCACGGCGGCGGCGGCCGACGCGTCCGCGTGGCTGGCGGCCGGCGCGGACGCGCCCAGCACTTCGATCGACTCCGGCTTCATCTGCTGCTCGGGCAAACGCCCTACCACATTCCACAACACTACGGTCGCGATGGTAACCAATACGACAGCGCCCACCAGACGGCGTCTGGCGCGCTTGCGCAACAGGATCAACTCCTCGTGGGTGGATAAGGCCATGCTCTCCTCAAGCCGGGTGTTGCCGGGCTTCCATCACCTCGGCGACGGTGTGGAAGGAACCAAAAACGACGATTCTATCACTCTCCTCCGCCTGCGATAAGGCTGCCGTCCAGGCTTGCGCCACGGTGGCGAAGGATTGCACTCGCGTCATGCCGATTTCCGCCAGCTTGGCGGCGATGCGCTCGCCGCTCTGACCGCGCGGCATGTCCAGCCCGCCGACGAACCAGGCGTCGAACTCCTCGCGCGCCAGTTCCGCCACCTGGGCCAGGTCCTTGTCCTCCAGCATGGAGAACACCGCCAGCCGGTTGCGCGCGAACGGCAGCTGCTTCAGGCTGGCCACCATGGCCTTGACCGCGTGCGGGTTGTGGCCCACGTCCAGCACCACCGCGGGACGGCCCGGCAGCACCTGGAAGCGGCCCGGCCATTCCACCTCCAGCAGGCCGCGCTTGACCGCGCCCATGCTCACCGGCAAGCGCTCCTTCAGGCATTCCAGCACCGCCAGCGCCGCCGAGGCGTTGACCATCTGGTAGCCGCCGCGCAGCGCCGGAATCGGCAAGGCGTGGCGATGGGCGTCGCCCATGTGGAAGGACCATTGATTGTCCATGCGCTGGAAACCGAAGTCCGGACCATACAATTTCAGATCCGCGCCGATGGCGCGCGCGTGCTCGATCAGCCTGGCCGGCGGCTTCGGGTCGGCGCACAAGGCCGGCTTGCCGGCGCGGTAGATGCCGGCCTTCTCGAAGCCGATGTCCTCGCGGTTGTCGCCGAGGATGGCCTGGTGGTCCAAGTCCACGCTGACCACCACCGACACGTCCGGCTCGAAAATATTGACCGCGTCCAGGCGGCCGCCCAGGCCCACCTCCAGCACGATCACGTCCACCTTTTCCGCGACGAAGCTGTGCATCGCCGCCAGGGTGCCG
The DNA here is from genome assembly GCF_001043555.1 of Chromobacterium sp. LK1. Classification (NCBI taxonomy): domain Bacteria; kingdom Pseudomonadati; phylum Pseudomonadota; class Betaproteobacteria; order Neisseriales; family Chromobacteriaceae; genus Chromobacterium; species Chromobacterium sp. LK1. Next base: position 112,504 of record NZ_LDUI01000052.1, on the reverse strand, counting down.
AATTCGAAATACGTCAGCGAAGTGTCGCCGCGCGCGGCGTCTATCGCCTCGAAGCTGGCGACGATGCGCTCATCGCTGGCCGGGGCCAGATCGATGGCGATGCGCTCGTTGTAACGCAGAATGTGCGGCGAGGTATACGTCCCCACCTTGAAGCCGGCGCGGTGCAGCATGGTGGACAGCATCGCGCACACCGAGCCCTTGCCATTGGTGCCGGCCACCATCACCACCGGGCAGGACGCTTGCAGATTCATCGCGGCGCGCACCCGCTCCACGCGGGCCAGGCCCATGTCGATGGCGGTGGCGTGCAGGCTCTCCTGCCAGCTCAGCCACTCGGCCAGTGTCTTGTGTCGAGTCATTTCGTTTCAGTCGAGTCCGTCTTGTCCGCGGTCTGGAACCACAGCAGGTAGGCGCGCAGTTGGCGGCGTCCATCCGCCGGCGCCGAATCCGGCCACAGCATCAGCGAGCGCCGCCGGCCGTCCAGCGTCACATTCAGCACCGTCAGCCACGGGGTGACGAAGCAATCGTCCAGCACCCGCGCCGGCAACGCCGCCTCGCGCCACAGGGTCAAACGCCCCAGTCCATCCACCTCCAGGCGGCGGAAACGCGCGGCGTCGCGCCAGCCATCGGCGCGCAAGGCGCGCCAGCTCAGCCAGGCCGCCGGCGCCGACAAGGCCAGCCAGGCCGGCGGCAGATAACGCGCCACGGTCAGCGTCAACGCCGCGGCGGCCAGCGTCACCAGCGCGAGCCAAAGCCGCGAGGGCCTCAGCTCGAAGCCGAACGGCGCCAACAGCTGCCGCCGGGCCATGGCTCAAAGATCGATGGCCGGGGTGTTGCTGATGTCGGCGTCCACGCTGTCTATCAGCGTGGAGTGGATTTCCACGTCGAACCACTCCCAGAACGCCTTCAAGGAAAAATCCTTGGGCCAGAGTGCTTCGTCCTCGTACCAGGACGCTAGTTCCATCTTGAACAATTGTTCGTAGATTTCGTCGATGTAGGCGACGCCCTCTTCCGGCTCGTCGAACTCCGGCAGCAGGATCACGGTGCAGTCGGTGCGCAGGCTGTCCAGCGCCAGGTCCATATCGTTGTCCGGGGCCTGGTTCAGCCAGTCCAGGAACGGTTGCTTCGGCTTGATCACGGCCACAGAGCGGTCAACGAAGTACATAGCATGCCTTTCATTCAAGTTTGGCCGGCATTGTAACAGCACAAACCGCGCGGCGCTAAGCGTGGAAAGGTGAAGCCCATGTTACAATTCGAGCAACTTTCCATACAGAAAACAATACTCACATGGCCCTGATTACCGTCGAGAAAGCCTGCCTGGCTTTTGGTCACCACGCACTGCTGGATAATGTCGACTTCGCGCTGGAGCCGGGCGAGGTGGTCGGCCTGATCGGCCGCAACGGCGCCGGCAAGTCCTCGCTGCTCAAGAGCGTGGCCGGCGCGGTGGCGCTGGACGACGGCCGCGTCAACATCAAGGGCGACGTCAGCGTGGCCTATGTGCCGCAAGAGCCGGAGCTGGACCCGGAACACAGCGTGTTCGAAGCGGTGGCCGAAGGCCTGGGCGAATTGAAAAGCCTGCTCACCGAATACCATCAAGTCACCCATCAGCTGACCCAGGCCGACGCCGACCACGAACAGGCGCTGGCGCGGATGGAACATATCCAGCACGAGCTGGAAGCCCGCGGCGGCTGGCAGTTCGACGCGCTGATCTCCTCCACTCTGTCCCATCTGGACCTGAACCCGGACGCGCGCATCAGCGAATTGTCCGGCGGCTGGAAAAAACGCGTGGCGCTGGCGCGCGCGCTGGCGTCCAAGCCGGACGTGCTGCTACTGGACGAGCCCACCAACCACCTGGACGTGTCCGCCATCGAATGGCTGGAAAGCCTGCTCAAGAATTTCAGCGGCAGCGTGCTCTTGATCACCCACGACCGCCGCTTCCTGGACAATGTCGCCACCCGCATCGTGGAACTGGACCGCGGCATTCTGCGCAGCTATCCGGGCAGCTTCTCCAGCTACCATGTGCGCAAGGCCGAGGAACTGGCAATAGAGGAAGAGCAGAACCGCATCTTCGACAAATTCCACGCCCAGGAAGAAGTATGGATCCGCAAGGGCATCGAGGCGCGCCGCACCCGCAACGAAGGCCGGGTGCGCCGGCTGGAGGCGATCCGCCGCGAACGCTCCGCGCGGCGCGAGCGCGTCGGCCAGGTCAACTTCCAGCTCAATGCCGGCGAACGCTCCGGCAAGCTGGTGGCGGAACTGGAACACGTCAGCAAGGGCTTCGAGGGCAGAACCCTGATCCGCGACTTCACCACCCGCATCCTGCGCGGCGACAAGATAGGCCTGATCGGCCCCAACGGCGCCGGCAAGACCACCCTGCTCAAGCTGATCCTGGGCCAGCTGGACGCGGACAGCGGCAGCATCAAGCAAGGTAGCAAGCTGGAGATCGCCTATTTCGACCAGTTCCGCGAGCAACTGGACGAAGACAGTAGCGTCGCCGACATCATCAGCCAGGGCAATGACTTCGTCGAGGTCGGCGGCGTCAGAAAACACGTGATGAGCTATCTGGAGGACTTCCTGTTCTCGCCGCAGCGCGCGCGCAGCCCGGTGCGCTCGCTGTCCGGCGGCGAGCGCAATCGCCTGCTGCTGGCGCGGCTGTTCACCCGCCCGGCCAATGTGCTGGTGCTGGACGAGCCCACCAATGATCTGGACATCGACACGCTGGAACTTCTGGAAGACGTGATCGCTCAATACTCGGGAACCGTGTTCCTGGTCAGCCACGACCGCGCCTTCCTCGACAACGTGGTCACCCAGGTGATCGCCTTCGAGGGCAACGGCCGGCTGGAAGAATATCCGGGCGGCTACCAGGACTGGATCGACACCAAGGCGCGCATGGCGGCGATGAAACCGGCGGAAAAACCGAAGGAAACCACCGCTCCGCAGGAAAAAGCCAAGGACAAGCCCAAGTCCGCGCGCAATAAACTGTCCTACAATGAGACGCGAGAACTCGCCGCGCTGCCGGACGAGATCGCCGCGCTCGAAACCGAGCAGGCCAGCCTGAATCAGCGTTTGCTGGACCCGAACTGCTACCGCGACACGCCCAAGGAGGCCATCGCCTGGCAGCAGCGGGTGGAACAGATAGACGAGACGCTGATGGAAAAGCTGGCGCGCTGGGAAGAACTGGAGTCAAAGCAACAATGAGCAAGATCCTGCCGCCCTCGCCCTCTTCGCCGCTGGACCGCCGCGCGCTGCTGCGCGGCGCCGCGCTGCTGTCGCTGGCCGGCCTGCTGGCCGCCTGCGGCACCACCCCCACCAAGGTGGCCGGCGGCGGGCGCAAGCCGCGCCCTTCCGGCGATGTCAGCCTGTCCGGCCTCAAGGCCGACGGCGCCGGCCGCGAAATCCTGATGTATACCCTGGGCCTGCTGGACCTGGACTACAAGTTCGGCGGCGCCAACCCGGAGGCCGGCCTGGATTGCAGCGGCATGGTCAGCTACATCTATCAGAACGCCGTCGGCGTCAAACTGCCGCACAACGCCGCCCAGATCGCCAATGTGGCGCGGCCGATTCCCGACAGCCGCATGCGCGTCGGCGACCTGGTGTTCTTCAACACCATGAACCGCCCGTTCTCGCACATGGGCATCTTCATCGGCGACGCCAAGTTCGTGCACGCGCCGCGAACCAATAGCGCCATCCGCGTGGCGCGGCTGGACAATAGCTATTTCGCCGCCCGTTACGAGGGCGCGCGCACGCTGTTCAGCTAAGAACCTGTTCAATGTCTGCCGCGTTTCGTGAGGCCTGGCACACAGAATGCCGCATCGAAAAGCGCTCACCACACCAACGCCGGCCTTGCGCCGGCGTTTTCCGTTCCGTTCGAGACCGGCCCCAGCAACGCCCGTTCCACACAATCCAGCGAACGCGCCGGCTCCGCCCCGGCCATCCGCGCCGCCAGCTCGCGGCAGGACTGGCGCACGCTTGGCGCCGCCAATAGCCGTCGCAGCCGTTCATGCATGCGCGCGCCGGACAAGCGCCGCGCCAGCAGCACCTCGGCCACGCCCAGGCGCTTGGCGCGCAAGCCATTGTCGAACTGGTCATAGGCAAAAGGCACGATCAATTGCGGAATGCCGGCGCGCATCGCGTCGGCGGTGGTGCTGACGCCGCCGTGATGCGCCAGCGCCGCCACGCGCGGCAATAGCGCGGCGAAAGGCGCATGCGCCTGCCACAGCACAGAGTCCGGCAGAGCCGGCGGCAACTGCGCCGCGTGCGGCGTAACGAAGATCCCGCGCCGCCCCAGCCGCCGCAAGGCCAGCAGCGCGGCGTCGAAGAAAGCCGCCGCGTGCCGATGGCCGGTGCCCGGCGTGAACACGATGGGCGCATCGCCGGCGGCCAGGAAAGCCTCCAGCTCCACGCTCAGGCCGGGTCCGGTCGCCGCCGGCAACATGAAATCGCCCTGCGCGCATGGCCGCGGCCAATCCGGCTGCACCGCGGCGAACCAGTCGGGAAACAGCGCCACCGATGCATTCGGCGCCCGCAGCATGTGTTCGAAGAAATGCGGCTCCGCCGCCAAGCCGCGCTGCGCGCGCGCCGCGTTCAAGCCGGGCAAGGTCTGCGCATTGAACCAGCGATGCAGCCAGCGCCACAGCAGGCCGGTCACGGCCGGCGGCAGCCAGCCGGGAATGCGCAGCGAGCCCAGGCTCAGCAGATCGTGACTGCTGCACAGATTGGACGGCGCGAGATAGGCGGCGACGATGCGCAAATCCGGCCGCGCCGCGCGGGCCAAGGCCGCCATCGGCACCAGGACGGGATGACACAAAACCACGCAGTCCTCATCCGCCGGCAGCGCCCGCACCCGCTCCCGCAAGGCGTCCAGATCCGGAACCAGGCTCTCCCACAGCACGCCCCAGCTCTTGTGCTCATGCCATAGATCGGGATTGTCCAGCGCCGCCTGTTCCCGCTCGATACTGCCGAACAGCCAGTACGGCAGGCCGGCCGCCCGCGCCGCCTCCTCCTGCAAGGCGGGCGCCAGCAGCAGCACCCGGTGGCCGCGTTCGCGCAGCCCGCGCGCCAGCGCGATAAAGGGCTGCATGTCCCCGCCGGTGCCGCTGGACGCCACGATGATCAAAGGACCGCGCGCCGGATCCACGCCGCCAGACGGCAACGACTGCTTCCGCTCCATGACCTGCCTCCATGCTCTAGCTTGGCAAGCCAGTTTACGCCAATGTCATTTATTGGGCAAAAAGAAAACCGCCCGAGGGCGGTTGCGTGTGCATGGCGACCCTGCGCCGCGCCATGGCTTAGAGCGTGAACTGCTGTACCACGCCGCGCAAGGACACGCCGCGCTCCAGCAGATTGACCACGCCCTGCTGCGCCTCTTCCGCCGCCAGGCGGTTTTCCTCGGCCGAGCTGCTGACCGATTCCACGCTGCCGGCCAGATGCTGCGAAGCATTCGCCTGCTCGCGCACCGCCGCCGAAATATCGCCCATGCCACGCGACACCCCCTGGATCTGCACCGAGAAGCCCTGCAAGGTGTCCTGCGCCTCGCCGGCGTGGCTGACGCTGGCGTCCACCCGGTCCACCGCCGCGCGCATACCGGCGATGGCGGAAGCGGAATCCTGCTGCACCGAATCTATCATCGAGCCGATTTCCACCGTGGCGTTGGCGGTGCGTTCGGACAGCTTGCGCACCTCGTCGGCCACCACCGCGAAGCCGCGGCCCTGCTCGCCGGCGCGTGCCGCTTCGATCGCCGCGTTCAGCGCCAGCAGATTGGTCTGATCGGCGATGTCCTTGATCACCGCCACGATCATATTGATCTCATTGGTGCGCGCGTCCAGCTGATCCAGCTTGCCAGCCAGCTGCGTCACTTCCTGCTGCACCGTCTGCATGCCGCTCACCGCGTTCTGGATGTATTGCACCGTGGTCTGGGTCTGGCCTTCGAACGAAGACATCAGATTGGCCGCGTCCTCGGCGATTTCCGAGACATGGGCGATGCTCACCGCCAGCTCTTCCACCGCCGCCGCGCTGCCGCGCACATCCTCGGCCTGCTGGCTGGAACGCGCGGCCACGCCGCCCACCAGTTGATCGATATGCTGCGATTCGCTCTGCACCGCGTCGGATTCGCCGCGGATTTCCAGCAAGCGCTGGCGCAGCGCCGCCATGAAGGTATTGAAGGAGGACGCGATGCGGCCCACCTCGTCGCGGCTGCGCACCGGCATGCTGCGCACCAGGTTCCAGTCGCCGCCGGCCAGTTGCTGCAAGGCCACGTTCAGCTCATTCACCGGCTGCACCATGCGATTGGCCAGCAGCAGCGCCACCAGTTGCGACATCAGCAGCAGGCCCAGGCCCACCGCGCCGCTCTGCCACAGCACTTGCATGCGCAGCGCTTCCACCTTCTGCAGCGAGGTGTCCACCCCCACCACGTAGCGCATGCCGCTGGCCGAGGTGAAGGGCACGAACACCGAGCGGAACAGGCCGAACTCGCCCTGGTACTCCTCGTACTGGACGCTGCCGCTATTGAAGGCCGCGGCCAGGCCGGCCGGCACGTCCTTGTACTCGGCCAGGAACCATTGCTGATACTGGCCGGACTTCACCTCGCTGGGGCTGGCGGACGAACTGGTATAGAGAATGCGGCCACCGCGCTGAATGGTGGAATAGGCGTAAGCCAGGCCGCTGTCGCGGGTAAAATCGGTCAGCTGCTTGGTGGTCACCTGGCTGTTGGGATTGCTGTCCGGCAGCTGATCGTGGAAGTTTTCGCCCACCATCTGGCGCGCGGCGTAGGCGGCGGTCAGCAAGGTCTGATCCACGCCCTTCATTTCGGAGTCCACGGTGCTGCGGTAGGCGTAGACCGAATAAACCGCCACGATCAACAGGCTCACCAGAGTAAAAGCGGCGGATAACTTGGCCCGCAAGCCCCAGTCCTTGTTCAAGACACTCATACGGATGCATTCCCTCGACATTCATTACCAAAAACAAGTCCCCGCCGCTGGCGGCAAGTCGGCCCGCGCGGCGGCGCCGCAGGTCCAAGCAATGGATCAGGCAGAAATCGACAAGTGACGATGGCGACGCCGCGGTGTCACGCGGCGCTGGCGGGGATGGATAGACAGGCGGCGCGCCGAAACGGGCGTCCCGGCGCGGCAGGCGCTGAATATGGAAAGCGATGATAACGCCAATCACTGGCAAAGCGTTGCGGGTGACTTTGGTAGTTTGCACATAGCAAGTGCATAATCGCTTTCTCTCCAGCTAAAGCGAGCTGCCCTGTCTTTGTTTTTAAAGGATTTTTTAAAGATAAGCGCGGGCATTGACCAGTGTTAAGTAAAAACACCTAAGCCATCTGTATACTTGAGCCGGCGCGCCCATCAAGGCCGCGGACAGGTTCTTGGCGCCTGATTCTCAGGCGCGCAAGCCTTGCAACATCCACGCCATCTGTTCCAGCGACATCACCTCGCCCACCCCGCCGCGGGCGATGGCCGCCTGCGGCATGCCGAACACCACGCAGGAGCTTTCATCCTGCGCCAGCGTGCGCGCGCCGGCATCGTGCATCTCGCGCATGCCGCGCGCGCCGTCGTCGCCCATGCCGGTGAGAATCAGGCCCACCCCGCTGCTGCCGGCGCTGACCGCCACCGAGCGGAACAGCACGTCCACCGAAGGCCGATGCCGCGACACCGGCGGGCCGCCCTTGATCTCGACGAAGTAACGCTTCTGCCGGCGCTGCACCAGCAAATGCCGCCCGCCCGGCGCGATCAGCACCGTGCCGGGGCTGACCACGTCGCCATCGCGCGCCTCCCTCACCTCCACCTGGGCCAGCTGGTTCAGCCGCCCGGCGAAAATGGCGGTGAAGCCTTCCGGCATATGCTGCACCACCACCATGCCGGGCCCATATGGCGGCAAGCGCTGCACCAGGAATTCCAGCGCCTGGGTGCCGCCGGTGGACGCGCCCACCGCGATGATGCGCTCGCTGCCGGGCGCCGGCTTTTTCAACTCCGGCGGCGGCGCCAGAATGGCGTCGGCGTCCAGCCTGGGCGCCGGATAGCAGGACGCCGCCACCTGCTTCAGCGCCTCCACCTTGACGCGCGCCGCCGCGCGCACCTCGTCCACCAGTCGCCTGGCATTGTCGTGGAACTGGGTCCTGGCGTTGAGCAGCGGCTTGAGCAGCACCGACACCGCGCCGGCGCTCATCGCCTCCAGCGACACCGCCGCGCCCTCGGTGGTCAGCGCGGAACAGATGATCACCGGCGTCGGCCGCTCCGCCATCACCTGGCGCAAAAAGGTCAGCCCGTCCATCCGCGGCATCGCCAGGTCCAGGATGATCACGTCCGGCCAGCGCAGCTTCATCCGGTTCATCGCGTACAAGGGGTCCGGCGACGCCGCCAGCACCTTGATGTCCGGCGCGGTGGCCAGCATCTGGCCCAACATCTCGCGCGCCACGGCGGAGTCGTCAACAATCAGAACGGCGATGCTCATCGATTCTTCCATCCGCAAAACGCGAGTCCAGCCGATAACGCGACGGCGCCTCCTGAGTCAGCGGCAGCTCCAGGTGGCGTATCGATTCCGAATGCCCGATGATCAGATGCCCGCCCTCGCGCAACTTGTCGCACAACGCCAGCAATACCCGCAGCTTGGTGGCCTCGTCGAAATAGATCAGCACATTGCGCAGAAAGATCACATCGAAGCGGCTGTGCTGAAAATGCGCGGCGTGCAGCAGGTTCAAGTTGGAAAAACTCACCTTGCGCGCCAGCTCCGGCGCCACCTTGACCATGCCGGCGTATTCGGCGCGTCCGCGCAGCAAATAACGCCGCCATAGATCCGGCGGCGTCCGGCTCGCCTTGGCCTGCGGATAGACCGCGCGCCGGGCGAAAGCGGTCACCCGGGTATTGATGTCGGTGGCGTACACCCGCCACAGCCCCTGCAGGCCCAGTGTTTCCGCCAATATCATCGCGATGGTGTAGGCCTCCTCGCCGGTGGAGCACGCCGCCGACCACAGCCGCAGCTCGCCGCCGCCCTGCCGCCGCGCCGCCAACTGCCGCAGCCAGGCGAAGTGTTCCGGCTCGCGGAAAAAATAGGTTTCATTGGTGGACAGCAGATTGATCGCGTACTGCCGCTCCAGCGCGTTGGCCGGGTCGGCAATCATCCGCCAGTACGCGGCATAGCTGTTCAGCCGCAGTTGTCTAAGCCGCTTGGCCAGCCGCGACTGGATCAGCGAGCGCTTGCCCGGCGACATGGCGATGCCGGCGGCCTGATGGATGAAGCGGCGCAGCTGGGCGAACTCGCCGTCGCTCAGCATCGGCGGGGCCGGCAAGGGCTCTTCCAGGCGGAACACTTACAAGGCCTCGATATCGTCGCTGAGAAACTGCTGCGTCACCGCCTCCGCCATCGCGCTGAGCTCGGTCACCGACAGCGCCTGGCGCACGTCCAGCAGAATGGCGAAGCGTTGCTTGATGGTGGCGATGCCCTGGATGAAGTCGCTGCGGATATTGGAGCCGAAGCTGGGCGAGGGATCGATCTCCTTCAGCGGGATTTCCAGCACCTCGCATACCGAATCCAGCAGAATGCCGATATCGGTGTAGCCGCCCTCCAGGCCGGGCAAGGACAGGATGGCCACGCAGGTGGACGCCCGCAGCGCGGTCCGGCCGCGGCCGAAGCGCACCGACAGATCCACCACCGGCACCACCGCGCCGCGCAGATTGATGATGCCGCGCACGAAGGCCGGCATCATCGGCACCTCGGTGATGCCTTCGAATTCGACGATCTCGCGGATGAAGCCGATCTGGATGCCGAACAAATCCTCGCCGAGGATGAAGGTCACGCAGTGGAATGTCTGCTCGCCGCTCTCGGCGGCCTCTTGCTCGCTGTGTTTCATCGCCGGCCCCTTCAATACTTGGAGAACTTGTCCTCGTCCACCGTCAGGTCGAAATCGTCATCGTCGTCCGGCGGCGGCGCGGCGGGCTTGGCCGCGTGCAAATGGCCGATGTGCAACTGCCGGCCGCGGCGGGCGCCGCGGGCATTACGCAGCTTGAACTGCTGCATCAGCTCCTGCAGCTGCATCGCCGCCGAACTCAACTCCTCGGAAGTGGAACTCAGCTCCTCCGCCGAGGTGGCCGACGACTGCATGCCGTTGCTGATCTGGGTCACCGCGCTATTGATCTGATCGATGCCGCTGCGCTGCTCGCGCGAGGCGGCGGAAATCTCCTGCACCAGGCTGGCGGTCTGGTCTATGCCCGGCAACATCTCCTGCAACAAGAGGCCGGCCTTTTCCGCCACGCCCACCGAACGGCTGGCCAGATCGCCGATCTCCTTGGCCGCCACCTGCGAGCGCTCCGCCAGCTTCCTCACCTCCACCGCCACCGTGGCGAAGCCCTTGCCGTGCTCGCCGGCGCGCGCCGCCTCTATCGCCGCGTTGATCGCCAGCAAATCGGTCTTGTTGGCGATATCGTTGATCACCGTGATGCGCGAGGCGATCTCCTTCATCGCGTGCACCATATCGCCCACCGCCGCCCCGCCCTGGGTGGCGCTGGACGCGGATTTGGACGCGATGCCCTCGGTCACGCGCGCATTGTCGGCGTTCTGCGTCACCGTCGCCGCCATCTCCTCCACCGAGGCGCTGGTCTGCTCGATGCTGGACGACAGCTCGGACGAGGTCTGCGCCAGGGAATTGGCGGTGGACGATACCTCCTCGGACGCCGAGCCTATCGCCTCCGACATCGCGCTGACCTCGGACAAGGTTTCGGACAAGCGATGCGCCATCGCCTTGATCGAATACAACAGGCTGGAGGTGTCATCCGGGTGCAATTTCACCGGCACCGACAAATCCCCGGCCGCCACCCGCCCCACCACCTGCACGGTGTAGGACGGATCGCCGCCCAGCTGCTTGAGCAGGCTGCGCGCCACCATCACCCCCAGCGCCACGCTCAGCAGCACCGCCACCACCACGATGGCCACCAGCAAACGCAGCGCGTCGCCGCTGATCACCTTGGTTTCCGCCAAGGAGCTGTCGGCCAGCTTGGCGTTAAGAATGACCAGCTCGGTCAGCACGCTGTCCACCGCCTGGAACGCCGGCCAGCCCTTGTCCGCCATCAGCTTCAAGGCGAGCTTGTTGTTCTCGCCGTCGCCGCGGTCGGTGTAGGACAGCTTCTTCACCTCGTTGACATAGGACTGGTAATTGGCCCAGGCGGCGTCGAAACGGCGCAGCGCGTCCACCTCCGGCGGGGTCAGATCGGTTTTGCGATAGGCATCCAGGCTGGCGGTCATGCTCTTGTCGAAACCCGCGATCTCGGCGTCCACCTCATCCATGGTCTTGGTGTCGGTTTCCGCGATATAGCGATACAAGGAGCGATTGCTGGCCATCGCGCTGCGCGCCGCGTTGCCGATATCCTTGATCGGCGTCAGTTGGTTGTCGAACAGGTTCACCATCACCGCGCTCATGCGCTCGGTGGCGGAATAACTGACAAAGCCCAGCGCCAACAAGAACGCCAGCACCAGGGTGAAGGAAATGACCAGCTTGGTCTTGACCTGCGCATTGTGAAACCACTGCATGGCTGTCTCCTGGCGCGCTAGCCGCGCTAGATCATGTCGCTCGCCGGCGTTTCGCTGGCCTGACGAATCCGCCGCCGCTCGCGGCGGCAGGCGTGGTGGATCAACTGCGGAACATCCAGCACCAAGGCCGGCTTGCCGTTGCCCAGAATGGTGGAACCGCTGATGCCGCGCAGCGAGCGGAAAATCTCGCCCAGCGGCTTGATCACCGCCTGCACCTCGCCCATCAGCCTGTCCACCACGATGCCGGCGCGCTTGTCGCCGTAATGCACGATCACCACGAACTCCGGCCCGGCCGCCGGCGGCAGGCCGAACAACTCGCGCAGCGAAACAAAGGGCAGCCAATCGCCGCGCACATTGACCTGGCGCGTCTGCCGCTCCATCGCCGCCTGCGGCATGTCCACGCACTCGATCATCATCTCCAGCGGCATCACCAGCGACGACTCATGCACCTCCACCCGGAAACCGTCGATGATGGCCAGCGTCAGCGGCAGCCGCAGACGGAAGGTCGTGCCCAGGCCGGGGCGGGAGTGGATTTCCACCTCGCCGCGCAAGGATTCGATATTGCGCTTCACCACATCCAGCCCCATGCCGCGGCCGGACAGATCGCTGAGCGCGCGCGCGGTGGAAAAGCCGGGCAGGAAGATCAGCTGCAACAGCTCCTGCTCGCTCAAACTCCGGCCCTCGGCCACCAGGCCGCGCTGCAGCGCCTTGGCCAGCACCTTGTCGCGATCTATGCCGCGGCCGTCATCCTCGATTTCCACCACCACCGAGCCGGCGTCGTGGAAGGCATTCAGCGTCAGTTGCCCGGTTTCCGGCTTGCCGGCGGCGCGCCGCTCTTCCGCCGGTTCCAGGCCGTGATCCACCGCGTTGCGCACCAAGTGCAGCAAGGGATCGGTCAAACGCTCCACCATGGATTTGTCTATCTCGGTATCCGCGCCGCGCACCGTCAGCTGTATCGACTTGCCCAACTGGCGCGACACCTCGCGCACCATGCGCGGAAAGCGGCAGAACACCTCGTCCACCGGCACCATGCGCAAGGTCAGCGCGTCATCGCGTATGCCTTCCACCAAATCATTGATGATGGCCACCGACTCCAGCAGCTCGCCGTCGCCGCGCATCTGCGCGATCAACTTGGTGCCGGCGGCGGCGATCACCAGTTCGCCCACCCGGTTGATCAACCTATCCAGCTTGCCGGCCTCGATGCGGATATAGTGGCTGTCGCCGCGCGCCGGCTTGCCCGCCGCCGCGCCGGGCTGGCCCGCGCCCGGCTCAGCCGCCAGCCAGGCGGCCTCGCGCACCCGTTCCGCCTCCATCGGCGTCAGCGCGCCGCGCGCCAGCCAGCGCTCCAACTGCGGCTCTATCGACGCGCCCAGCCGCTCCGCCAGCGCGCGGAAGGCCGCCAGCGGCGCATGCGGCGGCAATATCCCCACCAGGCTGCCCTCGGCGATGAACTCGAACGCATCGCGCACCTGCTCCAGGCTGGCCGAACTCTCCAGGCTCAACTCCAGGCCAAGCAGGCAATCCGTCGGCTCCAGTTCGGCGAACTCCGGCAGCGGCGGCCACACCGGCGCCACCGCGCTCAAGCGCCCCAACTGCGCCAAATAACGCAGGCAGGCCAAGGGATCGAAACCGTCGCGGAACAAATCGGGATAGAAACGCAGCGACAACTGCCAGCAAGGCGTGGCGGCGGCGTCCAGCGCCTCCGCGCCCGGAACCGCGCAGGCCGCGTCCTCCAGCAGGAACAACTGCAAGCGCTGCAACAGCGGCGCGCCGTCCGGCCAATCCGGCTCGGCGTCCACCGCCACCGCCTCCACCGCGTCCAGCATGCGCCGCAGATGATCGTTGCCAGCCAGCAGCAGGCTGACCAATTCGTCGCCAAGCGTGATCTTGCCGCCGCGCAAGCGCTCCAGCACGCTCTCCAGCGCATGGGCGAAGGCCACCAGCGCCTCGTGGCCGAAAGTGCCGGCCGAACCCTTGATGGTGTGCGCGGTGCGCAGCAACAAATTGAAAGTCTCGGCATTGGCGGGAAAGGCCACCGGGTCCAGCAAGGCGCCCTCCAGCGCCGCGCACAACTCGCGCGACTCCTCCAGGAAAATCGCCCTGGCCTTAGCCCAGTCCACCAACGCCTCCCGGCGGCGGCGTCAGCGCCACTCCCAGCAGCCCAAACGCCTCGCACAGCAAGGGATTGTCCGCTCGCCACTCCACGCGCCGCGCCTGCCGGCCAAACACCAGCAGCAATTGCACCGCGCAGCCGTCCAGCTCGGTGACGCCGGCAAAACCCAGCGACACCGCCTCGTACTCCAGCAAGGGCAGCAGCTCGCTTTTCAGCTGCGCCGCGGTATAGACCGTCAACTCCCCGCTCAGGCTGGCCCAGGCCCAGCCGTCGGCGGTTTCCAGATGCAATGCCATATCCATTCCCAAAGCAGACGCCAGATGGGTTTTAACTCACTGTTTTTACTTAAGTGTTCGCACGGTAAGTAGTCAAGAAATGGATTGTTTTATAAAAAACGGAAACCGGGCGCGGATAGCTGGCAATGCAAGCACAACTACCTATAACGATAACAGCCGGCACCGCGCCGGCACGGGCCGGGCAACAAGCGGCATGGCGGGAGGCCTATGAAACTGAGCATCAAATCACTGCTGACGGCCAGCGCCGGCGTCTTCGCCCTGCTCTTGTTGCTGCTCCTGCTCTGCACATTGCGGCTGCGGCAAGAACTGGACTCGCAGGCCCAGGCCGAGGCGCAGCGCAATCAAAGCTATTTGCTGGCCAATGAGCTGAGGCAAAGCTCGGACGACCTTACCCGCCTGGTCCGCACCTACGCCGAAACCGGGGACACGCGCTACGAACGCCAGTACTGGGCGGTGCTGGCGATACGCAACGGCCAGCTGCCGCGCCCTCAGCACTACAACCGCATCTACTGGGACTTCATGGCCGCGGACGAGCACAAGCCGCAGCCGGACGGCCCCGCCGTTCCGCTGCAGCAACTGATGCGCCAGGCCGGCTTCAGCCAGCGGGAATTCGACATGCTGGGCCAGGCCCAGGCCAATTCCGACCGCCTGGTCGCCACCGAAACCGCGGCGATGAACGCGATGAAGGGCCGCTTCGCCGACGGCCAGGGCGGCTACAACCGGCAAGGCCCGCCGGACCCGGAGCTGGCCAGGCGCATTCTGCACGACCACCAATACCATGTGGACAAGGCCGCCATCATGCAGCCGGTGGACGCCTTCTACCAATTGATGGAACAGCGCACCAACCGCGCCGTCGCCAGCGCGCGGGAACGGGCCGGACTCTGGCTGGCCATCGTCATCGGCCTGATGCTGGCCGGCTGCGCGCTGGGACTGTTGATGTTCTGGACGATATACCGCCGGCTGTTCGCGATGTTGGGCGACGAACCGCTGCGCGTCACCCGGCTGATGCAGGCGGTGGCCGCCGGCAAGCTGGCCGCGGCGGCCCCGCCCGGCGGCTACCCGCGCGGCAGCCTGGCGGAAGCGATATTGCAAACCGTCACCACGCTCAGCCAGGCGATCGACGATTCACGGCGCGGCGCCGGCCATCTGTCGATGATGTCGGCGCAAATCAACCGCACCTCTCAGCAGTTCTCGCGCAACACCAGCGGCCAGGCCGCCAGCCTGGCCGAGGCCGCCTGCTCGCTGGAACAGATCTCCTCCGCCGTCAGCCAGAGCAGCGACAACGCCAAGCTCACCGAAACCATGGCCATGCAAGCGGCGGAAGACGCGCGCCACGGCGGCGAAGTGGTCCAGCACACCGTGCTCAGCATGCAGCGCATCGCCGAACACATCTCGGTGATAGACGACATCGCCTATCAAACCAATCTGCTGGCGCTCAACGCCGCCATCGAATCCGCCCGCGCCGGCGAGCAAGGCCGCGGCTTCTCCATCGTGGCCCAGGAAGTGCGCAAGCTGGCCGAACGCAGCCAGGTGGCGGCGCGCGAAATCAGCGGCATGGCCGCCAACGGCGTCCAGCTCGCCGGCAAGGCCGGCGCGCAACTGGCCGCCATCGTCGCCTCCAGCGCCAAAACCGCCGGCCTGATCCATGAAATCGCCGCCGCCGCCAACGAACAGGCGCACGGCGTGGGCCAGATCAACGCCACCATCCAGCAATTGAGCGCCGCCATCCGGCACAACGCCGGCCTGGTGGAAGAACTCGCCGCCATTTCGGCGGACAGCCGCGGTCATGCGGAACAAGTGCACGCCCAGATGCAGCGCTTCCACGCCGACACCGCTCCCGCTCCCCAACCCGGAGAACCCATTGCCGGCCGCGCCTCCGCGGGTCATGGACCCCGCCCTTGACCGGCCACCGCCACAATAGTCAGCAGTACTGTGAGGAGATCTCCACATGAAAAACCTTCGTGCCAGCCAGGCCATCACCGGCCTGCTGATTCTCATCGCGCTCACCTTTATCGGCGTGATCTACACCTTCATCTCCATGCGCCAGGCCGTGGGCGCGATGAACGACGCCAGCGAAAACCGCTACCACTCCTACCTGCTGGCCTCGGAACTACGACAAAGCTCGGACGACCTGACCCGGCTGGGCCGCACCTATGTCGTCACCGGCGACCCCAGCTATGAGCAGCAATACAATCGGGTGCTGGACATCCGCAACGGCAAGGCGCCGCGGCCGCAGGAGTACAACCGCATCTACTGGGACTTCGTCGCCGCCGGCCAGGACAAACCCAGGCCGGACAGCGAAACCGTGCCGCTGCAAACCCTGATGCAGCAAGCCGGCTTCACCGAGGGCGAGTTCGCCAAGCTCAAGGAAGCGCAGGCCAATTCCGACGGTCTGGTCAAACTGGAAGTGCGGGCGATGAACGCGGTCAAGGGCAAGTTCGCCGATGCCCAGGGACAGTACACCGTCAGCGGCCAGCCGGACATGGAACTGGCGCGCAAACTGGTGCACAGCAAGGAATACCACCAGTTCAAAGCCCAGATCATGAAACCCATCGACGACTTCTTCGTGCTGCTGGACCAGCGCACCAATGCCGCGCTGGCGCAGGCCAAGGACCGCCTGTCCAATAGCCAGCTGCAATTCCTCACCGCCATCGTGCTGCTGGTGGGCGAAATCCTGCTGCTGATCCTGCTGGGCCGGCGTCAGATCCACACCCAGTTGGGCGGCTCGGTCACCGACATCGAAGGCGTGCTGCAGGAAATCGCCTCCGGCAACCTGGCGGTGGACGTGCCCAAGGCGCCGGAAGCCAGCGCGCTGGGCCAGATCGGCGTGATGAACCAGCGCTTGCGCCGGCTGATCGGCGAAGTCAACAACAACGCCGGGCAGCTGGTCAGCGCCGTCGGCTCCCTGCACCAGACCACCAGCCGCATCAGCGACGACGCCGATCAGGTCAACCAGGCCATCAGCTCCAGCGCCGCCACCATCGAGCAGATCACCGTCAGCGTCACCCATGTCGCCGACACCACCGCCGACGCCAACGCCATCATCTCCCAGGCCAATAGCAGCGCCGAACGCGGCCGCCTGGCCGTGCATCAGGTGTCCGCCGAAGTCGGCAAACTGTCGCAAGCCATGTCCAGCCTCAGCGACACCCTGAACTCGCTGGGCACCCGCTCGGAGGAAATCAGCTCCATCGTCAATGTGATCAAGGACATCGCCGACCAGACCAATCTCTTGGCCTTGAACGCCGCCATCGAAGCCGCCCGCGCCGGCGAAATGGGCCGCGGCTTCGCCGTGGTGGCCGACGAAGTGCGCAAGCTGGCCGAGCGCACCGCCCAGGCCACCACCGAAATCACCCAGATGACCCAAGGCATGCGCCAGCAAACCGCCGGCACCGTCGCCAGCATGCAGCAGGCGCGTTCCACCGTGGATCAAAGCGTGGACCTGGCCCAGGGCGCCGCCAGCGAAATCGAGAACATCGGCGGCCTGATGCGGCAAGTGGTGGACACCTTCACCCAGATCACCCACGCCACCCGCGAGCAATCCACCGCCGTCGGCAATATCGCCCACACCACCGAGCACATCAACGGCATGACCCGCAGCACCTCCGAGGTGGCGCAAGGCGCCAGCGCCACCCTCAGCGAACTCAACGGCCACGCCAGCAAGCTCAAGAACGTGGTGGAACGCTTCCACATCTGACACGCCGCAATGCGACAGGGCGCCGCATTGCGGCGCCCTGTTCCTTATCCGCGTAGCGGATTCAACTGATGCCACGCCTCACGACGCGCAACGATCGTAAACAGGCACTACGCCGGCACCAGACTGGCGGCCAACGGCAAATGATCCGACAGCCGCGACCACGGCGCCCCCTTCAGCACCTCCGCCTCCAGCGGCTTCAGCCCGCGCACATAGATGCGGTCCAGCGCCAGCATCGGCAGCCGCGCCGGGAAACTGCGCGCATGGCGGCCAAACAGCTGATCGAACACCTCCACCAGGCCCAGGCTGTCCATCAGTTGCTCGGTGGCCTCCTCGCGCCAATCGTTGAAATCGCCGGCCAGGATCAGCGGCACATCGGCCGGCACGTTCTCGCGCACATAGCGCGCCAGGTCCAGGTACTGCTTGCGCCGGTCCCGCGCCAACAAATTGAAATGCCCGCACAAGGTCACCACCGGCCGCTTCCAGCCGGCCGGCGTCACTTGGCAGTGCAGCAGCCCACGGCTCTCGAAACGGTTGACCGAGATATCGCGGTTGCACCAGGTATTGATCGGAAAACGGGTCAGCAAGGCATTGCCGTGGTGGCCATGCTCATACGCCGCGTTCAGGCCATACGCCGCTTTGTGATCCAGCCGCCGCGCCAGGAAATGGTGTTGCGGCAGCTTGGGCCAGCTGGCGTGCTGCAAGGCGCGCTCCACGTTGCGGCCCTGCACCTCCTGCAGAAACAGTACATCGGCGTCTATGGATTCCAGCGCGGAGGCCATGTCGCCCAGCCGCACATGGCGGTTCAGCGGCGACATGCCTTTGTGGATGTTGTAGGTGGCTACTGTGATGGCTTTCATTTGGACAGGCTCTTGGAACCGCTTTTTTATGCTGATGCTTGAGTCGGACTCACCATCCAACGCCCCGTTCCCGTCGTGCCGGCGCGCAAGCGCCGCCGCGGCATGGACATGCTATCTCCAAGATAAGCGCTGGCTGGCCAATTTCAATCTCCGCCTGCCGTTCATCTCTCTGGAAAAACCTATTATCGCCAAGAGCTTGCCGCTTGTCGCCCGCTACCACTCCGCGATTGCAAGATATATACAGCTGCACTACACACTTATAACAGTAGGTTCAAAAAACAATACGGCACTTAGGGAGCGAGCGATGGGAAACTTTCTTGCGCAGTTCAGCATCCGGGTCAAAATCTTCGGCCTGATCGCTCTGGGCGTTTTGGCCTGTCTGATCATCGGCACCGTCGGTGTCAGAAGCACGTCGGATATGAACGACCTCACTGTCGATATGCACGACAATTTATTGATGTCGGTCTACTGGGTGGCCGTGGCCAACCAAAACGCGATTTACATCAACCGCGCTGATTACCGCTTTATCGCCGAAACCGAAAAAAAGCAGATGGATCAGGTCACAGCCAACCGTTCCAAATTCTTAGCGGAAATGAACCGGCTGATGGATCTCTATCGCAAAACCGTACTCACCCCGCCGGAAGTGGACGCGCTCAAACGTTTTGACGCCGCCTGGCCGGCCATGGAGGAAGCCTGTAAAAAAGTCCGCGACCTCAGCTACAGCGACTCTGGCGACGGCGCCAACAACAGGAAAGCGGTGGAACTAATGGCAAAGGAATGCCGGCCCAAATTCCAGGCCGTGGACGACATCATGAGCCAGATTGTCGACATCAATGTGAAAGGGGCCGACAAGGCCTTGAAAGACGCCGACGCCAAATACCAGCACGCGCGCAACGTCGTCATCGGCGTGCTGGTCGTGGCGCTGTTGATCCTGCTGGCGCTGGGCCTGATGATACAGAACGGCATCATCGGCAGCCTCAAGAGCGCGATGGCGGCCTTGTTCCAGTTGGGCAGCGGCGATCTGGGCGGCGAAATCAAGGTACAGGGCAAGGATGAAGTGGCGCAGATGATGCAATCGCTGGCCGATACCCAGAAGAAACTGCGCGTCACCGTCGGCGACATCATCAACTCCGCCACCAGCGTGGCCGCCACCGCCGAGCAACTGGCCGCCTCCACCGAACAAGTCAGCGCCAGCATAGGCCAGCAGGTCAACGCCACCTCCAGCGCCGCCGCCTCGATAGAGGAACTGACCGTCAGCATCGACCAATGCACCAATAACGCCTCGCTGGCGGACTCCCAGGCCAGCGAAGCCGGCAGCCAGGCCAAGATCGGCAATAAGGAAGTGCAGGACTCCACCCAGCAAGTGCGCAAGGTCAACGATAGCGTGGCCACCTCGGCCAATAATCTGGAATCGCTGTCGGAACAGGCGCAGATGATCAGCAGCATCGCCACCGTGATCAAGGAAGTGGCGGACCAGACCAATCTGCTGGCGCTCAACGCCGCGATCGAAGCCGCGCGCGCCGGCGAACAGGGCCGCGGTTTCGCGGTGGTGGCCGACGAAGTGCGCAAGCTGGCCGAGCGCACCACCGGCTCCGCCACCGAAATCACCCAGATGATCGCCAAGATCCAGGCCGGCGCCAAGGAGGCGGTGGACAGCATGCGCAGCAGCCGCCACATCGTCAGCCAGGTGGTGGAATCGTCGGAGCACGTCTCCACCACCATCAGCTCGGTGGAAGAGCGGGCGGAAGAAGTGGTCAGTGCCATCAGCGATATCGCGCTGGCGATGCAGGAGCAGCGCCAGGCCAGCACCGACCTGGCCGGCCGCGTGGAGGCGATTGCCCAGATGTCCAAGGAAAACGGCGTGGCCGTCGATGTGTTCTCGCAAGCCACCCGCGAGCTGGCGGTGGTGGCGGAGCGGCTGCAGCAGACCACGCTCGCCTTCAAACTGTAAGCTTCGCCCGCTTCAAGCCTCGCCCCGCCGGCCTCGCCCGCGGGGCGTTGGCTTTATTCCGGCCGGCCCTGCATTGACAGCCAAGGCCCGCCTCGCCAACAATAGCCCCGCGCCGCTGCAACTGCGGCGTTCGGGATTGGCCTCCCGAGAGAGACGTTCTCGCTATTGCTTTGCCCATTCGGGCGGGCCATGGCGAGGGCACCCCATGGGTGCGCCGGTATGAACGTCTCCCGGTAGGCCAACCTTGTCATGCGCCCGCCTAGCCGCGCCCCGCGGCCAGGCTGGCATCAGCTTGAGGAGGTTGCAATGTTGAAGTCTACCCAGCGGAGTCTCCGCATCGTCTCCCTTCCATCCCCCGCCCCGGCCTGGCGCTTGCCCGGCAGCCCATCCGTCCCCGCGTCCATCCACCTGCAGGAGGCGCGCCATGAGCAAAGTTAAAATCCTGAGCCTGCGCGCTCATTACCGGGAACGGGACCGCCGCGAAGCCGGGCTGCCCTTTGTCGGCTCGGCGCCGGATCGCAACTACCCGCACTATTGGCGCGTGCCCCAATGCCGCACCTTTCCCGAGGCGTTTGATCTGGGCGAACGCTACGGCGCCGCCTTGCTCCAGCTCTTCCACGATTACCCCGACCATGCCGGCAACGGCCTGCTCGGCCGCATCGTGCGCGATATGGACTTGCTGGATTTCAGCCTGCAGCGCGGTCTGCCCCTGGGGTTTTTCCACCACCTGGAAGTCATGATGTCAGCCGGCCAACAGGAACAAGGCGCTGAGGCGCCGCCGCCCGCCTGAGAACGGGGGCACGCTCTCGCGAGCAAGAGCGAGACCCGGTGAAAACCGCTGACGGCCAGCCCGGACGCCCCCCGCTCCGGGCCTGGCCGCTGCCGCGTCTGGGGAATCTGACAATGGCTGCCGCCGGCAAACTATGGTACAAAGCCTGCAATCCTTGCTGCGCGCGGCTGACAAGGCGGTTGCGCGAGTCACCTGTTTGATCCATTCACCCTACCCTCTTGGTGCCGGATAAAAACCACAGGCGGGTGACTCGCCCAGCCGGCGCCGCACGCACCCTTCCGTTCCACCCCGCCTCGCTTTCCCCTGAATCCCGTTCCGTCAATGGCCTAAAGGTCCGGTGCTTAATTTGTCCCGCGCCTTACCATGGGGCTTCGATTCATCAATCCGTAAAGGAGAGTCAGATGGCCAAGAGCAAACGCTCCGTCAAGAAACTGGCAGCGCTGGCGGACAAGGTGCGCGGGCAGAAGAAGGCGACCAAATCGGCGCGCAAGCTGGCCGCCAAGGTGCTGAAGCACCCGATGACCGACAAGCCGGTCAAGAAGAAAGAGCAGAAGCGCACCAAGAAGGACAAGACGGACAAGCAACAGGCTGAATAAGCCTCCCGCGGCTCAAGCCCTTTGAGCCCGCACGCGTAAAGGCGGCCGCCGGCAACTCTGCCGCGCCGCCTTTACGCATTCCGCCGCCGCTCACACCTGGTAGGCGGACACCGTCTGCAGAATCACCCGCGCCTGTCGGCTCAATTGGCCGGCGGCATCCGCCGAGCCATTGGACGCCGAGGAGTTTTCCTCCGCCATCTGCGCAATCTGTTCCACCCGCTGGGCAATGGTGTTGCTGGCCACGCTTTGCTCGGCGATGCTGTTGGAAATATCGCGCACCAGTTCCATCGCCTTGCCGCTGCTGCTGCGGATCTGGTCGATGGCGTCATTGGCGGCGCGGGTGTTGGCGGTTTCCTGGTGCACTTGTTCCACCACTCTTTCCATGCTCTGCACCGCTTCCAGCGTGCTGCTCTGCATTTTGTTGATGATGGCGGCAATCTCGGTGGTGGAACTGGCGGTGCGTTCCGCCAGCTTGCGCACCTCGTCGGCCACCACCGCGAAGCCGCGTCCCATTTCCCCGGCGCGCGCCGCTTCGATCGCCGCGTTCAAGGCCAAGAGATTGGTTTGGTCGGCGATATCCTTGATCACCCCCATCACCGAGGCGATGGTGGCGCTGTCTTCTTTCAATTGCCCGATACGCTCGGCGGCGTCGGTGATCGCGCCGGCCACCTCGGTGATGCCGCGCACGGTGGCGGAAATCACCTGCCCGCCCTCGGTGGCCATTTCACCGGCCTGCTGCGCCTGGCCGCGCGCTTCCACCGCGCTGGAGGCGACATGGTTGATGCTCACCGTCATCTGTTCCACCGCCGCCGCCATCGCCGCCGCCGATTCGCTCTGCACTTCCGAGCTGCGCGCGATTTCATGAGTGTTATTGGCCAGGCCGGACATCGCGCCGTCTATGGTGCCGATGCTGTCGCGGATTTCCTGGAAGCTGCGTTGCAGATTGTCCAGCAACTGATTGAAGGCGGTGGCGGTTTCCCCCACCTCGTCCATGCGCCCCACCGGCGCGCGCAGGCGGAAGTCCTTTTGCTGGTTGACATTGAATAGCGTGGAACGGATCTGGTGCAGGCTCAGGCGGATATGGCGGAACAACACCCAACCCAGCGCGCCGCTGAGCAGCAGACAGGCGGCGATCACCGCCAGCGAGCTGCCGAAGGCCAAGGTATAGGCGGCGGCATTGTCCTTGGACAGGCTGTCCGCCAGCGCGTAGTTAAAGTCGATGTGGTCGTTGAGGTCTTTGGCCAAGGCCTTGGCGGAGTCCGGTATCGGCCCAGCCACCAGCATGGCCTGCGTCGCCGCGCCCGGATGCTCGCGCGAAGCCTTCAAAAAGCTCTCGCGATTATTGCGGTAGGCTTGCAGATCCGCTCGGTCCTGCTGCAACAGCTTGCGGTCCGCGTCGTTGGACAGCAGGTCTTTCTCATAACTGGCCAGCACCTGCTCCAGCGCCTTGTCACCTTCGGCGATCTGCGCCTCGGCGTCCGCCTTGCTCTTGGCGTCGACGGCGATGCCGTGGCGATACGCGGCGACGCGCATCTTGGTCAAGGCCAGCAAGCCCTGATCCAGCGCCCGGATGCTGGGGAAGGTATTCACCTTCAGATAATCAAAACGCGCATTGGCGCTTTTGAGTTGCCACAAGCCGTAACTGCCAATACCGATCAAGGCCAGCATGGCCACCATCATGGTCAGCATGAGCCGTTGTGAGATATTCATTTTGTTTCTCCGTTTCTTCGCCCGACACCTATGTCTTGTTATAGGCGCAGCGAAAAACCCAGAGAAAGTTCTAATTTTGAATATCTATTAAATACCAATCGTCACGCGGTGCTAAAACCGTGCTTACGCTCTTGCGAGCTAGAGCGAAACCAGGGGCAAGGCGCGCCAACGCGGGCCCCGGGGTTTTGTGAGCGGCTTTAAACCTGGTATTGCGTGACCGTGTGCAGGATATTCTTGGCCTGCCGCTGCAATTTCTCCGCCGCGTCGGCGGAGGCGCTGGAAGCGGAGGCGTTTTCCTCCGCCATCTGCGCGATTTGCTCCACTTTCTGCGCAATGGTGTTGCTGGCGCTGCTTTGCTCGTTGATGCTGCCGGAAATATCCTTGACCAGCGCCATCGCCTGGCCGCTGCTGTCCTGGATTTTTTCGATCACGGTATTGGCCTCGCGGGCATTGTCGGTTTCCTGGTGCACCTGCTCCACCACTTTTTCCATGCTCTGCACCGCGTCCAGCGTGCTGCCCTGCATCTTGTTGATGATGGTGGCGATTTCAGTGGTGGACTTGGCGGTGCGCTCCGCCAGCTTGCGCACTTCGTCCGCCACCACCGCGAAGCCGCGCCCGGTCTCGCCGGCGCGCGCCGCTTCGATCGCCGCGTTCAAGGCCAGCAGATTGGTCTGATCGGCAATGTCCTTGATCACCCCCATCACCGAGGCGATGGTGGCGCTGTCGTCCTTCAGTTGCTCGATGCGCTGCGCGGCGTTGGAGATGGCGCCGGCCACTTCGGAAATGCCCAGCACGGTGGCGGAAATCACTTGCCCGCCTTCGCTGGCCATGCTGCCCGCCTGCTGCGCCTGGGTGCGCGCTTCCACCGCATTGTCGGCCACGTGGTTGATGCTCACCGTCATTTGTTCCACCGCCGCCGCCATCGCCCCGGCGGATTCGCTTTGCAGTTCCGAGCTGCGCGCAATCTGATTGGTGTTGGCCGCCAGGCCGGAGGTGGCGCTGTCGATCTCGGCGATGCTGTCGCGTATGCCCTTGAAGCTTTGCTGCAAATCATCCAGCAAGCGGTTGAAGGCGGTGGCGGTACGGCCCACTTCGTCCATGCGCTCCACTTCGGCGCGCAGGCGGAAGTCCTTGCTGGAGCTGACGCGGTCCAGCGTGGAGCCGATCAGGTTCAGGCTGCGGCGGATGTTGCGGAACAGGGTGAAGCCCAGCGCGCCGCTGAGGATGAGCGCGCCCAGAATCACCACCAGCGAGGACACGAAAGCCTGTTCATAGGCGACGGCGTTATCCGCGGACAGCTGCTTGGCCAGCTTGTAGTTGTATTCGATGTGATCCTTGATGTCCTTGACCACGGCTCTGGCCACCGGCATCAACGGCCCGCTCACCAATTCCTTGCGGGTGATCTCCGGCGGCTGCTCTCGCGACATTTTGAACACCGCGTTGCGCTGCTGGCGATATACCTGGATGTCCGCCTTGTCCTTTTCTATCAGCCGCCGGTCCTCGTCATCGGACACCAGCTCTTTCTGGTACTTGTCCAGCACCTGATCCATCTGCTTGTCCAGCTCGGCGATGCTGACCTCGATCTCGGCCTTGAGCTTGGGGTCTTCGCTGATGCCGTGGCGATAGGTCAGCACCCGCATATCGGTTTGCGCTTGCAAGGCTTGGTCCAGCGCGTGAATGCTGGGGAAGGTGTTGATCTGCAGGTAATCGAAACGCTCATTGGCCCGGTGCAGTTGGAGCAGGCCGTAGCTGCCAACGGCGAACAGGCCCAGCAGGGCCACCGCCAAGGTCAATAACAAGCGCTGGGATATGCTCATGGTTTCCCCCTCAATCCGTTGCATATGAAGCTCGATTCTTTATAGGTACGTATTTCGGTAATTTTCAAATCATTTGGCATGCAAAATCAGGCTTTTGCACTGAAGAAACGCACCGTAGAATGTCCTCGCAATCACAAAAAACCCATAATGACAAAGGAGAACGATCATGATGGCATTCCGCACCCGTAAACGCCTGCTGCTCAGCGCGCTGGCGCTGGGCCTGAGCCTGGGCTTCAACGCGCCGGCGCTGGCGCTGAGTCCGCCGGCCGCGCCGCAGGTCAAATACGATTACGACTACGACATCTTCCACCCGGTGCATGCGCGCAACGGCATGGTGGCCACCGAGCAGGGGCTGGCCTCGCAAGTGGGGCTGGACATCCTGCGCCAGGGCGGCAACGCGGTGGACGCCGCGGTGGCGGTGGGCTTCGCGCTGGCGGTGACGCTGCCCAATGCCGGCAACCTGGGCGGCGGCGGCTTCATGGTGCTGCACGACGCCAAGAGCGGCCGCAATATCGCGCTGGACTTCCGCGAAACCGCGCCGTCCAAGGCCAGCCGCGACATGTATCTGGACGCGCAAGGCAAGGTGGCGGACGGCCGCTCGCTGTACACCCACCTGGCGGTGGGCGTGCCCGGCACCGTGGCCGGCCTGGCGCACGCGCAGCAGCGCTGGGGCAGCCTGCCGCTAGCCAAGGTGATTGCGCCGGCGGTGAGGCTGGCGGAGCAAGGCTTCGCCGTGTCGCAGACGCTGGCCGAGATGCTGGAAGTGGAAAAGGACAATCTGGGCCGCTGGGACAGCAGCCGCGCGGTGTTTTTCCGCGACGGCCGCCCCTTGCGCGCCGGCGAGAAGCTGGTGCAGCGCGACCTGGGCAAATCGCTGCGCCTGATCGCGCAGCAGGGACCGAAGGCGTTTTACCAGGGCGGCATCGCCGACAAGATCGTGGCGGAGATGGCGCGCCACGGCGGCCTGATCTCCAAGACGGATCTGGCTGGCTACAAGGTTGAGGAACGCGCGCCGGTCAGCGGCAGCTACCGCGGCTATCAGGTGGTGTCCATGCCGCCGCCCAGCTCCGGCGGCATTCACATCATCCAGATCCTGAACCTGCTGGAACGCTACCCTTTGGCCGACTACGGCTCCAATAGCGCGCAGACCATCCACTACCTGGCCGAGGCGATGAAGCTGGCCTATGCCGACCGCTCCGAATACCTGGGCGACCCGGCCTTCGTCAAAGTGCCGCAAGCCGGCCTGACCTCCAAGCGCTACGCCGATCAGTTGGCCGCGTCCATCGATCCGGTCAAGGCGCGCCCCGCCGCCGAGATCAAGCCGGGCAAGCCGCAGCCCTATGAAAGTGACCAGACCACTCACTATTCCATCGTCGATAAACAAGGCAACGCGGTGGCTGTCACCTATACGCTGAACCTGAACTTCGGCAGCGGCATCATCGCCGGCGGCACCGGCATCCTGCTCAACAACGAGATGGATGACTTCTCCGCCAAGCCCGGCGTGCCCAACGCCTTCGGCCTGATCGGCGGCGACGCCAACGCGGTGGCGGCCGGCAAGCGGCCGCTGTCGTCGATGTCGCCCACCCTGGTGTTGAAAAACGGCAAGCCGTGGCTGGTCACCGGCAGCCCCGGCGGCGCGCGCATCATCACCACCACCTTGCAAACCATCGTCAACGCCATCGACTTCGGCATGAACCCGGCCGAAGCCGCCGCCGCGCCGCGGGTGCATCATCAATGGCTGCCGGATGAGTTGCGGGTGGAAAAGGGCCTGAGCCCGGACACGCTGCGCCTGCTGCGCGAACAGGGCTACCAGATCGCGGTCAAGCCCAGCATGGGCCGAACCCAGACCATCCAGCTGCGTGACGACGGCCTATACGGCTATTCCGATCCGCGCAACCCCGACGGCGCGACCCTGGGCTATTGAGCCCGTCCGGCGCCGGGCCGGGCGGGCGCCTCGCGCGTTCTCCCCGGCCCGGCTCACCGATAAAACGGCAAGGGGTGTGCAATTGGCCATAATGCAAGCATGCTGAACGGAGAAAAACCGCCGATGCTGAAATCGCTGAGCCGCGCCGCGCTCGCCTTGTCGCTCTTGCCCAACGCCGGCGCGGCCACCCTGCACTTCGCCACCCAGGACTTCCCGCCCTTCATCGAGGTGAGCGACAAGCCACAGCCGCAGGGCCTGATGGTGGATGTGCTGGTGTCCGCCTGCCAGCGCCTGGGCTGGAGCTGCGAGATCCAGCCCATGGTGTGGCGCCGCGCGCTGCTCTTGGCCGAGGAGGGCAAGGTGGATGGCATCTTCCCGGTGCAGGATACTCCGGAGCGCCGGCTTTCGCTGGCCTTGAGCGCACCGGTGTTCAACAGCAGCTACGGCCTGTTCGCCACCGCCAGTTCCAACTTCCGCTACCAACAACCCCAGGATCTGGCGCTGCGCCGCATCGCGGTATACGGGCCGTCCATCACCCAGAACGCGCTGGATAAATTGGTCGCCGGCCTGCCCAATATCAACATCACCGTGGAAAACAATCAGGAAACGGTGTTGAAGAAATTGGCCGCCCTGCGCTATGGCGCGGACGCGGTGGTGTTCGCCAACGAGGACGTCACTCGCTTTCTGATCCGCCGCGAGGCCTTGAGCGGCATCCGCCCGCTCGCCACCATTCAGCCGCTGACCTATCTGTACGGCTTCCCGCTGAAAAACGTGAAACCCAATACCGTGGCGGATTTCAATCAGGCGCTTGCCGCCATGTGCCGCGACGGCACCTTGCCGCGGCTGGCGCGTCGCTACAATGTGCGCATGGCTGGCTGCAAGTGATACCCGCCCTTCATTAGATAGAAATTACTATCAATTAAGTTGAACATTTCAGCCACATCAGCTAGAATTGTTCAAAATATCAAACAGCCACCTTAAGCGCGCAGCCGTTTTGCGCTTATCTTGCGCTTCAATGCGATAAACAACCCTTCTGCCCCAAACGGTTTCACGGGGCAGCCTAAGCGACCGACTGTCTTTGCTGACGGCGTCATCCGCGCGTTTAGCGGAGCGTTGTTGCGCCTCTAGCGCATGTGGCCCCGGATCTTCATCACAGGAGCTTTTCATGCCCATTCATCAACAAGACCAACCCATGCTGGGATGGCTGTGCCTGTTGGCCGCCATCGTCACCGAAATCATCGGCACCTCCTTCATGGCCTACGCCGCCCGCACCGAAAGCTACTGGGGCTATGGCGTGATGGCCGCCGCGCTGGCGCTGTCCTACTACTTCCTGTCGCTGGCCATCCGCACCATCGCGGTGGGCGTGGCCTACGCCGCCTGGGAGGCGCTGGGCCTGGCCGGGCTGGCGCTGATCGGCGTCTATGTGTTCGGCGAAGCCTTGCTGACCCAGGAAATGATAGGTCTGGCGCTGTCCGTGGTCGGCATCGCCTGCGTGGTGTTCGGCGAAGACCATGGCAACGCCGAGGAGCAAGCCGCATGAAAACCGTTTTCTACTTATTCGTGGTGTCTTCGGCGCTGATCGAAGTGGCCGCCAACCTGATGCTGGAAAAGTCCAACGGCTTCCGCCACAAGGCCTGGGGCTTCGGCGCCATCGCCATGGTATGGGTGGCTTTCGCCTTGCTGGGCCAGGCGGTGCGCGGCATCGATCTGGCGGTGGCCTACGCGCTGTGGGGCGCGCTGGGCATCATCGGCACCGCCATCGGCGCACGGGTGTTCTTCGGCCAGAAGCTGAAGCCGCTGGGCTGGCTAGGCATGGCGGTGGTGATTTCTTCGGTGGTGGTGCTGACCACGGCGTGACGGTTTTATGACGCGTCGCAGCAGGCCACCTGTCCAATCTGAATATGGCGATGTGTCCGTTATCGGTTTACGGTACGGGCTCCATCCAGGCAATGAAAGGCTGAGACATGCAACAGTATCAAGTTTTGAGCGGCATGAGCCAGGAACCCTTGGAGAACCCCCAAGCCTTGCTCACCCTTTGCGAGCACTGCGCCAGCGATGTCGGCATCCTGGCCATCCACGGTGAAACGGATCAACCCTGCGAGTTGTGCGGCGAGGTAGACTAAGCCGCGCCTTCCGTCTCCACACCGGGCCGGCCTTGCCGGCCCTTTGTTTTTCCCGGCGCCGCCGCGCCGGCACAGGAATACCGATGCCGATTCAAAAACTGGACCACGCCGCCCTGCCAGACTGGGTGGCGCTGCGCCAACAACTCTGGCCGCACCATGCGTCCGCCGCCCACTACCGCGACGGCGAGGCCATCCTCGCGTCGGGCCACCTTGCCACCTTCCTGGCGCGGGACGCCACCGGCCAGGCGGTGGGCTTCGCCGACGCGGCGATCCGGCACGACTATGTCAATGGTTGCGCCGACAGCCCGGTGGCTTTCCTGGAAGGCATTTTCGTGTTGCCCGCCTGCCGGCGACACGGCATCGCCCGGCAACTCGTTGCGGCGGTGCAGGCCTGGGGCCTGGAGCACGATTGCGCGGAACTGGCGTCCGACGCGCCGCTGAGCAATGTCGATTCGCAGCGCATGCACGCCTGCCTGGGTTTCGAGGAAACTGAAAGAGTGGTGTTTTTCAGGAAGGCGCTGGTCTAGCAGCGGCGACTGCGCGCAAAACCCATTCCATTCCCGGCCATCGCGGCCGCGTAGATTTGCTGCCGGCAAGATCTCCATGATGCAATAGCGCTCATCAGCGATTCATGGCGGAGACCGCCAATGCCCGGCCCCTTCCGCCCGCCAACCCGCCATGTGCGGCGATCCCTGCTTCAGCAGCGCCGCTTGCTCAAGGGCTCGCTGCCCGTGATCAGCTTCTATCTGGCCGAAGTGGCGATGACGCTTACCGATGCGGCCTTCGTCGGCCATCTCGGCAACACGGAGCTGGCGGCGATAGGTCTTTCCATCGGCGCGCTGTTTCCATTGATATTTGGCGGCATGGCCTTGGTCTCGACCGGGTGCATCTTCGTTTCCGAGGCCCATGCGCGCGGTGATCACGCCGGTACCCAGGCGGCGCTCGATCTCAGTCTATGGGCCTGCCTCGCCCTGTCCCCGGCGCTGATTGCCGTCGCCTTGCTGCTGCCGGCGGCGTTCCGTCTTGCCGGCCAGGACCCGGCCGTGGTCGCCTTGTGCGGGCAATACCTTGCCGTCGTCAGCTGGAGCATTCCCGCAATGCTGGGTTTCAGCGTCTACCGCGCCTATGTTTCGGCGCTGGGCGCGAACCGGGTGATCTTCGTCGTCAGCCTGGGCGGTGTGCTGCTGAATGCCGCGCTCAATTATGGACTGGTTTTCGGAGCGCTCGGCCTGCCCGCCCTTGGTTTGCCCGGCGCGGCGATAGGAACCGCCTTGGCCAGTTGGGCGATGTTGTTCGCCATCGCTCGCCACTGCCGGCATCGACTCGGCTACCGCTTTCGCTGGTGCTCGCGGTCTGGGCTGGACAGACAAACCTGCCGCGACCTGCTCCGCATCGGCCTGCCCTCCTTCGCTATTGGCTTGTTCGAAAGCAGCTTGTTCGGCGTGGTGACGCTGCTGGCGGGCTACTTCGGCGTGGCCTTCATGGCCGCCACCACCATAGCCATCTACGTTGGCGATCTTTTCATCATCCTGGCGCTGGGAATAGGCGATTTACTGACCGTGCAACTGGCCGCCAAGGCGGCGCGGGGCGATGTGCGCGGCGGCCGCCGGCTGGCCTGGAGCGCTCTGCTGCTGATCACCGTGCTGACCGCTCCCCTGGCCGCGCTTTGCTGGTGGGGGCCGGACTGGATTGCCGGCATCTTCATCGATACCGCCAAGGCCGAGGCGGCCGAGGTGTTGCGATACGCCCAAATCCTGCTGGGCATTCTTGCCTGGTTCTTGCTGGCGGATGCCGCTCAAATCATCTTGTCGCGCAGTCTGAAAGGCTTGCGCGACACGCTGGCGCCAATGTGGATCGCCAGCATCGGCTATTGGCTGATAGGCATAGGCGGCGGCTGGATGCTGGCCACCCAGGGAGGGCTGGGCGGCGTCGGCCTCTGGTATGGGCTGGCCGCGGGGCTCAGCTTGGCGGCGCTTGCGCTGGCGTGCCGGCTAGGCGCATGGACCCGACCAGCAAACTGCCCACAACAAGATAAAAACACCATGCGCAGTGACACAGAACTCCTTGGCTAGCTATGACCGATGCAGCTTCCTAGAAGTCCAACTTTATTGATCCTTCTGGGGTTCTGCCACCTCGATCGGCCATTTGGCAAAGGCCAGATACCAGAGTGCAAGAATATTGAAAACAGGAACGAAGATGATCAAGCTACCCCATTTTGAATACCCCATCTTTGAAATCACCATTCCAAACAGAATGATGACAATAAAAGCCACTATTGCCGCAGCCACTAATAAGAGCATGTCAACATCTCCTTTATTTATTATTTTTAAACGCTGGCCATGCCGAATTTGCCAGCACCAGCATTACTAGCAGCATGCCTACGGCGGGAATGAAAACGGCCAAGGCATAATATGGCGGCAAGCCCGCGCGCCTGAATATTCGCCATAGGGGATAAAGCGTCATCAGGCCAATCACGAAAACATTTACAAAAAGTTGCAAAAGACATTCTCTTTCTTATCTGTTCATCACAGCTATTCAACACAGCACCCCTGGCTTCATCGCCGGCATGCCAGATAACTCTCCACGGCTTTTTGGCATGACCTTCAAGCTTGCATTTCGCCTGCCGTCATCCCGTCTCGCCAAACCAATACCCCGCCTGCGCAGGGTATATTGATTTGGATTGCCCAGAAGGCACGCCCTCAAGAGAACTGAAATAGAAAAGGTGCCTGAGCACCTTTTCTATTTGGGGGTCTCGATGGGGGTATCAAAAATCAAAAGGTCGAAACCCGCACACGCCCCCAAAACACAATCTACTGATTTCGTTACACCTTCACGGTATCGGCCAGTTCCTGGTAATCGGCGATCTCGTTGAAGTTCATGTAGCGGTACACTTCGCCGGCCTTCTGATTGAGCACGCCGATGTCGGCCATGTATTCCTCCTTGGTCGGAATGCGGCCCAGACGGGAGCAGATCGCGGCCAGTTCGGCGGACCCCAGGTAGACGTTGGAGTTCTTGCCCAGACGGTTGGGGAAGTTGCGGGTGGAGGTGGACATCACGGTGGCGCCCTCCTTCACCTGCGCCTGGTTGCCCATGCACAGCGAGCAGCCCGGCATTTCCATGCGCGCGCCGGCGGTGCCGAAGGTACCGTAATGGCCTTCCGCGGTCAGTTGTTCGGCGTCCATCTTGGTCGGCGGCGCCACCCACAGTTTCACCGGGATGTCGCGCTTGCCTTCCAGCAGCTTGGAGGCGGCGCGGAAGTGGCCGATATTGGTCATGCAAGAGCCGATGAACACTTCGTCGATCTTGGCGCCGGCCACGTCGGACAGGGTTTTCACGTCGTCCGGGTCGTTCGGGCAGGCCACGATGGGTTCGTGGATGTCGGCCAGGTCGATCTCGATCACCGCCGCGTATTCCGCGTCGGCGTCGCCCTTCAGCAGCTGCGGATTGGCGATCCAGGCCTCCATCGCCTTGATGCGGCGCTCCAGCGTGCGCGCGTCCTGATAGCCGTTGGCGATCATGGTCTTCATCAGGGTGATGTTGGAGGTCATGTATTCGATGATAGGCGCTTTGTCCAGGTGCACGGTGCAACCGGCGGCGGAGCGCTCGGCGGAGGCGTCGGACAGCTCGAATGCTTGCTCCACCTTCAGATCCGGCAAGCCTTCGATTTCCAGGATGCGGCCGGAGAAGGCATTTTTCTTGCCGGCCTTGGCCACGGTGAGCAGGCCCTGCTTGATCGCGTACAGCGGAATGGCGTTGACCAGATCGCGCAGGGTCACGCCCGGCTGCATCTTGCCCTTGAAGCGCACCAGCACCGATTCAGGCATGTCCAGCGGCATTACGCCGGTGGCGGCGGCGAAGGCCACCAGGCCGGAGCCGGCCGGGAAGGAGATGCCGATCGGGAAGCGGGTGTGGCTGTCGCCGCCGGTGCCCACGGTATCTGGCAGCAGCAGGCGGTTCAACCAGCTGTGGATCACGCCGTCGCCCGGGCGCAGCGACACGCCGCCGCGGGTGGAGATGAAGGCCGGCAGTTCCTTGTGCATCTTCACGTCCACCGGCTTGGGATAGGCGGCGGTGTGGCAGAAGGACTGCATCACCAGATCGGCGGAGAAGCCCAGGCAAGCCAGGTCTTTCAGTTCGTCGCGGGTCATCGGGCCGGTGGTGTCCTGGGAGCCGACGGTGGTCATCTTCGGTTCGCAGTAGGTGCCCGGGCGCACGCCCTGGCCTTCCGGCAGGCCACAGGCGCGACCGACCATTTTCTGCGCCAGGCTGAAGCCCTTGCCGGAATCGACCGGGGCCTTGGGCAGGCGGAATTCGGTGGATGCCGGCAGGCCCAGCGCTTCACGCGCCTTGCCGGTCAGACCGCGGCCGATGATCAGGTTGATGCGGCCGCCGGCGCGCACTTCATCCAGGATCACTTCGGACTTGAGCGCGAAGTCGGCGATCTTCTGGCCGGCCTTCTCGATCTTGCCGGCATACGGGTAGATGTCGATCACATCGCCCATTTCCATCTTGGACACGTCCACTTCGATGGGCAGCGCGCCGGAGTCTTCCTGGGTGTTAAAGAAGATGGGAGCGATCTTGCCGCCCAGACAGACGCCGCCGAAACGCTTGTTCGGCACGTAAGGGATGTCTTCGCCGGTGCCCCAGATCACGCTATTGGTGGCGGATTTGCGGCTGGAGCCGGTGCCGACCACGTCGCCGACATAAGCGACCAGATGGCCTTTTTGCTTCAGGTCTTCGATGAACTGCATCGGGCCGCGCTTGCCGTCTTCTTCCGGGGTGATGCCGGGACGGGCGTTTTTCAGCATGGCCAGGTAGTGCAGCGGGATGTCCGGACGGCTCCAGGCGTCCGGCGCCGGGGACAGGTCGTCGGTATTGGTCTCGCCGGTCACCTTGAACACGGTGACGGTGATTTTCTCGGCCACCGCCGGACGGCTGGTGAACCATTCCGCGTTGGCCCAGGATTCCACCACTTGCTTGGCGTGGGCGTTGCCCTTGTCCATTTTCTCCTTCACGTCGTGGAAGGCGTCGAACATCAGCAGGGTTTTCTTCAGGCCATCGGCGGCGATCTGCGCCACGGCGGCGTCGTCCAGCAGGTCGATCAGCGGCTTGATGTTGTAGCCGCCCAGCATGGTGCCCAGCAGCTGAGTGGCCAGCTCGCGGGAGATCAGCGGGGATTTGACGTCGCCCTCGGCCACGGCGGCCAGGAAGGAAGCCTTGACCTTGGCGGCATCGTCAACGCCCGGCGGCACGCGATGGGTGATCAGATCGACCAGGGTGCTTTCCTCGCCCTTGGGCGGGTTTTTCAGCAGTTCGACCAGCGCTTCCACTTGTTTGGCGGACAGCGGCAGCGGCGGGATACCCAGCGCGGCGCGCTCGGCCACGTGTTGACGATAAGCTTCCAGCATGACTTTGACCTTTATAGCTTGGGTTGTCGGCAGCGTCCCCGGCATGGCCCGCGCTGCTGCGCGCGGCGATGCCGGCAAGGCTATGGACCGCGCGGTGAGATGCCGATGGCCGCGGCCCAGATTTCATGCCTGAAGATTACGCTGTTAGCGGTCCGCTTTCAAACGAGTTATCGCAACATAGATTGTGAGATAAAATCACAGCATGAGCACTTATCCCCCACTCAACACCCTGCGTATTTTTGAGGCAGCGGCTCGTCTGGAAAGCTTTTCCGCCGCCGCCGGCGAACTCTTCGTCACCCACGGGGCTGTGAGCAAGCAGATCAAGCAGCTGGAAGATTGGCTGGGCGTGCCGCTGTTCGAGCGCAGCGGCGGCCGCGTCAAGCTGACCGACCCTGGCTGGCGCTATCTGGTGCAGGTGCAGGACGGCCTGGATTTGATCGCCAACGCCACCTCCCAGCTGCTGCAGCCGGACCGCCAGCGCCGGCTCAGCATCAATTCCACGCCCACTTTCGCCATGCATTGGCTGCTGCCACGGCTGAGCCGCTTTCGCGAGCAGTTTCCGGAGCTGGAGCTGCACCTGGCCACCTCGGACCGCGACATCAGCCGGCTGGACAGCCCGTTCGACATCGCCATCCGCCGTGGTCCCGGCGATTGGCCCGGCCATATCGCCAAGCCGTTTC
The DNA here is from genome assembly GCF_001043555.1 of Chromobacterium sp. LK1. NCBI lineage: Bacteria > Pseudomonadati > Pseudomonadota > Betaproteobacteria > Neisseriales > Chromobacteriaceae > Chromobacterium > Chromobacterium sp. LK1. The sequence continues at coordinate 77,028 of NZ_LDUI01000052.1, read as the reverse complement.
TGAAGGAGTGGGAGCTGCCGCTGTGCAGCCCGGCGCTGCTGGCGGCGGCGCCCATCGCCAGTCCGGCGGACCTGGCCCGGCATACCTTGCTGTACGCCGATACCCGCCCAACCGCCTGGCAGCGCTGGCTGACCCTGGCCGGGGTGCCGGAGCTGAAACCGGCCAGCGCCATGCATTTCGATCGCTTCTCCCTGGCGCTGCAGGCGGCGATGGATGGCCTGGGCGTGGTGCTGGGGCCGATGCCGATGGCGCAGGCGCAGATCGATGCCGGCGCATTGCTGTCGCCGTTGCCGGCGCCGGTGGCGACGGTGCGCGACTATTGCTGGGTGGCGCCGCGCATGGCGGCGGAAGACGCGACGGTGGCGGCGTTCTGCCGCTGGCTGGAAAGCGAGGCCGCGCGCCCGGAAACCGCCTGAGCCGGGTTCAGCGCGGGGTCACGCCGATCTGCCTCAGCTCCGGCGGCGCGGTGTCGCGCGGCAGCCATTTATTGTAGATGCGCTTGAAGGCGCCGTCTTTCTTGACCGCGGCGAAGGCGTCGTGCCAGCGCCGGATTTCGGCCGCCGAAGTGCCGCGCGAGAACGCCAGGTAGAGTTCCAGCGACTCCAGCACCTTGACCACTTCCACCGCGTCCGGCGGCTGATGGATGTCTTTCAGCACCGAGGCGACCACGAAACCGCCTTCCGACCACATATCGTAGCGGCCCACCAGCAGCTTTTGCGCGGTCACTTGCGGCGTCGGCGCCAGATCCACCTCGACGAAGCCGGCGGCGGAGGCCGCGTCGGCGAAGATGCTGCCACGGTAAGCGCCCACCGGACGCTGATATATGCCGGAGCCCAAGGCCAGCAGAGCGGCGGCTTCGCCCTTGCGCGCCAGCAACACGGTCTGGGAAATGGCGATGGGTCCCAGCAGCGTCATCTGCTTCTCACGCGCGTCATTGCGCCCCACGGTGAACAGCATCACATTGGGCGCGGTGGTCACCTCCTTGTAGCCACGCGCCCAGGGCACCACTTCAATCGCGCTATTGTCATGCATGCGCGACTGGATCTCGCGCACCACCTCCACCGCCATGCCGTCCGGCACACCGTTATGCAGATAGGTGATGGGCGGCCAGTCCTCGGTGTAGATCGTGATGGCCCGCGCTGGCCAAGCCGCCAGCAGCAATAGCAGCGCCAATATCGCTTTCATGATGATTCTCCGCCGGCTTGATCCTGTCTTTATTCATAGCCGCGCTTGACCGCGGCTGCAGAGGAATCGCCGGCGCGCCAGCCTGACGGAAACGATACCAAATGCATGCGATTTGGCATTCAAGCATTAAGCAGCAAACAAGCCGGCCATGCCACGGACTCATGGTCCGCAAAGCGTCGCTGGCCCATGGCTGGCGTGGCCCGGCCGCCAGCGCGGGGCGTCCATGACGACGGCAAACGGCTTATCCGCTATAATGGCGCGTTGTGCCGGCGTAGCGCCGGCCTTATCATTCGCGCACCACCCAAAGCTAAGGATAGTCATGAGCCGCATCACCCTCTCCCGCTTTTTGATCGAACAGCAACGCAAGGCCGGCTCGCTGCCGCCCGAGCTGCGCCTGCTGATCGAAACCGTTGGCCGTGCCTGCAAGGCCATCAGCTACTCGGTGAACAAGGGCGCGCTGGCCGGCGTGCTGGGCGAGGCCGGCACCGGCAATATCCAGGGCGAGGCGCAGAAGAAGCTGGACGTGATCGCCAACGATTACCTGCTGGACGCCAATGAATGGGGCGGCAGCCTGGCGGCGATGGCCTCCGAGGAAATGGAGCTGCCCTATCACATTCCCGGCGAATACCCCAAGGGCGAATACCTGCTGATGTTCGATCCGCTGGACGGCTCGTCCAATATCGACGTCAATATCTCGGTGGGCACCATTTTCTCCATCCTGCGCTGTCCGCATGGCATAGATCACGCCACCGAGGGCGCCTTCCTGCAGCCAGGCACCGAGCAAGTGGCCGCCGGCTACACCGTGTACGGCCCGCAAACCTTGCTGGTGCTAACCTTTGGCAGCGGCGTCAACGGCTTCACACTGGACCGCGAGCAAGGCTCTTTCGTGTTGACCCACCCGGACATGAAGGTGCCGGAAAGCACCGGCGAGTTCGCCATCAATATGTCCAATATGCGCCACTGGGATGCGCCGGTGAAGCGCTATGTCGACGAATTGCTGGCCGGCAGCACCGGCCCGCGCGGCCGCGATTTCAATATGCGCTGGGTGGCGTCCATGGTGGCGGAAGTGCACCGCATCCTCACCCGCGGCGGCATTTTCATGTACCCGCGCGACGCGCGCACGCCGGATCAGGCCGGCAAGCTGCGGCTGATGTATGAAGGCAATCCGATGGCCTTTGTCGTGGAACAGGCCGGCGGCGCGGCCACCAACGGCCATCAGCGCATCATGGAAATCCAGCCGCAAAAGCTGCATGAGCGCGTGGCGGTCTTCCTCGGCTCCAAGGAAGAAGTCGAGCGCGTTACCGGCTACCACGCCGAACAGCAGTAAGCGGCCACGCCAAACAAAACAAGCCCTGCCGGATTCGACAGGGCTTGTTTTTGTTCGCCGCCGGCGCTAGCGCAATTGCTCGCGCACTTCCATCAGCGCGAAACCCAGCAGATTGCTGCCGTCCCACATCTCAGGCAGCCGTGCCTGCGGATCGTCCTCGGCCCAGCCTATGCCCCAGATGCAATCCACCGGGCTGGCTTCCACCAATACCGCGTCGCCGGTGCCGCGCAGAAAATCGCCCAATAACGGATTTTGCCGGAACTTGGCCAGATTGCCTTGCATCACCACCTCGCAACAACGCTGCTGCCACAAGGCGGAATCAAAGCCACGCACCTGGCGCCCCAGCGCCTTGGCCTCGGCCGGGCTGGCCGCCGCCAGTATGCGGCCGCGGGTTTCGGCATCCTCGAACAGGCGCGCTTTTTCCGCCATCATATAATGCTCGGCGCTGGCGTAATGCGTGCCGCCAAGTTCAAAGCCCGCCATGTACCATTGACTCAGGCAGCTCTTGCAGACGCCGCCGTCGTGCTTGGGCCGGTGCCCCCAAAAAAACAGGAAATCCAGGGTTTCGCCGGCCGCAGCCCGCTTGCGCAACTCACTTACCGTTCGGATCGCCATGGTCCGCGTCCTCCACTTCCAGCGCGGCATCCGCCGCAAAAAAAGCCAAGAGCCCCATCTTCGTGTCCGCTGTCGCCGCGGCGCTGAACATCTTCATGGCCATCACTATAAGGAGCCGGAACCGGCTTAGACAAGCGCGGCGCGAACCCGAACCGCGCGCGCATCCGCCAGCTTCCGCGCAAACCGACAAAAACAATGATTAATTACCGCGCCGCGATGATTTTGCCCGTTAACGCGGCGGCGGCGCGCAGTGGATATGCAACACTGCCTTACCAACATAGGTGCGCCCCACCCGCTTGCCCATAGGTAAAACTACTGATGGCCGCATTGCGGCGCCGAGCCAGACAGGAGTATGTTGATTCCACGCCGCCATGCCGCGGCGAGAACCGAAACGACAAACACTGGGGAGACCGGCATGACCGTGGTGATCACGCTGGACATGGTATTGGCGCAGCGCAAGCTCAGCTCCAAAGCGCTTGCGCTGGCCATAGGCATCACGCCGCAGAACCTGTCGCTGCTGAAACGCGGCAAGGTCAAGTGCCTGCGGCTGGATACGCTGGACGCGCTGTGCCGGCAGCTAAGCTGCCAGCCAGGCGATTTGCTGGCCTATCGCCGAGAAGCCGACGAAGACCCCACGCTGTGACGCTCAGCCGGCGGCCTGGCGCGCGCCGCGCGCCGCAGTGCGGCCGGAATGCAGATAGTCCGCGATGTAGTCCTGCGACACTTCGCCATTGTAACGGCCGTCGTCGTCCAGCACCGGCATCCAGGTCAGGTTGTGCTCATACAGCCGGGACAGCACCACGCGCAGGTTCTCGCCCGCCGCCGCGGTCACGCTCACCGGCTTGATCTTGTCCGCGCACACGCCATCCGCGCCGCGCGCATCGCGCCGGCGCACGAAGCCCAGCGGCAAGCCGTCCGCGTCCACCACGGTCAGGTGCATCAGGTCGTTGTCGTCCATCAGGCTGTAAGCGGCCGCCAGCGGCGTGTCCAGCCGCGCGGTCAGCGTTTCCTGCTGATCGGCCACTTCGCCGGCCTGCACCAGCAGCAGGCGCTTGAGCGTGCGGTCCTGGCCGACGAAGCTGGCGACGAAGTCGTCGGCCGGCCGCGCCAGGATTTCGTCGGAGCCGGCGCATTGCACCATGCGGCCCTGGCGGAATACCGCGATGCGGTCGCCCAGCTTGATCGCCTCGTCGATATCGTGACTGACCAGCATCACGGTCTTGCCCAGCTGGCGCTGCATTTGCAGGAATTCGTTCTGGATCTGCTCGCGGTTGATCGGGTCCACCGCGCCGAAGGGCTCGTCCATCAGCAAGACCGGAGCGTCGGCCGCCAGCGCGCGGATCACGCCGATGCGCTGCTGCTGACCGCCGGACATTTCACGCGGATAGCGTTGCAGGAAGCGGTTGGGATCCAGCGCCACCATGCTCATCAGTTCGCGCGCGCGCTCGCGGCAACGCTTCTTGTCCCAGCCCAGCATGCGCGGCACCACGGTGATGTTGTCCTCGATGGTCATATTGGGAAACAGGCCGATCTGCTGGATCACGTAGCCGATCTGGCGGCGCAATGTCACCGAGTCGATGCCGGCGGTGTCCTCGCCATTGATCAGCACCTTGCCCGATGTCGGCTCGATCAGCCGGTTGATCATCTTCATGGTGGTGGTCTTACCGCAGCCGGACGGCCCCAGCAGCACGCAGATTTCGCCTTCCGGCACGTGCAGATTGACATTGTCCACCGCCTGGAAGACTTGGCCGTTTTTCTGGGTAAATTGCTTGCAGAGGTTTTGCAGTTCAATCATCAACGAATTCCTTTCGGGGTCAGCGCGCGCTGAGCGCGCAGCAACAACCAATCCATGGCGACGGCGAGCACGCTCACCGCCAGTGCGCCGGCAATCAGTTTGCGGATGTCGCTCTGACTGATGCCGTGCAAGATCAAGGTGCCCAGGCCGCCGGCGCCGACGATGGCGGCAATCGCCATCACGCCGATGTTCAGCACCACCGCGGTGCGGATGCCGCCGAAGATCAGCGGCGTGGCCAGCGGCAGTTCCACCCAGCGTAGCCGCTGCCAGAAGGTCAGGCCCAGGCCGCGGCCGGCTTCACGCACGCCAGGGTCCAGATGAGTCAGCGCGGTGTGGGTGTTGCGCACGATGGGCAGCAGGGAATAGAGGAAGGCGGCGGTAATCGCCGGCACCGCGCCTATGCCCTGTCCGATCAGGGAAAACAGCGGGATCATCAGGCCGAACAGCGCGATGGCGGGGATGGTCAGCACAATGGTGGCCAGGCTCAGCACTAGGCCGGCCAGCGCCTGGAAGCGCACGATCAGCACCCCCAGCGGCACGCCCAGCAGCACCGCCAGGCCGACGGCGATGCCCACCAGCCTCAGATGTTGTTCCGTCAAGGTGGCGATTTGCGGCAAGTCTTGCCAGATGAACTGGCAGGTTTGCAATAGGGTTTCCATGCGGCCTCCTTTAGATCAGGCCGCGCTGGCGCAGGAATTCGCTGGCGACTTCCTTCACCGGACGGTGCTCGATATCCACCTTGGCGTTGAGCGCCGCCATGGTGTCGTTGTCCATCAGCGCCGCCAGCTTGTTCAACTCATCGGCGAGGCCGGGATTGGCCTCCAGCGTCTCGCGGCGCACCACCGGGGTGGCGGCATAGGCGGGGAAATAGCCCAGGTCGTCCTGCAGCACCACCAGGTCGAAACCCTTGACGCGGCCGTCGGTGGTGTAAACCAGTCCGGCGTCGACGAAGCCGTCGCGGATGGCGTTATAAACCAGGCCCGGGTCCATCTGGCGGATCTGCGGCCGGCTCAGCTCCATGCCGTACAACTGCTGCATCGGCTTCAGTCCATCCGGCCGGCCGGCGAACTCCATGTCGAAGCCCAACTGCCAGCGCTTGGCGCTTTCATTGCTCTCATTCACCCGCCGCGCCAGGTCGGACAAGGTGCGCACGCCCTCGGCCTCGGCGCGCACGCGCCGCATCGCCAGCGCGTAGGTATTGTTGAGCGGCGCCGGGTTCAACCAGATCAGGCCCAGCGGCTCGTCCAGCTTCTTCACCGTGGCGTAAGCCTCCTCGCTGCTCATTTTCTTCTGAATGCCGTGGTGGATGATCAGGCCGGTGCCGGTGTAATCCCAAGCCAGGTCCAATTGGCGGTTCACCAGCGCATTGCGCAGGATCACCGTCGCCAGATCCGGCTTGCGCATCACTTGGTAGCCTTTGCTGTTCAGGTACTCCGAGGTGATCTCGGACAGCAGGTGTTGCTCGGTGAAGTTCTTGCTGCCCAGCACCAGGCCGGCGGCAAACGCTGGCGCGGCCAGCAGCAAGGCCGCCAGCGCCAGCGCGCGGCGCGCCAGCTTGCGCCAGCGTGGGAAAAGAAGTGCTTGTGTCATGGATATCCTCCGTGTGGACGCCAGTCGGAACGGGCGACAGCGGGGTGTTCGAATCAGGCCAGGCCGCGAGCGGCCGCCAGACGGCCCACGCCGGCCAGCGCCAGGTCCAAGGCCAGCGCGATCAGCGCGGTGGCGCCGGCGCCCAGCAGCAAGGCGGTGTGATTGTTCAGGTAGATGCCGGGGAAGATCAGTTCGCCGTAGCTGCTGGCGCCGATCAAGAAAGCCAGCGGCGCGGTGCCCACATTCAGCGCCAGGGCCACCCGCACGCCGGACAGCATCACCGGGAAGGCATTCGGCAATTCCACCCGCCACAGCCGCTGACGCGGGGTCATGCCCAGCGCGTCCGCCGCTTCCAGCAGCGCCGGAGACAAACCGGCCAGGCCGGCATAGGTATTGCGCACGATGGGCAGCAAGGACGCCAGGAATAGCGCGACGATGGCCGGCGCGTCGCCGATGCCGATCAGGGCCATGGCCAGCGCCAGCACCGCCATCGGCGGCAAGGTGTTGCCGATATTGAAAATCTGCATCCAGTATTCAGCGCTGTGCCGCAGCCGCTGACGGCTGAGCAGCACGCCGCTGGGCAAGCCCACCGCCAGGGCCAACGCCATGGACGCGCCCACTAGGCAGAGATGCTGACGCCCCAGGTACAGCAGGTCTTCGCGGTACTCGCTCCATACGGCGGGGCTGACGCCGTAAATCAATCCCGCCGCCACTGCGGCCAGGATCAGCCCGATCATGCTGCGCTTGCTAAACGCTCTTTTGTGCATCTGCGTCCTCCTAGGCGGAACCGATGGCGGCCAGGGCCACGACGATCCGCTGTAATGATCGCGACAACTAGAGAGCTGCCAGTAGATAGACATCCGGTGTTCACCGGACATGAGGTGCGTAAAACGCGGAGTTCGACAGCGGCAAAGCTGCCGATTTTGAGTGGCGCGGTGTGCGCCTGATGAAAAACCTAATAAGTTATAACACTGTTTGTATCGAACATGCAAATTTTCTAATTTACGTTAACAGCCGTTTATGGCCGATGCAAGGCCTTGAAAAGCCGATATTTCTTTACCTGCAAATAAAGCCAAATGGATAAGCCGACGACGCATCCCCGCCACCGCCGCGGGCATCCCCCTATAAGGTACGCGCGCGAGAACGGCCGTGAGCGCAGCCGGCCAGCGCTTGCCATCGGCATGACTCGGCCGCAGAATGCGCTATTCCGGATACCGGAATAATGGCGGCAAAAAATATGGACAGATTCCATCTGATGACTGTATTCATCGCCACGGCGGAGGCGGAAAGCTTTGCCGGCGCGGCGCGCAAACTGGGCTTGTCGCCGCCAGCGGTGACCCGCGCGGTGGCCGCGCTGGAAACTCGGCTGCAAGTGCGGCTGCTGAACCGCAGCACCCGTCATGTGCGTGTGACCGAGGCCGGCCAGCGCTATCTGGAGGACGCGCGCCGCGTCATCGCCGCGGCCGACGAGGCGGACGAAGCCGCCGCCGGCATAGACGCGCCGCCGCGCGGTTTGCTGACCGTGACCGCTCCGGTGCTGTTCGGCCGCCGTTACGTGATGCCGGGCATCAGCGACTTCCTGCGCCGCCACCCCGGAGTGACCGTGGACGCGCTATTGCTGGACCGAGTGGTCAATCTGCTGGAAGAAGGCGTGGACGTGGCGATACGCATCGGCGAACTGCCGGATTCCAGCCTGCGCGCGCAACGCGTGGGCCAAGTACGGCTGCTGCTGTGTGCGTCGCCGGACTATCTGGCGGAACACGGTGCGCCGGCCTCGCTGGAGGATTTGCGCCGCCACGCCATCATCGCGTCGCGCGGCGTCGGTTCCGTCGCTGAATGGCGCTTCCAGCGCGGCGGCAAGATACTGAGCGCGCGGCTGACGCCCCGACTCACCGTCAGCGACAACGAGGCGGCGATCGCCGCCGCGGCGGCCGGCGTCGGCATTACCCGTCTGTTGTCCTATCAGGCCGCGCCGCTGCTGGCTTCCGGCCAGTTGCGCACGGTGCTGAGCGACAGCGATGATGCGGTCCAGGCCATTCACATCGTCCATCAGCAAGGCCGGCTGGCTTCGGCCAAGACCCGCGCCTTCATCGAATTGATGGCGCAACGGCTGCGCGCCGATCCGGCGCTGCGCTAGCGCCGCCATCCCCTTTCACCCTCGTTCAAGGAGACCTATCCATGTTGACCCCGCTTAAGGACAAGAGCGTACTCATCACCGGTGGCACCGCCGGCATCGGCCTGGGCCTGGCCCGTGCCTTCGCCGGCGCCGGCGCGCGCGTGGCGATCAGCGGCCGCAGTCAGGACAAACTGGATGCCGCGCTGGCCCGGCTGCGCGCCGAAGGGCTGAACGCGGCCGGTCACATCGCCGATGTGGCCCGGCCGGAGGACGTTGCCCGCCTGCTGTCCGCCACCGCGGCGCAGGCCGGCCTGGACATCCTGTGCTGCAATGCCGGCATCTTCCCGTCCGCCCCGCTGGCAAGCATGAGCGCCGAGGAGTGGGACCAGGTGCAGCACACCAATGTACGCGGCAACTTCCTGTGCGTGCAGGCGGCGCTGCCCTTTCTGCGCCAGGCCGAGTACGGCCGCGTCATCCTCACCTCCTCCATCACCGGTCCGGTCACCGGCTATGCCGGCTGGAGCCATTACGGCGCCAGCAAGGCGGCGCAGCTGGGCTTCATGCGCAGCGCGGCGCTGGAGCTGGCGCGCGACGATATCACCATCAACGCGGTGATGCCGGGCAATGTGCTGACCGAGGGCCTGCATGAGCTGGGCGAGGACTATCTGAACAAAATGGCGGCGGCGGTGCCGCTGCGGCGGCTGGGCAGCGTCGACGACATCGCCAACGCCGCGCTGTTCTTCGCCAGCAAGGAGGCCGGCTTCATCACCGTCCAGACCCTGATCGTCGACGGCGGTCAGGTGTTGCCGGAGTCGCTGGACGCCATGGCCGGCTGAGCGCGACAAACCTCCGGCCGGCATCGCTGGCCTCGGCGCCAGCGATGTTCCAGCGCTCACATGGGGCTTTTCAATAGATTTCATTTCAAAAAAACAATAAAGACATAACAGCATGCGCCACGATGGCGATTGACTGTGCGCGAACAATCGTTATGCTGTTGGCACCGCGGATGCAAAGGACCGCGGCTAAACCCGACAACAACACAGGCGCGCCAACGCGCCAATTGGCGGGCGGATAGCGGCGCCAGCCGCGCCCCGCCACGCTGAATCGCTCAGAAAGGGAAATAGATGAGAACCTCCGCCACTCTGCTGGCCGCGGCCTGCTGCGCCGCTTTCGCCGTCTCCGTCCAGGCTGCCGGCACCCTGGTCTACTGCTCCGAAGCCAGCCCGGACGGCTTCGACTCCGCCCAGTTCACCTCGGGCACCACCTTCGACGCGGCCGGCCACGCGCTGTTCGACCGCCTGGTGGGTTTCGAGAAAGGCTCGACCAAGGCCATTCCCGGCCTGGCCACCACCTGGAGCGCCTCGCCGGACGGCAAGGTTTACACCTTCAAGCTGCGCCAGGGTGTGAAGTTCCACACCACCGATTACTTCAAGCCGACGCGTGATTTCAACGCCGACGACGTGGTGTTCACCTTCATGCGCATGTTCGACAAGAACCACCCCTTCCGCAAAGCCTACAACACGGAATTCCCCTACGCGGTGGACACCGGCCTGGCCAGCAACGTCAGCGCCGTGGAAAAAGTGGACGCGCAGACGGTGCGCTTCGTGCTGAAAGCGCCGGACGCGGACCTGGCGATCAAGATCGCCATGCCCTTCGCCTCCATCCTGTCCGCCGAATACGCCGAGCAGCTGCTCAAGGCCGGCCGCGCCGCCGACATCAACCAGAAACCGGTGGGCACCGGCCCCTTCATCTTCAAGCGCTACCAGAAGGACGCCCAGATCCGCTACGCCGGCAATAAGGCGTATTGGGACAAGAGCGCGGTGAAGGTGGACAATCTGGTGTTCGCCATCGCCACCGACCCCTCGGTGCGCTATCAGAAAATGAAGGCCGGCGAGTGCCAGATCATGTCCTATCCGCGCCCCAGCGATCTGGCGGTGATGAAGACCGATCCCAAGCTGAAAATGCTGACCGCGCCCGGCTTCAATATCGGCTACCTCAGCTACAACCTGGACAAGCCGCAGCTCCAGAAGCGCGAGGTGCGCCAGGCGCTGGACATGGCGATCAACCGCCAGGCCATCGTAGACGCGGTCTACCAGGGCCAGGGCCAAGCCGCCAGCAACCCCTTCCCATCCTCGCTGTGGTCCTACAACAAGAGCCTGAAGAACGCGCCCTACAATGTGGCCGCCGCCAAGGCGCTGCTGGCCAAGGCCGGCTATCCCAACGGCTTCGAGCTGAGCTTGTGGGCGATGCCGGTGCAGCGGCCGTACAACCCCAACGCCAAGCTGATGGCGGAGATGATACAGTCCGACTGGGCCAAGATAGGCGTCAAGGCCAAGATCGTGACCTATGAATGGGGCGAATACCTGAAGCGGATGAAGCGCGGCGAACACGACGCCGGCCTGATGGGCTGGACCGGCGACTACGCCAGCCCGGACAACTTCCTGGGCGTGCTGCTCAGCTGCGAGGCGGTGAACGGCTCCAACTACTCGCGCTACTGCAATAAGGAGTTCGACGCGCTGATCATCAAGGCCCGCACCCTGAACGATCAGGCCGAGCGCGCCAAGCTGTACTCCCAGGCGCAAACCCTGTTCAAGCGCGACCTGCCGTGGACCACCATCGCCCACTCCATCATCAATCAGCCGATGCGCAAGGAAGTGAACGGCTTCAAGATCAGCCCCTTCGGTGATTACCAGTTCAGCGGCGTCAGCGTGAAGTAAGGCCGCTTCAGGGCGCCGCCCTTGCGGCGCCCTGTCCGACGGCTAAATACTGTGCTGGCTCACCCGCAAAGATAAGGCTTCCGCGCTTTCCTTGCGCTGGCTGTAACGGTCCGTCAGATAGGGGGACACATCGCGGGTAAGCAGCGTGAACTTCATCAACTCCTCCATCACATCCACTACCCGGTCATAGTAGGCGGATGGCTTCATCCTGCCGCCCTCGTCGAACTCGAGGAAAGCCTTGGGCACCGAGGACTGATTTGGAATGGTCAGCATCCTCATCCAGCGCCCCAAGATGCGCAGTTGGTTGACCGCATTGAACGACTGAGAACCGCCGGACACCTCCAGCACCGCCAAGGTCTTGCCCTGAGTGGGACGAACGGCCCCAGCGGACAGCGGAATCCAGTCGATTTGCGTCTTCATGACGCCGGTCATTGCCCCATGCCGTTCCGGGGTACACCACACCATGCCCTCGGCCCACAAAACAAGTTCGCGCAGCTCCTGCACCTTGGGGTGGCTATCCGGAGCATCATCCGGCAATGGCAAACCCTTGGGATCGAACATCCTGACCTCCGCCCCCATCGCAAGCAACAAACGGCCCGCCTCCTCAGCCAAGAAACGGCTGTATGAGCGCTCGCGCAACGAGCCGTACAGCAGTAAAAAGCGGGGCGCATGCTTGGATGCGGGCACCGCAGACAACTGCGAATACGACGGGCTTTCAAATAGATCAGCCCGGACATTGGGCAAATCGGGGGAATGGATGAGCATAGCGGCCTCCTGCAGATAACGAGTCAATCCCCCTGTGCGAACCCCGCGTTGCGGCCTCACAAGGGTGAGCGGAACGCAAGCCATGATAATGGATCTAGACATTCTTTCAATAGTTCTTGTATAGTTGAATCATGGAAAACAAAACCGCGACCCAAATCTTCGAATCCCTCTCTTCCAGCATCCGGCTCGACATTTACCGCTTGCTGGTCAGGCAAGGACTGGAAGGCATGGTGGCAGGCCAAATCGCCGGCACGCTCAACCTTCCTCCCAACAATGTGTCCTTTCACCTCAAGGGCATGAGCCATGCAGGCTTGGTTTCGGTGGAGCAGGAAGGACGCTACCAGCGCTATCGCGCCAATTTGACCTTGATGCTGGAATTGATTGCCTATTTGACCGAAGAGTGCTGCGCCGGCCATCCGGAGCAATGCGTCGACATGCGTGCGGACTCATGCTGCCCAGAAGCCGCCCTGCCCCCATCATCCAAAACTGACACGGAAAACTGATGCCATGAACGTGCTTTTCCTGTGCACCGGAAACGCCTGCCGCTCCATCCTGGGCGAAGCCGTTTTCAAGCACCTGGCGCCGGCCGGCTGGAAGGCCATGAGCGCGGGCAGCCAACCTGCCGGACAAGTGCATCCGCGCTCGCTGGCGCTCTTGAAGCGCGAAGGAATTGCTGCCGAGGGCTGCCGCAGCAAATCCTGGGACAATCTGCCGGCCACGCCCGACATCGTCATCACCGTCTGCGCCGGCGCCGCCGGCGAAACCTGCCCCGCCTACCTGGGGCAGGCGCTGCGCAGCCACTGGGGAGTGGAAGACCCCGCCCACGCCACCGGCTCAGACGCGGAAATCGACGCGGCCTTCATGGCGGCCTACCGCATTCTGCGCACCCGGATTGAAGCCTTCCTGGCCTTGCCGCTGGCCGAGTTGCGACAAGACCCCACGCGCCTGAAAACGGAACTGGATCGTATCGGCGGCTTGCTGCCCTGAAGGCAAAGCAGCATGACGGCCATGACCATGCTGGTTGCAGCCCATGCAAGCCATCGGGACGTGGCCAGCCGGCTGGCTCTATCCACTCAATCGCAAACTCCCGGTCAGCCCACACCTTATCAAAAAGGAGAATCGTTTTGTCCACCCCCTGTGACGCCCCCCTTCACCGGGACAGCCCGGCGTCGATGAGCAGGTTTGAACGCTACCTGACCCTCTGGGTTTTTCTTTGCATCATCGCGGGAATCGCGCTGGGACAAACGCTGCCTCAGGTCTTCCAGGCTATCGGCAAGCTGGAAATCGCCCAGGTCAACCTTCCCGTCGGTTTGCTGATTTGGGTGATGATCATTCCCATGCTGGTCAAAGTCGATTTTGGCGCGCTGCACGAAGTACGCCATCATGTTCGCGGCATTGGCGTGACCCTGGTGGTGAATTGGCTGCTTAAGCCGTTCTCCATGGCGTTTCTAGGCTGGCTGTTCATTCGCAACCTATTTGCTCACATGCTCCCGGCGGAGCAGCTGGACAGTTATATTGCCGGACTGATCCTGCTAGCCGCCGCGCCCTGCACCGCCATGGTCTTCGTGTGGAGCCGGCTGAGCAATGGCGACCCCTTGTTCACGCTGTCGCAGGTCGCCTTGAACGATAGCATTATGGTTGTGGCGTTCGCCCCGCTCGTCGGCCTCCTGCTCGGCATCTCCGCGATCACCGTGCCATGGAACACCCTGCTGGTATCGGTCGTGCTTTACATCGTGATTCCGGTCATCTTGGCGCAATCATGGCGCAAGGCGCTGCTAGCCAAGGGGCAGGCGGCTTTCGAGGCCGCCATGAGCAAGATTGGCCCTTGGTCGATCGCGGCCCTGCTCGCGACCTTGGTTCTGCTCTTCGCCTTCCAGGGCGAAGCGATATTGCAGCAGCCGCTAGTGATTGCCTTGCTGGCGGTCCCCATTTTGATCCAAGTGTTCTTTAACTCCGCCCTGGCCTACTGGCTCAACCGGCTCGTCGGAGAAAAGCATAGCGTGGCCTGCCCGTCCGCGTTGATTGGCGCGTCCAACTTCTTTGAACTATCGGTGGCCACCGCCATCAGCCTGTTCGGATTTCATTCCGGAGCGGCGCTGGCCACTGTTGTCGGCGTGTTGGTTGAAGTCCCCGCCATGCTGCTGGTTGTTCGCATCGTGAACGCCAGCAAAGACTGGTATGAAAGAGACACGTAGCCGCTAAACACGCTCAGGGCGTCCGGTTCCTACTGCAAGGCCGCGGCGCTGCCGGAACCGCGCGGCCGCGTCTGAACCGTGGATTGAGTTGTCCAGGCGGCCTAGCCTCCCTCCCGAACGAGCCGCGACGAAACGCGTTCCCGGCCCTTGCCGGGACAACCGCTAGCGAATGCGCGGCAGGAACACCTCGGCCAGCATGCAGCGACAACTACCACCGCCCACCGCCTCTATGGTGGGAATGGGGTTGACCACCGGCTGGCCGTGCCGCTCCAACACTCTTTGCTGCGCCGACGTGAAGCCGTTCCACGCCTGTTCCGACATCGCGATCAGCGGCTGGCCGCCGGCGCCGCGCAATTGCAGGATATTGCCGCAGAAGCTGCGCTCCACCTGGGCCAGGCTGATGTCTATCACCTCATGGTGCTCGCTCAGCGCGCTCAGCACTTGCCGCCGCTGCTCCGGCCGGTGCAGGCTCTCGGAGCAAATCACCGCGAAGCCTTCGCCCACGCTCATCATCACATTGGTGTGGTAGATGGGCACGCCGCGGCTGTCCACGGTATCGAACAAATGCACCGCTTCCAGGCCGCGTCGGCGCGCGTAACGGTAGAGCGCGCTTGGATGGCAACGCTGCGAGCGCGCCGCGTACACCCGCTTGCGAGGATGGTCGAACACCATCACCCCGGTGCCCTCCAAAATCAGTTCTTCTTCCTGCGGCGGGCCGGCCCACACGACTTGCTCCACCTCGTAGCCATGGCTCAGCAGCAGTTGGCATAGCTCCTCCACCCGCCGCTCGCGGCGCCGGTTCAAGGTATGCATAGGATAAACGTGCAGGCTGCCATCCACGCTGGTGCTGAACCAGTTATTGGGAAACACCGCGTCCGGCGTCGGGTAGCCGTCCGGGCTTTTCTCCAGCACCAGCACTTCGACGCCATGATTGCGCAGGCGCTGCGCCATCGCGTCGAATTCGGCCAGCGCCAACGCGGTGACCTCGGCGGCAGGCAGTTGCAGCCGATGCTGGAATACATTGTCGGCGCCGGTCTGTTCGTTGAAGGCGAAGTCGCACGGGCGCGCCATCACGACGGCGCGGGCCAGTTGGCCTTGTCTGGCGTTGAGCCAGATCGGCTCCAGGTTTTCTTGCGCCGGCGCGGCGGCGGCGATAGCTTGGGCTTGCATGGTGGGCGGCTCTTGGGTGGGTGGTTGCATGTCCGCCCGCGGGCGGCAAATCATTCTACAGACAGTACGGCCTCGCCCAATGCCAGAAACATGACACAAACCTTCAAGCAGGCGACACGCGCCGACTTGACTTCCACTGACGCGGGCGCTCAAATCAACAGACGGTCCCAAAGGCCGTTTTACACCGCCGGCGCTGTCGACTAGACCAATGGCCAGTCGCCCCAAACCGCCGAATTGCATGAAATTGAAGCCATCTTCGCGAAAAATCGAGATTGTTCCGGCATGCCCTATTTCAAAATCTCCATTGTGCTGATCTTTGCGCTCTGCACTGTCTACATCCACTTTCGCGGCCGCCAGCGCCTGGGTTTCTGGCGGCAGTTGACCGATCACTCCACCTTCATGGCGCCGATCAACTGCTTCTGCTACCTGTTCTCCACCCTGCCAGCCCGCCCCTACCTACCACTGCAAAGTTTTCCCGAACTGCAAACGCTGAACGATAACTGGCAGCGCATCCGCACCGAGGCGCTGGCCCTGTCCAACGACGGCGCGATCAAGGCGTCCGACCGTTATGACGACCTGGGCTTCAATTCCTTTTTCAAATCCGGCTGGAAACGCTTCTACCTCAAGTGGTACGACCAGCCGCACCCATCCGCGGCCAAGCTGTGCCCCGAGACCACCGCGCTGCTGCAAGGCATTCCCTCGATCAAGGCGGCGATGTTCGCCAGCCTGCCGCCGGGCGGCCGACTGGTGCGCCACCGCGACCCCTTCGCCGGCTCGGTGCGTTTCCACCTGGGTTTGTCCACGCCGCAGAGCGAGGCCTGTTACATCGAGGTGGACGGCGAACGCTACAGCTGGCGCGACGGCGAGGCGGTGTTGTTCGACGAAACCTATCTGCACTATGCGGAGAACGCCACCAAGCATCAGCGCATCATCCTGTTCTGCGATATCGAGCGGCCGATGCGCTTCCGGCTCGCCGCCTGGTGCAACCGCCAGATCAGCCGCCTGCTGCTGGGCGCAGCCAGTTCCCCCAATCAGGAAGGCGACCGCACCGGCGCGCTCAACCGCCTGTTCCGCTATGTGCAGGCGGTGCGCTTGTTCGGCAAGCGCATCAAGGCGCAGAGCCGCCTTGGCTATTACGCGCTGAAATGGCTGTTGTTCGGTGGCTTGTTGCTGGGCTGGCTGCTGAGTTGAGCCAGCAGCCAGCCGTTTGACCGATAGCGTTTGCGGATAGAGAAACCAGCTGCCTCGACTAGTTCAGATCGTCTTCATTGAAGCCCATCTGCATCAGCTCGCCGGCGGCGTTGCGGCAGCTGACCGCGAAATCGGGCCGCTCCGGGGTCTTGCTGCCCGGATGCAAGCGCACGGAAGTCACTTCCATGCAATCGCGGGCCAGCGCCGCCCGACGACCCACTTTTGCCAGTTCCGGCGCCCAGCGGCAGAAAGCGCCGCCGGCGAAAGCCTGGGCTCCGCACAACTCGCCTGCAGGCTGGATCGCATCCGGCAGAACCACGCCGGCAATGGCCTTCAACTCCTCCTCGTTCTTGGCCGCGGCCTGATGCTGACTGGGCCACACCGAACACGTCAGCCAAATGCCTCCCGCCAGCATGGCGGCAAACAGCACGCCGACATGGACCCAGGACAGCGGCGAGGGCTGCGCCGGCTCGCGCCTCGGCAGTGGCCGCGGATACATTTCCTGATAAGGCGTCCGGCATTCCGGGCACACGCCTGGCGGCGCTTGCCGGCCGCGCGGCGCGGCGCCGCTCACATGGCCGCAATGACGGCAATGTTTCGTCTTCATCATTGTGCATCACTCCCCAGATTGAGGTCCGCCGCGCTCGCCGACGCTTTTGCCCGACCTCATTCCTAACACCCGCACCCCAATGCGGACATCCTCAAATGCTAACCCATGCGATGCCATTGGTGTTTGCGGCGGCATCGCGCCCAGCCTGCCCTATTTCACAGGCGACAACGGCAAGGCGCGCGACCGCCCCATGGCAGGACCCCGGTGCGGGAGGTGTATGCTGTTGCCCTGCTCATCAGCAAGACAGGAGGGAACAATGGGTTTCAGCACCGCAGAAAAAGACAAGATGGTGGCGTTGAAAGGCGTCGGCGCCACCGTCGTTTCCAGATTGGAACAAATAGGCTTTACTTCATTGCCGCAACTGGCGGATCAGGACCCGGCGCTGCTGACACGCCAGATCGCGGACATGATGGGCTCCAGTTGCTGGCACAACAGCCCGCAGGCCAGGGCCGCGATCCGGGCCATCATCGAGCTGGCGCGGACGGAGCGCGGCTGAGCCCCTGACCTCCGCCCGAAAAACGTAGCGGAGCGGCAGCAAATCTGTGAGATCGCTGCCACGCGCATTCGCCATGGCGCCGGTGATGCAACAACGCCGGCCTTACGCAGAAGTTGGTTCTGTTTGCGAGTCTTAGAACCTGTTCAAAGTCTGCTGCGCTTCGGCGATACGGCGTTGAAACCAAGCTCAAAATGCTCATGTACCACCTGTACATTCCGCTTTTTCGCTCGTTTTCGCCTTGTCTCGCCCTTGCTCGCGAGACTTTGAACAGGCTCTTAGTAGTGGTAACGACACTGCAAAATGGTCAGCACATCATTATGTACGGCATAGACCAGGCGATGCTCGTCATCGATACGGCGCGACCAGAAGCCGGCGAACTGATGCCTCAGCGGCTCCGGCTTGCCTATCCCTTCAAACGGGTTGCGCTGGATGTCCTTGATCAGAGCGTTGATGCGCTTGAAGGTGGGCTTGCTGTTCTGCTGCCAGTAGAGGCAATCCTCCCACGCGTTGTCATCAAACTTGATCTGCATCACTCGCCTCCGTCTTCGAGCAGCGTCCTTTCCTTGGCTTCTCCGTTGTGGAATCTTGCCGCCGCATCGGCCAGCCGCTTGGCGTTTTCAGGGGAGCGCGTCAGGTAGGCGGTTTCTTCCAACGCGTTGTAATCGGCTAGCGACATGATCACCACCGGCTCACCGCGCTGGGTGGTGACGATCACCGGCGCCCGGTCTTCATTCACTTGGCGCATGACTTCGGCCAGGTGCTGGCGGGTGTGGCTGTAGGTAAGCGCTTTCAAGGTATGCCTCCCTCAAGTCGACAATGATTGTACAAACCATAGCACAATCACCACAACCATACAGCCTGTCGCGACTCGCGCCGGTAGATTCCCCCATGCTCAACACCCTTCCGAAGCGCCTGCTGTTCTAGCGCCGCCCAAACAAGCCCCAAGAGAAGTCCACTGCCCCATCCTGAAACACGGGAAAGCCGCGCAAGCATGAACGCAGCCACACCTCGATCACCTAACAGATAGTTCTGGCCATCAATGAACGGCTGCCCTTTCGAGGAAGGTTTAAATGTCCGGAATACTTTGCACGATGAAGGAAATTCGTCGGCTGACAGGGTTTCACCCTGCAACGATCTACCGTAAGATCAAGAAGAATGAATTTCCCGAGCCCATCAAAATCGGAACCGCGTCTCGCTGGCCTGAAGAGGACTATGCGAAATGGCGGGCAGAGTACATCTCCAAGCAGCGTGCTGACCCCACCGACAAGCTTTGTGAGTAACACTGTGAGTAACAAAGCATCGGACCAGAAATTAGCACCAACAAATTCAATGGGTTAGACCAAAAATGCTATTGATGATCGACAACTACGACTCCTTCACCTACAACTTGGTGCAGTACTTCGGCGAGCTGGGCCAGGAGGTGAAGGTGTTCCGCAACGATGAAATCACCGTGCAGCAAATCGAAGCGCTGCGCCCGCAATACCTGGTGATCTCACCCGGCCCCTGCACCCCCAACGAGGCCGGCGTGTCGGTGCCGGCAATCAAGCACTTCGCCGGCCAACTGCCCATCATGGGCGTGTGCCTGGGTCACCAGGGCATAGGCCAGGCTTTCGGCGGCCGCATCGTTCACGCCAAGCAACTGATGCACGGCAAGGTGTCGCCGGTGCATCACCACGATGTCGGCATGTTCCGCGGCCTGCCCAATCCAGTCACCTGCACCCGCTACCATTCGCTGGTGATCGAGCGCGAGACGCTGCCGGACTGCCTGGATGTCACCGCCTGGACCGACGACGGCGAGATCATGGGCGTGCGCCACAAGACGCTGCCGATAGAGGGCGTGCAGTTCCACCCGGAATCCATTCTCACCGAGCATGGCCACGCGATGCTGGACAACTTCTTGAAAGAGTTCGCCTGATGAAGAGGATGTTGATGCTGGTCGCGGCGCTGACGTTGGCAGGCGCGGTGCAAGCCGGCGCGCTGGATGATTGCATGCGCGCCGAAGCGCAAAGTCCGGCGGTATCCGCCTGCCTGCAGCAGCGCCAGGCCAAGGCCGAGGCGGCGCTAGCCCTGGCGGAACAGCGGACCGCCACCGCGATGCGCGATCTGGATCAGGTCACCGGCAACCGCTACCGGACGCGCTTGGCCTTGAGCCAATCCGCGCGCGCCTTCAAGGTCTACCTGGACAAACAGTGCCGCTGGGTGGCCAGCAGCTACGCCAGCGGCAATGGCGCCGCCCAGGCCCAAGCCGGCTGCCGTATCGACCTGACCGAGCAGCGCCTCGCCCAATTGGCGGCGCACGCCGGCAACTGAATTCCCGGAGCGGCCGGCACCGCGCCGGCCTCGCCCGCCCAAGCTAAAGGACTACCCGATGATTACCCCGCAGGCCGCGCTGAACCGGCTGATCGACGGCAATGAACTGTTCTATGACGAGATGCTGGACTTGATGCGCCAGATCATGCGCGGCGAACTGACGCCGGCGCAGACCGCGGCCATCTTGATCGGCCTGCGCGTCAAGGTGGAATCGGTGCTGGAAATCGCCGCCGCCGCCGCCGTGATGCGCGAGTTCGCCACGCCAGTGCCCATCAGCCTGCGCGAGCATCTGGTGGACACCTGCGGCACCGGTGGCGACAAATCCCATACCTTCAATATCTCCACCACCGCCGCCTTCGTCGCCGCGGCGGCCGGCGCCCGCGTGGCCAAGCACGGAGGCCGCTCGGTGTCGTCCAGCTCCGGCAGCGCCGATGTGCTGGAGTCGCTGGGGGTGCAGCTGGCGCTGAGCGCCGAGCAGGTGGGCCGCTGTGTCGACGAAATCGGCATCGGCTTCATGTTCGCTCCCAATCATCACACCGCGATGCGCCACGTGGCGCCCATCCGCAAGGAATTGGGGGCGCGCACCATCTTCAACATCCTGGGACCGCTGACCAATCCGGCCGACGCTGAAAACCAGCTGATGGGCGTGTTCCACCCTGATCTGGTCGGCATCCAGGCGCGGGTGCTGAAACAATTGGGCAGCCGCCACGCGCTGATCGTGCACGGGCAGGATGGACTGGATGAGCTGACCTTGTCCGGGCCCAGCATGGTGGCGGAGCTAAAGGACGGCCAGATTGAGGAATACTTGCTGGACCCGCGCGAACTGGGCTTCGAATTCGCCGAACTCAAGCAGTTGCGCGCCGAAACCGCCGCCGCCTCGCGCGACATTCTGCTGGCGGTGCTGAATCAGGAAACCGGCCCTGCGCGCGACATCGTCATCCTCAACGCCGCCGCCGCCATCTACACGGCCGGGGTTTCCCCTAGCCTGGCCGACGGTGTTACCATGGCGCGCGAAGCGCTAGACTCGGGCCGCGCCCGAGCCAAGCTGGATCAATTGATCCAGCTCAGTCACGCGCTGACGGCTTGAGCCCAGAGTAATCCGCGCCGGCATCGCAGCCCTTGCCGGCGCCCCTAGATATGAATGCACCATTAAAGCCATGAGCAAACTGTCCAAAGACATCTTCAAGGCCTATGACATCCGCGGCATCGTCGGCAAGACCCTGACCAATGACGTCGCCCGCCAGATCGGCCAGGCCATCGGTTCCGAAGCCAAGGCCCGCAAAGTGAAATCCATCGTGGTCGGCCGCGACGGCCGCCTGTCCGGCCCCGAGCTGTGCCAGGCGCTGGCCGAAGGCATCCAGGCCGCCGGCGTCGACGTGGTCGACGTGGGCCGCGTCGCCACGCCGATGCTGTATTTCGCCGCCCATGAGCTGGGCTCGCTGTCCGGCGTGATGGTCACCGGCAGCCACAATCCTCCGGATTACAACGGCTTCAAGATGATGCTGGCCGGCAATACCCTGGCTGGCGACGATATCCAGAAGCTGTACCAGCGCATCGTCGATGGCGATCTCGCCAGCGGCGAAGGCGGCTACGGCACTCATGACATCGCCGAAGCCTATCTGGACCGCATCACCTCCGACATCAAGCTGGAGCGCCCGCTCAATATCGTGGTGGACTGCGGCAACGGCGTGCCCGGCGCGTTCGCGCCGGTGTTGTTCCGCCGCCTGGGCTGCCGCGTGCGCGAGTTGTTCTGCGACGTGGACGGCAACTTCCCCAATCACCACCCGGATCCGGCCAAGCCGGAAAATCTGCAGGATGTGATCGACGCGCTGCAGAAGACCGACGCCGAAATCGGCCTGGCCTTCGACGGCGACGGCGACCGCCTGGGCGTGGTCACCAAGGACGGCACCATCATCTGGCCGGACCGCCAGCTGATGTTGTTCGCCGCCGACGTGCTGGAGCGCAATCCCAAGGCCAAAATCATCTACGATGTGAAATCCACCCGCCTGCTCAAGCCGTGGATCAAGCAAAACGGCGGCGTGCCGGTGATGGCGCGCACCGGCCACAGCTTCATCAAGGCCAAGATCAAGGAAACCGGCGCGCTGCTGGCCGGCGAGATGAGCGGCCATGTGTTCTTCAAGGAACGCTGGTACGGCTTCGACGACGGCATGTACGCCGGCGCCCGCCTGCTGGAAGTGCTGTCCCGCGTCGAGGACCCCAGCGCGCTGCTCAATGCGCTGCCCAATGCGGTCTCCACGCCGGAACTCAACCTGAAGATGGCCAAGGAAGGCGAGAACCACGCCTTGATCGCAAAATTGCAGGCCTCCGCCAGCTTCGACGGCGCCGAAGAGGTCAACACCCTGGACGGCCTGCGCGTGGAATACAAGGACGGCTTCGGCCTGGCGCGCGCGTCCAACACCACGCCGGTGATCGTGCTGCGCTTCGAGGCCGACAACGACGTGGCGCTGGAGCGCATCAAGGGTGACTTCCGCCGCGTGCTGGGCACCGCCACTGACGCCAAGCTGCCGTTCTGACACCGGACAGTCCAACGTCTTGCCAGCGTTCCACATGAACGCGAATCAACACCGCCGGGGACATGGCCGCAGCCATGTCCCTGTTGTATTGAAAGGAAAACCATGTACGCCCAGGCTGCATCCAGCTTCAACACCGCGCGCGACCTGCTGCGCTTCGCCGTATCACGCTTCAACGACGCCGGCCTGTTCTACGGCCACGGCACCCAGAACGCCTACGACGAAGCCGCTTACCTGATTTTGTCGGCGCTGAAACTGCCAGTGGACCAGCTCGAGCCCTTTCTCGACGCCAAGCTGCTACCCACCGAGGTCAAGGACGTGATCGACCTGATCGAGCGCCGCGCCGAGGAGCGGGTGCCGGTGGCCTATCTGACCCACGAAGCCTGGCAGGGCGATTTCAACTTCTACGTGGACGAACGCGTGCTGGTGCCGCGCTCCTTCATTTACGAGCTGCTGGGCGAACCGCTGCAGCCGTGGATCGAACACCCGGAGCTGGTGCAGCGCGCGCTGGACCTGTGCACCGGTTCCGGCTGCCTGGCCGTCCAGCTGGCGCACCATTACCCGGACGCGGAAATCGACGCGGTGGACATCTCGCTGGACGCGCTGGAAGTCGCGGCCATCAATGTGCAGAACTACGGCCTGGACGAGCGCGTGCAGCTGATCCACACCGATATGTTCGAGGGCATAGAAGAGAAGTACGACCTGATCATTTCCAACCCGCCCTATGTCGATGCCGAATCGGTGGACGCGCTGCCGCCGGAATACCTGCACGAGCCGGAACTGGCGCTGGGCTCCGGCGAGGACGGCCTGGACGCCACCCGCGAAATCCTGCGCCGCGCGCCGGACTTCCTGAACGACAAAGGCGTGCTGCTGGTGGAGATCGGCCACAACCGCGACATGCTGGAAGAGTGCTTCCCCACCCTGCCCTTCATGTGGATGGAAACCGAAAGCGGCGACGGCTTCGTGTTCCTGATCACGCGTGAGGATCTGGTGGCCGGCCTGGCCGCCGACGCGCAGTAACACCCGCTAACAAAACCCCTGAAGCTGCGTTGCGCCGACTTGCCGTACCCAAGCTACCGTCTGCGTCGGCGCGCCTTGGCTCAGCGTTTTGCTAGCGACTCTAAGAACCTGTTCATAGTCTGCTGTGCTTCGGCGATACGGCGTTGAAAACGACTTCGAAATGCTCATGTACCGTGTGTACATTCCGCTTTCTCAGCCGCAACGCCTTGTCTCGCTCTTGCTCGCAAGACTTTGAACAGGCTCTAAACCGCCGGTTTCACCCGGCAGGCAGGATTCGTGAAATAAGAAAAACCGGCGGCGCCCGCGAGGGGCCGCCGGTTTTTTGCCGCCGCTAGCCTTTGGCCGCGCCCTTGCCCGGCTGCAAATCGCGCCAGATCTGCTCGGCGCGCACCGCCGCCGCGGCTTTCTGCCCGGCGTCCAGCTGCCGGTAGTCCTTGGTGGTCAGAAACCAGTCCGCGCTCAACGCGTCGCCGGCGCGCCGCGCCACCAGGTTCCAGGCCGCCGCCTCCAAGGGCTGCTTCTCCAGCAGATAGCTCTCCGAGATCATCGCCGCCGCGTGACGGTTGCCCAGCTGGTAGGCCTGCTGCAAGGCCGCGCGCGCCTCTTCGCGGTAGCGCGTGCCCGGCTCGAAGTCCGGCCGCTGCGGCTTGCCGTCCAGTTCGAACAGATAGCGCTCGGCCAGATGGGTCAAGGCCTGCACATTGCCGGCGGCGGCCAGCTTGCGTAGCTCCGCCAGCGGCAGCCGGTACAAGCGCTCGTCGATGGCGTAGCCCAGCTGGCGCAGCTGCTGCTTGCGTTGGCGCTCGGCCCGGCTTTCCTGTGGCGGCGCCAGTGCCGCAGCAGCCGGCGCCGGACCGTCTCCCACCGCGAAACTCAGCCCTTGGTAGGAAGCGGCAGGCGCCGCGCTGCTGACCGCGGGCGCGGGCGCCTCAGCCTGGCCGGCGCGCCTTGACGCCGGCGCCGGCTCGTCCAGGCCTAGCTGGGCGCGCACCGGCTCAGGCAGATTGGCCCAGGCCAGCCCCAGCAGCGCCAGCCCGCCGGCCGCCGCCCATAAGCGCTTGCCCATCGTCGATCAGATCGAGTTCAGGCAAGCGTTGAGGCCATTGGCGTGACCATAGCGCGAATAATAATCGCGCTGCGACGGCGTGCCGTGTTCGCCGTAATCGGCCGCGTTGCGCGCCGAAGCCACCGCGTTTTCGATGAAGCTGGGATAACGCAGATTGGTTTCAGCGTACTTGGCGAAAGTGCCGCCCACGCAGTCGGCCTGCAGTTCCTGCATCGGCGCCTGGCGGTAGATATTGTTGGTGAACTGGATGGAGTGGCCCCATTCGTGCGCCAGGATGAATTTGGCCACGTAATTGCCGTAGCTGTTTTCCTGCTGCTGCAAGAAGCCGGTGCCGACGCTGATGGTGTACGGTCCGCACGCCATCGCGCTGAGCTGGGGTTCGCGGCAGGCGTATTGGTTGACGTAAACCGTCGGCCGCGCGTAACCGCCGAGGAAGCCGCGGATCTCATTGGCGCTGGACTGGATGTAGCTATTGTTCACCGGGGCTGCCACCACCGGGGACGACAGGCTGGCCAGCATGGAAACCCCGACTAGACTGGCTTGGATCAGACTTCTCATGACTAACTCTCCTTATGTTGTTCACAACGGAGATTTAGTTATGGTAAATGATTTTGGATTTACAAAGTTATTTTGCAATTCCATATGAATAAATAGACAGTGAAAAATTACCTTGTCACGACAAGCCGTACATGAAAAAGTGACGGGTTGCCGAAAGCAAGCCGTCACTCTCAAAGATACACGCCCGTCGGACCTCGTCTACTCAGGCCATCGCCTCGAAACCATAATTGCGCAACAACATGAAGGCGGTGAACAGCATCACCAGGCCGATCACGCAATCCAGCACCCGCCAGCTTTGCGGCCGCTGGAACAGCGGCGCCAACTTGCCGGCGAAGCAGCCGATGCCGCCGAACCACAGCACCGAGGCGCTGAGGCTGCCCAACAGAAAGGATGGCGCGGCGCTTTCGCCGTAAATCGCGGACACGCCGCCGATCAACACCACGGTATCCAGCCAGGTATAGGGATTGAGCAGGGTCACCGCCAGCACGGTGCGGATCGCGCGCTTGCGGTCGCGCTCCACGCCGCCGGCCAGCGACATCGCTCCCGGCGTCAGCGCGGAGCGGAAAGCCTTGTAGCCCAACCACAGGATGAAGCCCGCGCCCAGCCAGGTAACGGTGACGATGAAGCCGGGAATCGCATTGAGCAGCTTGCCCACGCCCATCACGCCGCAGGCGATCAGGAACACATCGGCGACGATGCAGATCGCGACGATGGGCAGGATGTGACTGCGGCCTATGCCCTGCCGCAGCACAAAGGCATTCTGCGGCCCAATGCCGACGATCTGCCCGATGGATAGCCCAAGGGCAGATAGATAAACGCTGAAGTTGAACAAGCACCGCTCCCAGAAAGTTTTTACGCAGACTAAGGCAGCGGCGCCGCTAAGTAAAACTAATAAAAATTATCAGATATAAGCAGAACTAATATTCGAGCGCCGCTCCCAATCGGCGATCCATTCCGGCAGCTGCCGCGGATCCACCGGCGGCGAAATCTCGTAGCCCTGGCCGTCCAGGCAGCCTATCTCCAGCAGCCGGTCCCAGATCGCCCGGCTCTCCACCCCTTCCACCACCAGCTTGCGGCCGGTGTAGTGGGCGAAGGACACCATGCTGCGGATGATGGCCTCGTTGCCCGGCGTGTCCAGCAGCAGGCGCACGAAGCGCTGGTCTATCTTGATGGTGTCGAAGGGTAGCTGCTGCAGATGCACCAGCGAGGACGCGCCGGTGCCGAAGTCATCCAGCGCGATGGACAGCCCCAGATCGCGGCAATGCTCCAGCTTGGCGGTGATCTGCTCCGCCTCCTGCTGGGTCACGCTCTCCAGCACTTCCAGCTCGAGATAGCCCGCCGGCAGCGGATAGGCTTGCAGCAGCGCCTGAATGCCGGGCACGAAACCCTCGTGCTTCAGCGTGATGGCGGACAGATTGACGCTGACCGGGATATGGCGGCCTTCCGCCAGCCATTCGCCGGACTGGCGCAAGGCTTCGCGCAACACCCACCAGTCCAGCTCCCGCATCAGGTCGGTGTTCTCTATCGCCGGGAAGAAGGCGCCCGGCATTTCCAGCCGGCCGTTGCGGCGCCAGCGCACCAGCGCTTCCACTCCTTCGATGCGGTTGTTGCGCAGATTGATCTTGGGTTGGTAAAACAAGGCCAGTTCGTCGCGGGCGATGGCGAGCGCGAAAGCGTTGCGCACCGCGTGCATGTGCTGGATTTCCTCATCCATGGTCACATGGTAATAGCGACAATGGCCGCCGCCGGCGTCCTTGGCGCGGCTCAGCGCCAGTTCACCGCGGCGCAGCAACGCCGCGGCGTCGCTGCGGCCGTTCACCGGTTCCACCACGATACCCATGCTGCAACGGGTGTGGATCACCACTCCCATGCAATCCACCGGCTGCTGCAGACTGCTCATCAGACTGTCCACCAGTTGGTCCAGCTGCTCGTGACGATCACTGCAGGCGACAAAGCGCGATGCGCCCACGCGGCCGACATAACCATAGGGATAGATGCAGCGCCGAAGCCGGTTGGCCACTTCGCACAGCACCGCGTCGCCGCCCTCGTGCCCGAGGCGAGCGTTGATTTCATGGAAACCCTCGATGGACAGCACCAGCACCGCCAGTTGCGCGTTGGCGCGACGGATCTGCAATTGCTTGTCGATGTGTTCCTTCATCAGGTGGCGGTTGGGCAGACCGGTCAGCGGATCGTGGAAGGACAGGAAAGCCAGCTCGGATTCGGCCCGGTGGCTGCGTTCCAGCGCGTCCTGGCGCTCCAGCGCGCGGCTGATCTCGCGCGCCATGGTGTCCACCAGCTCAACCTTGGTGTCATCGAAGAAGCCTGGCTGCCCTGAATACAAGGACAAAGTGCCTATCACCTGCTCGCGCAGCGTCAGCGGCGCCACCAAGGCGCTGCGCACATTCCTGGCGGTCAACACCCGCATCCATGGCTGCATCGACGGATCTTCGCCGCAATCGTTGACCACTTGCACCGTCAAGCCGCGGATCGCCCGGCCGCTGGGCCCGCGGCCATGCTGCTTGTCCGGCTGCGCCGACACTTCCAGGCGTGGAATGAAGGCCTCGGCCAGCGCGCCGGCCATCGCCGCCGGACGGATGAATTGGGAATCGGCGTCCAGCAAGCCCACCCAGGCATGGGAGAAATCGCCTTCGCGCACGCAGACATCGCAGATCGATTGGAACAGTTCGCGGCGCTCGGAACAGCGCACCAAGGCCATGCTGACGCCGCTGAGGGTGGCGTACAGTCCGGACATGGTCTGCAGATGGCGGTGCTTGCTGTCTACCGCCTCCTGCAAGGACTGCTGGTGTCCGTGCAACTGCAGCATCTGATCCAGCAAGATACGCTTGCGCAGCAGCCGCGACAGCGCGGCGAGCTCGGCCAGCTCCAGGCCGGCCTCGGCCAGCCGCGCCAGGAAATGCGCCTGGCAGCGCTCGTAAGCGCCCACCACCCACATCAGGCCCACGCCCAACTGGCGCATCAAGCGTCCCTGTTCCACCACGCGCCAGGCGGCGCGGTCATTCACCGGACGGGTCAGCATCCGTTCGCAATACTGCAGCAAGGCATCCACCAGCGAATCGATGCCGCCCGGCAGGCGCTCGCTCAGCAGCGCCAGCGTGTCCGGACATTTCAGCGCATACCAGTAGAACTCCTTGCCCAGCGCCTCCTTGCGCGACAACAGCAGCGGAGCATGGACGCTCAGCCGCGCCATATGATCCGCCCTGACCCCGATAAAACGGCACATGCCATCCAATAGTGCCTTATTATCTGCTTGCATCTTCAACATGCCTGTCTTTGGCCATGAGCCGCCAGCGCCAGACCGGTCAGAACCGTCGCAGCCAGCCGCTCTAATTATTTTTATGCCGCCACCGCGTGCAGGCAATCCTTTGCCACCGTCCGTGTTCGGACGAAGCAGCACAACATGCCATAGGTGGCGCCGATAAGGCAAGAAACACCGTGGAATTATCACGGTAAGGACGTAAAAACATGCTTGATCCGAAACAACTGGAAACCTTATCGGCCGTCGCCGAAACCGGCGGCTTCGACAAAGCCGCCAAAAAGCTGTTTCTCACCCAATCCGCGATCTCCCAGCGCATCCGCCAACTGGAAGAACAACTGGGCCAGCCGGTGCTGACCCGGACCATTCCGGCCGAGCCCACCGAGGCCGGCCGTCAGTTGCTGCAATACTTCCGCCAGATCAGCCTGATGGAAAACCAACTGATGAACACCCTGCTGCCCAGCGGGCCGCGGCCGGAGTTCACCACCTTGGCCATCGCCGTCAACGCCGACAGCCTAGCCACCTGGTTTCTGCAGGCGGTGCAGCCTGTGCTGGACAGCCAGCCGGTATTGCTGGACATCATGGTGGACGATCAGGATTACACCCATGAACTGATGCGTTCCGGCCATGTGATAGGTTGCGTCAGCACCCGGCCGCAGCCGATACAGGGCGGAGACAGCCTGTTCCTGGGCCAAATGCGCTATCTGTGCGTCGCCACCCGCGGCTTCGCCCAGCGCTATTTCCCGGCCGGCATCAGCGAGGCGGCGCTGGCCGCCGCGCCCACCATTTTGTACAGCCGCAAGGATGACGTTCATCGCCAGTTCCTGCAGCACACCGCCGCCTACCACGGCAGCTTTCCCTACCTGACCGTGCCCACCCCGCAGGGCTTCGTCGAAGTGACGCGCCAGGGCCTGGCTTACAGCCTGCTGCCGGAGCTGATGCTGGAAGACGACATGACCGCCGGCCGGCTGATCGACCTGTTCCCGCAGCAGCACCTGGATATCCCGCTGTACTGGCACCACTGGCGGGTGGAATCCGAATTGTCGCAGGCGCTGGCCGACGCGATGCAGCGGCATTGCCGGCAACACCTGCGGCAATGATCAGTCGGCGCGGCTTGCGCCACGCGGCCGTCGTCTGCTGTACTGAAGAGCGCGCGGACGCATATTGACAGCCGCCCCGCGCGCGGCGCAACATGCCACGCCAACCGCAATGGAGGCAATATGACCGGCAACACCCCCAATAACGAGCAGTGGGCCGAGTTGGAAATGGCCGCCCGCCTGGCCGCGCGCCAAGCCTATGTCCCTTACAGCAAATTCGCCGTCGGCGCCGCCATCCTCGACGGCGCCGGCAAGATCCACATCGGCTGCAATGTGGAGAATGCCTCCTACGGTCTGACCAACTGCGCCGAGCGCACCGCGGTCTACGCCGCGCGCGCCAACCACGGCATCCAGGAGGTGCTGGCGGTATGCATCTACACCCCCACCGCCACGCCCACGCCGCCGTGCGGCGCCTGCCGCCAGGTGCTGAACGAGTTCGGCCCCGGCATGCATGTGCGCGCGATCTGTGACGGCGAGGACAGCATAGACACCACGCTGAACGTGCTGCTGCCAGGCGCTTTCGGGCCCAAGAATCTCCAAGACGCGAGCTAAGAGCCCGTTCAAGGTCTAGCGAGCAAGAGCGAGACAAGGCGAAAACCGCTGAGAAGGCGGAATGCACACGTGGTACATGAGCATTTCGACGCAGCGCTCACCTAGCACGTCTCACGAAGCGCAGCAGACTTTGAACAGGTTCTTGCGCACGCTCACGGCGCGCGCGGCGCCACTGTCACCTGGTAGCCGCGCTGCCGCAGCAGCTTGACCAGGCCCTGAGGCCCGGCCAGGTGTAGCGCTCCCACCGCCACCAGCAAGCGCCGCGACGCCGCCATCTCGTCGATGCGGCGCGCCATCGCCTGGTTGCGGCGGTCCAGCATCTCGCGCTGGGTCCAGGCGCTGAGCCGCGGATAGCCAGGCAAGACCACCATGGACTGCAAGGCAGGCAGGTCTCCGCGCTCCCAGGCGGCGATCAAGTCGCGATAATACCGCTCCGCCTCCGGCTTATCCTGCCATTCTGCGGTCTGCCGCACCCATTCACGCAGAGCCGCCGCCGGCATCTCGAACAGCATGCGCCCCTGCTCGCCGGTCGTCTCCAACGCCAGCAAGGGGCGCTGCTCCCGGCGCGCCATCTGCAGCAACATCGTCTCGCTACCCTCCTGCGTCGCCTGACCCAGCCGCTGATACTCGTTCAGCGTCAACTGCATCAGCCACATCGCCGGAGCCAGGCTCCGCGCCTGATCAGGCTCGACACCGGTGCGCTGCAACTGAGCCAGCAGCAAGCGCCGACTGTCCGGACCCAGCTGCCGCCATTGCCTGGCGGCGCCTTGCCGCGCCAGCGCCAACACCTCGGCCGGCGCTCCCGGCGCGTCGACATCCAGTTCCAGCACCAAGGCCTCGCTCCGCGCCATCGCCTGGCTCAGCCCCCAGTCCGGCGTGTCCGTGCCGGGTCGACCCACGTGCATGGTGCCGTACAGATAATGCACGCGGCCCTGCTTGCTGAAAGAGTACAAGGGCCCATAGGCCGGCGCCGCCAGCGCCGGCAAGACCAGCCACAAGGCCAGCCAGCCGCACCAGAGAAAATGCCATCGCTTCATGTCTGCGCTTTCCATCCAAACCCGGCAAGGATACCAGCCCGCCGCGCGCGCGTCCGGCGAGGACTTTAAATTCATCACTCAAACTAATCGCTATAATTCAAAATAAAACACTTTCAATAAGTAGTTCCCACCAGGCAAAAACCGTCCTTTAGGACAGTTCGAACCAGCCATGCTTTGCTAATCCGAATACACCGCCTCCGCTCCGGCCATGCCACTCCCGCCATGACCGCCCCGAACGGCGTCCGCATCGAGGAGAGCGACATGGTTCGCGTTCGCAAAGACATCTTGAAAATGAGCAATCCCTGGGATCCCATCGTGCTGTGGTACGCGCGCGCGGTCAGGGAAATGCAGAAACGGCCGATCAAGGATCCGACCAGCTGGCGCTATCTGGCCGCCATCCACGGCTTCGACTCCCAGCTTTGGCAGCAGCACGGCTATTTGCAAGCCGGCGAAGCGCTGCCCAGCCCGGCAGATCAAAACACCTATTGGCGGCAATGCCAGCACCAGAGTTGGTATTTCATGCCTTGGCACCGAGGCTATCTGGCCGCCTTCGAGGCCATCGTGCTGGCCGAAATCGTCAAGCTCGGCGGCCCCGCCGACTGGGCCTTGCCCTACTGGAACTACAGCGACAGCGCCAATGCCAAGGCGCGCGACCTACCCACCTGTTTCCAGTCCAAGACCTTGCCGGACGGCAGCACCAATCCATTATGGCTGGCGCAGCGCTATGGCTGGAACAATCAGCCCAACCACATCACGCTGCGCCCGGAAACCGTGCAGCTCACCGCCTTGAAGGACGCGCAATTCATCGGCACCGCCAACGGCATCCCGCCGGGCTACGGCGGGCCGCAAACTCCATTCTGGCATGGCGGCGGCAATAGCGGCGGCCTGGAAAACCTGCCGCACAATCCGGTGCACACCAATATCGGCGGCCGCAACGGCCTGATGTCGGACCCGGACCTGGCCGGCCTGGACCCGGTGTTCTGGATCCATCACTCCAATATCGACCGGCTGTGGCAGGTATGGCTGAACCGCAACCCCGGCCATCAGAACCCCGGCAGCGACAATTGGCTGGAGGGGCCGGTCAACCGCAAGTTCGCGATGCCGCGTCCCAGCGGCAGCGGCTACACCTTCGTCGCCAAGGATGTGCTCAACACCCAGGCGCCGAATCTGAACTACGTTTATCAGGACGTATCTGACCCCCTTGGCGGCGCCAGCCGCGTCGCGCAGCGCATGCAGACGCTGGCGGCGGTCCATCCCGATATCGCGGCGGCAAGCACCATGGCGAACAATCCGAAAACCGAGCTGCTGGGCGCCAACACCGCGGCGATCAAGCTGAGCAACAACACCGTCCACGCGCAGATGCAGTTGGACAGCGGCGCCAAGAACAAGGTGCTGAGCAGCTTCCAGGCCAGCCAGGCCGCCACCCGCCAGCTGCAGGCGCCGCAGAACGCCGCGCCGCCGCAAGAGCCGGACCGGGTCTTCCTCAGCCTGGAAAACATCCGCTGCAAGGTGGACGGCGGCACCTTCAACGTCTACGTCGGCCTGCCCCCGGGCGCCGATCCGGCGCAATACCCGCAGAACCTGGCCGGCACCATCGCCCTGTTCGGCGCGCGCAAGGCTTCGCAGGCCGAGCATGGCGGCAATGGCGTCAGCCAGGTGCTGGAGATCACCGACATCGTCGATCGCATGTGCCAGAGCCAGACGCTGGACACGGCGCCGATGGAAGTGCAACTGGTGCCGGTGTCCGATATCGAGGACGACGACGAGGTGACGATAGGCCGCATCAGCGTCTACCGCCATGGCCAATAGCGCTTGACGCCCGATGCCGCTCAAGACCCTGCTCGCCGCGCTGCGCGACACGCCCTGGCCGCTGCTGTGCGCCAGCCTGCTGGGCTGGCTCGGCCTGCTCGCGCTGGAGCGGCGGCTGGCCGCGCCGGGCTATTGCGGCGCCTGGGTCCTGGAGCGCCCCGGCGGCGGCTGGGACGCGCTGCTGGCCGCGCTGTGGCTCAATCCGCCGATGCAATGGCTGCCGTCCTGGCTGCTGATGCTGCTGGCGATGATGGCGCCGCTGCTGGCCGATCCGCTGCGGCAGCTGTGGCTGCGCAGCCTGGCGCGCAAGCGCGCGCTGGCGCTGGCGCTGTATTGCTGCGGCTATCTGCTGCCCTGGCTCGCCGCCGGCCTGCCGCTGCACTTGCTGGGCCTGGCGCTGCTGACCTTCAGCGTCGCGCCGTGGCAGGCCTTCGCCGCCGCCTGCGCCATCGCCTGGCTCTGGCAGGCTGCGCCGCCGCGGCTCTACAGCCTGCGGGCCTGCCACCGCCAACCGCGGCTATCCCCGTTCGGTTGGCCGGCCGCCTGGTCCGCGCTGCGTAGCGGCCTCGCCGGCGGCGTCTGGTGCGTCGGCGCTTGCTGGGCCTGGATGCTGCCGCCGCTGCTCGGCGGTGGCGGCCATCTGCCCTTGATGGCGGCGATAAGCCTGTGGCTGCTGCTGGAGCGGCGTCGGCCGGAAGGCGCTCCGCCCTTATGGTCCTGGCCCAGACGGCCGGCCCGGTCCGCTCAAAATGCCTGAGCGCGCTTTCTTCTCCATCGCCACATAAAGCAACGGCCCGCGCAAGCGGGCCGTTCGCGCGCATTAATGAGCTAGCTGCGCGCGGGATGATCCTGGACTAACTCAGGCTTTATGGCGCTCGGCCTGCACCGCCTGCGCCACCGCTTCCGCCACCTTGATGCCGTCGACGCCGGCGGACAGGATCCCGCCGGCATAGCCGGCGCCTTCGCCGGCCGGATACAGGCCACGCACGTTCAGACTCTGGCAATCCTCGCCGCGAGTGATGCGCAATGGCGCGCTGGTGCGGGTTTCCACCCCGGTCAGCACCGCGTCGTGCATATCGTAGCCGCGTATTTTCTTGCCGAAGGCCGGCAAGGCCTCGCGCATCGCCTCGATGCAATAATCCGGCAAGGCCGCCGCCAGGTCGGTCCAATGCACGCCAGGCTGATAGGACGGTTCCACCGAACCGACCCCGCTTGACGGCTTGCCGGCCAGGAAATCGCCGACCAGTTGCGCCGGCGCTTCGTAAGTGCCGCCGCCCAGCACATAGGCGCGGCTTTCCAACTCACGCTGGAAAGCGATGCCGGCCAGCGGGCCGCCTGGGTAGTCGTCCGGATTGATGCTGACCACCAGGCCGGAGTTGGCATTGCGCTCGGCGCGCGAATACTGGCTCATGCCATTGGTCACCACCCGGCCTTCTTCCGAGGTGGCGGCCACCACCTGGCCGCCCGGGCACATGCAGAAGCTGTATACCGCGCGGCCGTTGGCGGCGTGGTGCACCAGCTTGTAATCCGCCGCGCCCAATAGCGGATGGCCGGCGTACTTGCCCCAGCGCGCCTTGTCGATCAGCGTTTGCGGGTGCTCGATGCGGAAGCCCACCGAGAACGGCTTGGCCTCCATGAACACGCCGTGGCCGTGCAGCATTTCAAAGGTGTCGCGCGCGCTGTGGCCCAGCGCCAGCACGATATGGTCGGCGCGGATCTGCTCGCCGCCGGCCAGGGTCAGGCCGCGCGCCACCTTGCGGCCGTCCGGCCCGTCTTCCAGATGAATGTCGACGACGCGCTGCTGGAAACGGATCTCGCCGCCCAGCGCCTCGATCTCGGCGCGCATTTTCTCCACCATGCTCACCAGGCGGAAAGTGCCGATATGCGGCTTGGCGACATAGAGGATTTCCTCCGGTGCGCCGGCCTTGACGAACTCGGTCAGCACTTTGCGGCCGAGGTGACGCGGATCCTTGATCTGGCTGTACAGCTTGCCGTCGGAGAAGGTGCCGGCGCCGCCTTCGCCGAACTGCACATTGGACTCCGGGTTCAGCACATTCTTGCGCCACAGGCCCCAGGTGTCCTTGGTGCGCTCGCGCACTTTCTTGCCGCGCTCCAGCACGATGGGCTTGAAGCCCATCTGCGCCAGCAGCAGCGCGGCGAAGATGCCACAGGGACCGAAACCGACCACCACCGGGCGGCGCTCCAGGTTTTCCGGCGCCTGACCGACGAAGTGGTAATTGGTGTCCGGAGTCTCCATCACATGCGGATCGGACTTGAAGCGCGCCAACAGCCTGGCCTCGTCGGCCACGTCGATATCGACGATATAGGCCAGATTCATCATGCCCTTGCGCGCGTCGTAGCTGCGCTTGAAGACCAGGACTTCGCGGATCTGCGACTCCGCCACGCCCAGGTAGGCGGCGATCGCGGTGTTCAAAGCCTCCGGAGCGTGGTCCAGCGGCAGTTTCAATTCGGTAATGCGCAACATCTTGAATTCCAGTACGGGTTGGTGTCTATTCAACGAGGCGGTATTGTAGCGGCAAACCGGGTTCGCCCCTATCGCCGCGCGCACACTTCCGTTAAAAAAAAACCGGGCCATCGCCCGACAGGAACACGATGACACAACAGGACAACACTCTGAGCCCTCCCGCCGCCTGGCGGGAGCGGCTGGACGGCTACGCCTGGACCCGGCAGAACGACGGCGACTCCAATGCCGCGGTGTTCCGGCTGCAGGCGCCGGGCCAGCCCGCGCTATTCGCCAAAACCGAGGCGGCCGGGCCGCTGGCGGAGCTGGACGGCGAGATCGCCCGGCTGCGCTGGCTGGCCGACAACGGCCTGCCCTGCGCGCAAGTGCTGGACGCGACGCGCTGCGCCGGCCGCGACTGGGCGCTGCTGAGCGCGGTGCCGGGCAAGAATCTGCTGGATTGCGGACTGGAACCGGAGGCGACGGTGCGCATCATGGCCGACGCGCTGCTGTGCCTGCACCGCCTACCCGTCGCCGGCTGCCCCTTCGACCATCGCGCCGACGCGCGCATCGCCGCGGCCCGGCAACGACTGGAGGCCGGCTGCGTCGACGCCGAGGACTTCGACGAAGAACGGCTGGGCCAGACGCCGGCGGCGGTATTCGCGCAATTACTGGCCAGCCGCCCGCAGCACGAGGATCTGGTCCTCACTCACGGCGACGCCTGCCTGCCGAATCTGCTGGCCGAGGACGGCCGCTTCAGCGGCTTCATCGACTGCGGCCGCCTGGGCGTGGCCGACCGCCACCAGGACCTGGCGCTGGCTGCGCGCGACATCGCCACTGAACTCGGCCCGCGCTGGGTCTCGCCCTTCCTGCTGCGTTACGGCATCCAGCCGGACCCGAGTCGCATCGCCTTCTACCAACTGCTGGACGAGTTCTTCTGAAAACCTGTTCAAAGTCTGCCGCGCGTCGGCGGGATGCATGGAAAAGGACATTGAAAGCAGCGACGCCTATACCTGAAAACCGGCCACCGTCTGCCGCAAGCCGCCGGTCACTTCGTCCATGCTCTGGATCCCGCTGGACGCCTGGGTCGCCGCGGTGGCGTTGCCGGCCGCCACCTGGGCGATCTGCTCCACGTGACGGGCGATGTCCTGACTGGCCACGCCCTGCTCCTGCAGCGCATGGGAGATATCGCGCACCACTTGCACCACCTGGCCGGCGCTGCCGCGTATCTGCTGGATCATTTCGCCGCCCTGCTCCGCCAGCGCCAACCCAGTGCGCACCCGCTCCACGGTCTGGCTCATATTGGCGCGCGACTGGTCGGAGCTGAGCTGGATCTCGTCTATCATGCCGGCGATTTCCTCGGTGGCCTGCGCGGTGCGCTCGGACAGCTTGCGCACCTCGTCGGCCACCACCGCGAAGCCGCGCCCGGTCTCGCCGGCGCGCGCCGCCTCGATCGCCGCGTTCAAGGCCAGCAGATTGGTCTGATCGGCGATGTCCTTGATCACCTGCATGATGCTGGAAATGGTGGCGGTCTTGTCCGCCAGCGCGGAAATCGCGCCGGCGGTCAGATCCACGGTGTCGCTGATGCCCTTCATCTCGGCCACGGCCTTGGCGATCACCTCGCCGCCTTGGTCGGACAGGCTGCCGGAGCGCTGCGATACCTCGCGCGCGTCCTGGGCGTATTGGGAAATATGGTTGATGCTGACCGTCAGCTCCTCGATAGACGCCGCCATCGACGTGGCGCTCTCGCTTTGCTGGTGCGAGTTGTCCGCCACCGCCTGCGCGCCGGCCACCACTTCCCCGCTCAAGCGTCCCAGTTCGCCGGCGCTGGCCACGATGTCGGCTATCATCTGCCGCAGCGCCCGCTGCATATGCGCGATATTGGCCATCAGGCTGTCCTCGTCGCCGGCGCTGACCGGCACCGCCGCGTCCAGCCGGCCGCCGGCGATCTGACGCACCACTTCGGCCGCGCGCGCCGGTTCAGCGCCCAACTGCCGCGTCACGCTGCGGAACAACCACCAGCCCAGCCCGCCGCATACCGCGGCGATCAGCAGCACCTGTGCCGCCACGCTCAGCAACTGCCCGCGCAAGGCCGCCCACACATCGTCCATGTACAGGCCGGTGCCCACCACCCAGCCCCAACGCGGACTGGATTGTAGATATGCCAGCTTGGGCTGCGGCTGTTCGGAGCCAGGCTTGTCCCAGACGAACTCGGCGAAGCCGCGGCCGCGCCCATCGCGCAGCGTGCGGTCGAAAGTAGCACCCAGGCTGTTGCCGTCGGAATCCTTCACCGCGTGCATATCCTTGCCTATCAGCTTGGGATTGACGCCGTGCGCGAGCCAGACCAGATCCTTGTTCAGAGTAAAGAAGTACTCCTTGCCGGCGAAACGCAGCCGGGTCAGCGCCAGCAACGCCTGGCGCTGTGCCTCCGCCTCCGGCAGCGCGCCGGCAGCCGCCCGCTCCTCGTAGCTGGCCACCAGGCTGAGCGCGTTCTCCACTTGTCCGCGGATCAGTTCCTGACGATCCGTCATCATCTGTTGGTGCATGCTGCGCAGCACCAGCCCGCCCAATAGGCAAGTCAGCGCAATCACGCTACAAATCAAGAACAGCAGACGCTGCTTCAAGGAAAGACCGGCTGGCATGATGTCTCCAAAAATATCGACGCAAGGACTAGGCAGGCCGCTTCCGCCGCGCGGCGGAATCCGGTTTTGTCTGCCGTGTTTATAAGCAAATAGCAAATAATACACTCGTCATTATCTAGTTGACCATTTTTAATGACATGCGCTTGATTTGGATCAGCCAGTGATGAAGCAAGAATTACTTCGTCATAGAGCTGTTTCAAAGCGTGGATAGTATTTTACAAATGTAATATCAACAAATAAAATATACCGGATGTGATACCAGAAAGCCCCCGATGAAGTTCTTAGCTCCCGCCCCCGTAGCCGCCCTGGCCGCGACACTCATGCTCAGCGCTTGCGCCGGCATGGATGCCGTTGCGCCGCAATCCACGCTACTGCACGCCGCTCCGCCTGCCGAATGGGCGGGCGCGCCCGCCGCCGAGTGGTGGCGGCAATGGCGGGACCCACAACTGGAAGCGCTGATCCGCCAAGCCTTGCGCGACAATCCGGGTCTGCGCGGCGCCGCCGCGCGGCTGCGTCAGGCGCAAGCGCTGAGCGACGTCAGCGCCGCCGCGACGCTGCCCCAGGTCAACGCGCAAGGACAGAGCACACGGCAGCTGCACGCCGAGGACAATCTGGTATCGCCTATCGGCAATGGCAACTACGACTGGCAGACCCGCGCCACGGTCAGCGTCAGCTACGACCTGGACCTGTGGGGGCGTGAGCGCGAAGCGCTGACCGCCTCGCTCAACGATGCCCAGGTGGCGGCGGCCGACGCCAGGATCAGCGCCTTGAACCTGGAAACCGCGATCGTGCGCGGCTATCTGCAATTGGCCGAGCAATACCAGCAAAAAGACTTGGCCGCGGCCGCGCTGCAACAGCAACAGGCGTTGCTGGAGCTCAGCCGGCGCCGCAAGGCCGCCGGGCTGGCGGCGGAACCGGAAGTGGTGCAGCAGCAAGGCCGACTACCGCCCAGCCGCACCCAAGTCGAACAGATAGACGAACGCATCGCCACGCTGGGCAATCAGTTGGCCGCTCTCAGCGGCCAGCCGCCGGAGGCCGCCGGCCGGCTGCGCCGCCCGACGCTGAGCCTGGCACAGCCGCTGAGCTCGCTGGCCACCATTCCGGCCCAGTTGCTGGGCCGGCGCCCGGACCTGAGCGCGCAGCGCTGGCGGGTGGAGGCCGAGGCCGCGCGCATCAAGGTCGCCCGCGCCGCCTTCTACCCCAATATCAATCTGAGCGCCTTCGCCGGCTACCAGGGAATCGGCTTCGCCAATCTGATCTCCCCCGCCACCGCGCTGCGCGGCTTCGCGCCGGCGATCAGCCTGCCTATCTTCGAAGGCGGCCGCCTGCGCGGCCAGCTGCGCGCCCAGACCGCCGCCTACGATCAGGCGGTGGAAAGCTATAACGCCACATTGATCAACGCCTTGAGCGAGACCGCCAGCGCCATCGCCCATGTCCAGTCCACGGTCAAGCAGGCCGAACAGGCCGATCGCGCGCTAGCCGCCGCCAACCGCGAACTGGCGCTGGCGGAGCAAAGCTATCGCGCCGGCCTCAGCGACCAAAGCCCGGTGCGGCAACTGCGGCTGAGCCAACTGTCCGCGCGGCAGAAGCAAGCGCAGGCCCAGGCGCAGCGGCTGGATGGTTACGCCGCGCTGATGGCGGCGCTGGGCGGCGGCATTGAAACCCTGAGCCCAAGCGAAAACGGAGTCAAGCAATGAGTCGTTTCGAAGAAACCAGCAAGCGCCTGCAGCGCGTCAAGGCCAGAATCCCGGAATTCCCGCTGCAACTGCTGACGCTGACACGGCTGAACTACCATGTGCAAAAACGGATACAGGACCTGACCAATGCCGCGCTGCGCAAGCATGGCCTGACCGAAAGCAGCTATCTGGTGCTGGCGGTGCTCTACGGCTCGGAACAGGAAACCATGACGCCGGGCACGCTGGCGGAAACCTGTTCGCAGAAACCGGCCAATATGACCCGTATCTGCAACGATCTGGAGAAGCAGGGCCTGATCCGCCGCGGCAGCCTCAGCGACGATCGCCGCGCGGTGACGGTGACGCTCAACGACGCCGGACGCGAATGCATACGCCGGCTGCTGCCCGATGTCTGGGGCAATCTGCGCAATACCTTCGACGGCTTCAGCGCCGAGGAGATGCAGCAGCAGGAGCAGTACTACCTGCGCCAGCTCAGCAATCTGAACCGGGCGGAGCCTAGCGATGAACACAGCTAGCCTCGCCGCCTGGCATCGGCTGCTGGGCCAGGCGCTGCGCGGCGCCAGCCGTGATTGGCTGCGGCTGGAGGGCGAGCGCTGGATCTTTGTCCTCAAGACGCTGCTGGCCGGCTTCGCCGCGCTGTGGCTGGCCTTCCGCCTGGGTTTCGACTCGCCGGGCACCGCGCTGCTCACCGTGCTCATCGTCAGCTCGCCGCAAAGCGGCCTGGTGCTGGAGAAAGGATTTTACCGGCTGCTCGGCACGCTGGCCGGCTGCGCGGCGGCCTTGATCCTGGTCGGCATGCTGGCCTC
The DNA here is from genome assembly GCF_001043555.1 of Chromobacterium sp. LK1. Lineage (NCBI taxonomy): Bacteria > Pseudomonadati > Pseudomonadota > Betaproteobacteria > Neisseriales > Chromobacteriaceae > Chromobacterium > Chromobacterium sp. LK1. The sequence goes on along the minus strand of NZ_LDUI01000052.1, from coordinate 36,399 downwards.
GCAGCCGGTCTTGCTGCTGGCGGCGCTGTCGCTATGGATAGGACTGTGCGCCGGCTGCGCCACCCTGTACCGCAACTCGCGCTCCTACGGTTTCGTGCTGGCCGGCTACACCGCCTGCATCATCGCGTTGCCGGCGATAGATCGCCCGCTGGCGGTGTTCGACCTGGCGGTGACCCGGGCCTCGGAAATCTCGCTGGGCCTGATCTGCAGCGCGGTGGTCTACGACATCGTGTTTCCGCGCTACCAGGCCGAACAGGTGGTCAGCAATGTGCGCGGCCGCTATCTGCGCTTCATCCTGCTGTGCCAGGACGCGCTGGCGCAGAAGCTGCACGCCCGCGACATGGAACAGGCCCAGCTCAAGTTCGCCGCCGACATCGCCGCGCTGGAAGCCGGCCGCGCCACCGCCTTCTTCGAGGCCGGCAATGTGCGTTCGCGCAGTAATCAGCTACACGCCTTCAACGCCACCTTCATGGCCGCGCTGACCACCTTCCACACCCTGCACCGGCAAATGGAGCGGCTGCGCCGCGATGCGGATTCGCCCTTGCCCGGCCTGCTGCTGCCGCTGTTCGCCGAGGTGGCCGCCGTGCTCAGCGACGCCGACGGCCCGGCGCGCAACGCCGCCGAGGCGCAGGACACCGTGGTCCAGCTGGGCCGGCTGCGCGCTGGCTGGCCGCGCCGCATCGACGCCGCGCGCGAAAAGCTGCCTGGCGGCGAACAGGCGGAACACTGGCGCATAGACTTCGACACCGCCACCGAACTGCTGACCCGCTTCATCGAGGAAATGCACGCCTTCGTCGGCGTCTACCACGGCTTCGCCAGCAAGACGCCGCAGCAGATCAGCGCGCTGGCCGCCTATGTGCCGGGCACGCCGCTGCCGGTGGCCATAGCCGGCGGCGTGCGCGCGGCGCTGACGCTGGGCACCCTGTCCATCGCCTGGTATTGGCTGGCCTGGCCCAGCGCGCTGGAAGCGGTGCTGTTGGCCACGGTGCTCTGCGGCCTGGCCGCCTCCTCGCCGCGGCCGGTGCTGATGGTCAAGCAATTCCTGACCGGCTTCGCGCTGGGCACGCCGCTGGCCTATATCAGCCTGTTCTGGCTGCTGAGCCAGGGCAATGGCTTCCCGATGCTGGTGCTGGGCCTGCTGCCCTTTCTGGCGCTGGGCAGTTATCTGAAATGCCTGCCCAAATACGCCGGCATCGGCGCCGGCATGACCATCGTGCTGGCCAATGCGATCAATCCGCAGAACCAGATGAATTACGACATCGTCGCCTTCCTCAACAACAGCATCTCCCGCATCCTGGGGCTGGCGCTGGCGGCGGCTTTCTTTCAGCTGGTGCTGCCCGAACACACCATGGGCTCGCCGCGCCACATCGCGGCGGCGCTGTGGCGCGAGGCGCGCCGCGCCTGCGACGCCAAGCTGCCGCACCTGAAGCAGCGTTACGAGAACCGCATCCGCGACCTGCTCAATCTGCTGAACACGCTGAGCCCGGCCCAGGCCGAGTTGAAACAGACCATTACCGCCCAGGCCATCACCCTGCTGGAACTGGGCCTGGCGGTGATCAATCTGCGCACCCTGACCGCGGAATCGCCATCGCCGCAGTTGCGCGCCGATCTGGAGCACACGGTGGCGCAGCTGGCGCGCTATTTCGCCGCGCCGTCGCCGGAGCGACTGCAGCAGGCCATCGCCACCATGCGCGCGGCCGGACCGGTGTTGCGCGTCCACCTGGCGCTGGCCGACGCCGACCGCGCCACGCGGATTCAGCGCGCGCTGGCCGATCTGCACCTGATCCATACCTCATTGCTGGACGTGGCCGAACAAGCCGCGGAAGGAAACGACCATGACTCGTGAAATCGCCGTGTTCGGCATCCTGATCCCCACCCTGCTGCCCTTGTTCCTGTTCAGCCTGCTGTGCCAGGCCGGGCTGGACTGGCTGCTGGGCCGGGCCGGACTCTACCGCCGGGTCTGGCACCCGGCCTTGTTCCGCCTCAGCCTGCTGATCTGCGTGTTCAGCAGCCTGGCCTTGCTGCTTTATTGAGTGCGCCTCCGGCCCACCCTGAAATACCAAACCGGATAATCAATATGCGAATAAATACCCTCATCCGCTACCTGATCACCTTGCTGCTGCTGGCGCTCGCCATCTGGCTGGGCAAGGCGCTATGGGATCATTACATGCACTCGCCATGGACCCGCGACGGCCGCGTGCGCGCCGACGTGATCACCCTGTCCGCCGACGTCGCCGGCCTGGTCACCCAGGTGGCGGTCAAGGACAACCAGCCGGTGCGCAAGGGCGATGTGCTCTTCGTGGTGGACCGCGCCCGCTACGCCGCGGCGCTGACCCAGGCCGAGGCCGCGCTGGCCGGCCAGCGCACCGAGAAGAATCGTCGTGGCCAGGAGGCCGCGCGCCGCAACGGTCTGGATAGCGCGGTGGTCTCGGCGGAAAACCGCGAAACCGCAGCCTACGCCGCCGCCGCCGCCGGTTCCCAATACCAGGCGGCGCTGGCCGCGCGCGATCTGGCCCAACTCAATCTGGAACGCACCGTGGTGCGCGCGCCGGTGGATGGCTTCGTCACTAATCTCAATGTCCACGTCGGCGACTTCGCCGCCGTCGGGGCCCCCAAGCTGGCGCTGATAGACCGCAATTCCTATCGCGTGGAAGGCTATTTCGAGGAAACCAAGCTGCCGCTGCTCAAACCCGGCGCCAAGGTGGACATCACCCTGCTCAGCGGCGGTCCCACGCTGCGCGGCCACGTCGCCAGCATCGCCCGCGGCATCACCGACCGCGACGCCGGCACCGGCCGCGAACTGCTGGCCGACGTCAATCCCACTTTCAACTGGGTGCGCCTGGCGCAGCGAGTGCCGGTGCGCATCGAGCTGGACGCCTTGCCGGCCGGACAGCTGCTGGTGGCGGGCACCACCTGCACCGTGGTGGTGCGCTAGCTCGGTGACAAGCATGACAAAAGGGGCCGTTGGCCCCTTTTGTCATTTCCTACTGAGCCGCTGTTACAGCCGCCGCGCGCGGAAGGTATCGCACTGCGCCATGTCGCCGCTGTCGAAGCCGCGGCGGAACCAGCGCACGCGCTGCTCGCCGCTGCCGTGGGTAAAGGAATCCGGCACTACTTCATGCCCGGCCGAGCGCTGCAAGGCATCGTCGCCAATCTTGGTCGCCGCGTTCATCGCCTGCTCCAAGTCGCCCTGCTCCAGGATTTGCCGCGCCTGATCGGCATGATGCCCCCATACCCCGGCCAGACAGTCCGCCTGCAACTCCAGCCGCACCGACAAGGCATTGGCCCGGCTCTCGCCGCTGCGCGCCATTTCCTCGTCCACCTTGGCGGAAATGCCGAGCTGATGCTGGACATGATGCCCTACCTCGTGCGCGATCACATAAGCCTGGGCGAACTCGCCCGGCGCGCCCAACTCCCGGCCCAGGGTATGGAAGAAGGACAGGTCGATATAGATTTTCTCGTCGCCGGGACAGTAGAACGGACCGATGGCCGCGTCGCCGCGACCGCAGGCCGTCGGTGTCGCCGCTGTGAACATCACCAGCTTGGGTGGCTGGTAACGCTGACCTTGCGCCTGGAACAAGGGCCGCCACACGTCCTCAGTATCCGCCAGCATCACGCGGATGAACTTGGCGTCGCGGTCGTCCGGCGCACTCGCTCTGGCCGGGGCCTGCTGCTCGGCCACCGGCTCCATTTCACTGAGCAGATTGATCACCGTCAGCGGGTTGACATCGAACACCAACCAGGCCACCAGGCCGATCAAGACCGCGCCGACGCCGAACGCCCCGCCACCCCCGCCGCCGCTTTCGCCACGGCGATCTTCCACATTATCGCTTTCCCGGTTCCCATCCCAACGCATGCACGGCCTCCAAAACTCAATCCATACCGTCCCATGCCTCGCCGCGGCGGCAAGACCATGAGCATGAAAAAGCCTGACATGGTACGCGCTCGCATTGACATCGCCTAGCCGGACCCCGCCGCCGGTCGCAAAAAAAGGGGCTATCACCCCTTTTTCTCCATCCGGCCGCGCTGCCCGCTACAGCGGCCAGCCGCGCAGCAGCAGCCACATCGCCGCCAGCGCGAACGCCGCGGCGAGCAGGTCGTCCACCATCACGCCGAAGCCGCCGCCGACGCGGCGATCCAGCCAGCGTATCGGCCAGGGCTTGAGAATGTCGAACAGGCGGAACAGCGCAAAAGCCAACAGCCAGCCCAGCGGCGTGGCCGGCGTAAACGCCAGCACCAACAGCATGGCGACGATCTCGTCCCAGACAATGCCACCGTAGTCGTGCACGCCCAGCGCCTTGCCGGTGTAGCCGCAGATCCAGACACCTGCGACGAACAAGGGCAGACACAGCACGGCCAAAGCCAGGCCTTGCACTCCCAGCGCGTTCAGCACAAAGAACAAGGGATAAGCGGCCAGCGTGCCCCAAGTGCCCGGCGCCTTGCGCGCCAGGCCGCTGCCGAAGCCAAAGGCCAGGAAATGGGCCGGATGGCTGAGCACGAAACGCCAGTCCGGCTGCAGTTTCAGCGTTTCCCGCTCAGTTGAAGTGGTCATAGCCGATGCTCCCCAGTTTGATGATGGTGCCGGCGCCGTCCAGCAGGCTGACGCCCTGACCCGCGACAACGCGGCCGATGCGGCTGAGACGGCAACCGGCCGTTGCGGCGCAGGCCTCGATCTGCGTCCGGCGCTCGGCCGGCGCGGTGAACACCAGTTCGTAATCGTCGCCGCCGGCGGCCAGGCAATCCAGCCATTGCCCGCGCGCCGCCTCCGCCTGTGGATGCGAGGGCAGCGCATCGGCCCAGACTTCCGCCGCCACATGCGAGGCGGCGGCGATGTGCCACAGGTCCGACAACAAGCCGTCCGACACGTCGGCGGCGGCATGCGCCAGCGGCAACAACGCCTGGCCCAGCGCAATGCGCGGCTCCGGATATTCCAGCTTGCGCCAGGCCGCTTCGCGCAGGCCGTCCGGCAAGGGCTCGATCTTGCCCAGCCGGCTGCGCACCGCCATCGCCCCCAGGCCCAGTTCGCCGCTGACCCAGATATCGTCGCCCGGCCGCGCGGCCGCGCGGCGCAAAGCCTGGCCGCGCGGCGTCTCGCCGCCGACGGTGACCGACAGCGTCAACGGGCCGCGCGTGGTGTCGCCGCCGACCACGTCCACGCCGTAGCGCTCGGCCAGTTCGAAAAAACCTTGGGCGAAGCCGGCGATCCAGGCCTCGTCCGCCGCCGGCAGCGCCAGCGACAGCACCACCCAGCGCGGAGCGGCGCCCATGGCCGCCATGTCGGACAAGTTCACCGCCAGCGTCTTGTGGCCCAAGGCCCGCGGCGCGACGTCGGCGAAGAAATGCCGGCCTTGCACCAGCATGTCCACCGACACATGCAGATCGCAGTCCGCCGCCGGCCGCAGGATGGCGGCGTCGTCGCCCACGCCCAACACCGCGCGCTGCGCCGGGCGGGTGAAATAACGGCGGATCAGTTCAAATTCATTCATTGCGGTCTTTCTGCGCGTCCGATGCAAAAACACCCGCTGCCGCGGGTGTGTTTTAACCAGATAGCGCGTCTGCTGCGCTGCCTCAGTTCTGGCGACGGGCCTTCTGCGACGCCACTTCGTCGGTGCGCACTTCGGCAGCCAGCTTGTCCAGCACGCCGTTGACGAATTTATGGCCGTCGGTGCCGCCGAAGGTCTTGGTGATCTCGATGGCTTCATTGATGATCACCGGATACGGGGTTTCCGGATGCTGGGTCAGTTCCAGCGCGGCCATCAGCAGCACCGCGCGCTCCACCGGGCTGACTTCGTCCTCGGCGCGTTCGTAATAGTGGCCGATCTGCTTGGACAGCGCGCCCACGTCCTTCAGCACGCCGTACAGGATTTCGCGGAACAAGGCTTCATCGGCCTTGGCGAAGTATTCGTTCTCTCGCAGATGCTTTTCGATCAGGGAGGCCGGACGATCCGGGTTCAGCTCCCACTCATAAATGCCCTGAATGGCAAATTCGCGAGCGCGGCGGCGGGCGGTTTTCATAGCGGTGTTCCTTGTAAAGAGCGGTGAGCCGGGCAAGCCCGGCTCCGGTATCTTGGCGGGAGCCGATCAGCCGCGCAAAATGCGCTTGCGCAGATTCGCCATCTCCACCGCGACGCGGGCGGCGTCGCCGCCCTTCTCCAGCATGCGCACTTCGGCCTGCTCGTCGGTTTCGGTGGTCAGAATCGCGTTGGCGATCGGGATGTCGAAGTCCAGGCCGACCCGGGTCACGCCCGCGCCGGATTCATTCGACACCAGTTCGAAATGGTAGGTTTCGCCGCGGATCACCGCTCCCAGCGCCACCAAGGCGTCGAAGCGGCCGCTCTTGGCCATGGTCTGCAATACCAGCGGCGCTTCCAGCGCGCCCGGCACCGTGGCCAGGGTCACGTCTTGAGCGTCCACGCCCAGCCGGGCCAGCTCGCCCAGGCAGGCGTCGCGCAGGCCTTCGCAAACCGGGGTGTTGAAACGCGCCATCACAATACCGATTTTCAGGCCCTTGCCCGTCAGATCGGGTTCTATACGCTGGATAGCTTGAAGCATCTTGTTCCTCGCGGCGGAATCACTACGGAAAACCGGAGATTGTACCTTAATCCCCGGGGCTTAGCCATGGCGCGGCCGGTCATTCCACGTCGACGTGGAAGGCGCCCGGCTGGCAGAAGCCGGTGACTTCCAGGTCGAAACCGGTCATGGATGGCAGGCTGACCGGCGAGGTCATCAGCTTCATCTTGCCGACGCCCAGCGCCTTGAGCATTTGCGCGCCGATGCCGAAGGTCTTGCTGTCCCAGCGCTGCTTCTGTTGCTCCAGGCCCAGCGCGCGCTGCGCCAGCGCCTCGCCGGTTTCGTCGCGATACAGCAGCACCACCACGCCGTGGCCGGCCTCCTCTATCATTTCCAGCGCATTGGGCACGGTCCAGGAATGCTGGCTGCACAAGGGCGCCAGCACGTCGATCACCGACAAGGGCTCATGCACCCGCACCAGGGTTTCGCGCTGCGCCTGGATCTCGCCCTTGACCAGGGCCAGATGGGTGGCGCCGGTGGTGATGTCGCGGAACACATGCAGCGCGAAGGAGCCGAACGGGGTTTCCACCGGGCGCTGGCCCACTTTTTCCACCAGCGACTCGGTACGGCTGCGGTATTGGATCAGATCGGCGATGGTGCCCACTTTCAGATCGTGCTCGCGCGCGAATGCCTGCAGCTCCGGCAGGCGCGCCATGGTGCCATCGTCGTTCATGATCTCGCAGATCACACCGGCCGGCTCCAGTCCGGCCAGCATCGCCAGGTCGCAACCGGCCTCGGTATGGCCGGCGCGGATCAGCACACCGCCCTTTTGCGCCTTCAGCGGGAAGATGTGACCCGGCTGCACCAGGTCCGCCGGCTTGGCCAGCCGCGCCACCGCGGCTTGCACGGTGCGGGCGCGATCCGCCGCGGAAATGCCGGTGGTCACACCGGTGGCGGCTTCGATGGAGACGGTGAAGTTGGTGCTGTACGGGGTGCCGTTATTGCTGACCATCAGCGGCAGGTTCAACTGCTGGCAGCGCTCTTCGGTCAGCGTCAGGCAGATCAGCCCGCGGCCGTGCTTGGCCATGAAGTTGATCGCCTCCGGGGTGACGAACTCCGCCGCCATCACCAGATCGCCTTCGTTCTCGCGGTCCTCGGCGTCCACCAGCACCACCATCTTGCCGGCCTTGATGTCGGCGATAATGTCCTGAATCGGGGAAATAGCCATTCCATTTTCCTTCGTAAGCACTTGTTTTTAGCGCGGGCCGGCGCCCGCGGTGAATTCGCTATCAGCCTGGCAACAGGTCCAGGCTGACATAATCTCCATGGCGATGGATGCCGCCGTCGCGCAGGCTCAGCGGCCGCGCGAACAAGGGTCCGGCCGTCGCCAGGGAATGAAACTCGCCGGCTTCGGCGCAGGGGTCCAATCCCGCCGCCAGCATCCGCTCCACCACTTCGTGGCTCAACTCGCAGCCCAGCCATTGCGCGTCCGCCAGCCGGGTGTTCACCACCACGATGCGGGCGCTGAAGCCGGCATCGATGAATTCTCGCACCAATTGGGCGCGCGGCTGCTGCCACAAGGGCAGCCAGGCTTGCACGCCGGCGGCGGCGCAGACTTTTTCCTCCCACTCGCGGTGGGCGTCCAGGTCGATGTCGCCGAACACCACGGCCTCGCAGCCGTCGGCGCGCGCCTCGCCAAGCCGGGCGATGAACTCGGCTTCATAGCCGTCCCAGCTCGCGCGTCCCACGCGCAAGGGCAGGCCCAGGGCCGCCGCCTGCAAAGCCAGCACTTCCGGCCGCACGCCGTGCGAACGCGAGCGCTGGCCGTGTTCGTCCATCATGGTCAGCAAACCCTGCGTGCTGGCGCCGGCGCTCACCGCGCGCCACAGCGCCAGACAGGAATCCTTGCCGCCGCTCCAGGAGGCCAGCACGCGCCGGCCGGCCATGCTCACGCCGCGGTCCCGCGCTGGGCCAGCACCCGTTCCACCGTTTCCACGATGGCCTGGGTCTGCGGATCGACTTCAATATTGATCAGATCGCCCACCTTGCGCGACTTGATGATGGTGCGCTCCAGCGTTTCCGGAATCAGGTGCACGCAGAAACGGTTGTCCGCCACCTCGCCTATGGTCAGGCTGATGCCGTCTATACCGATATAGCCCTTGGTGAACACGAATTTGCCGTATTCGGACGGCAGCTCGAACCAGACGCTGCGATTATCGGGCTGGTCGATGACCTTGAGCACCTTGGCCAGGCAGATGATGTGGCCGGACATCGCGTGGCCGCCGATTTCGTCGCCGAAACGCGCGGCGCGCTCGATATTGACGCGGTCGCCCACTTGCAGCAGGCCCAGATTGGTGACGCGCAGGGTTTCGCGCATCAGGTCGAAGGAAACTTGATCGCCATTGATGGCGGTGACGGTGAGGCAGCAGCCGTTATGAGCCACCGAGGCGCCCAGCTCCAGGCCGGGCAGCAAGGCCGCCGGCAGGCGCAGCGTATGAGTACGGAAGTCCTGCTTCTCCGTGATGGCGACCACTTCCGCCATGCCTTGGACAATACCGGTGAACACGAAGACGCTCCTTTGCTAGGGATTCGGAGCGCCATTGTAACGCAAGGAGGGGCGCGCGGCCCCTCCTGGTCTCAAATCGGACTCAAGCCTTTCCCAGCAATCAGAAGCGCCAGGACACGCTGGTGCGTATCGCCCGCCCCATGCCCTCGGCACCCTCGGTCAGGTAGGGGATGTATTGGGTGTTGAACAGATTGTCCACCGCCAGCCGCGCCTCCAGGCCCTTGAGCCGGCCCTGCGGCTGCCAGCCCAGGAACAGGCCATACAGCGAGTAGCCATGCTGCGCCGGATAAGCGAAGGCATTATCGTGCAACACCCGGTCCTGCTTGCGCACGAACTTGCCCTGCCCGCTCAAGGACAGACCGAGCTTGTTCCAGCGATAACCCAGATTCACCATCGCCTTGCGCGGCGGGATATTGGTGATCGGCTCATCCTTGCCCCACGGATCCAGCAGGCTGTGATTGCGATCCCCCTTGGTGGAAGACAAGGACAGGCTGCCGAACCAGCCGCCGACCTGATAACGCCCCTCCAATTCGAAGCCCTGGATCACGTAGCCGGGCATGTTGCGGTAAAGACCCGCCCCTGGCGGCAGCGGCCAGCCCGGCCCGTCGCCACGGTTTTTCCCCAAGCGCTGAGCGATATCGCTCTTGACGATTTGGCGATACCAGGTCAGCGCCGCCGACAGATTGTCTCCAGGCCTCAGCACATTGCCGCGCTCGTATTCCAGGCCCAGCTTGAACGCATTCAGCGTTTCCGGCCGTAGTTGGCGGCTGCTGGCGGTGGTGCTACCCAAAGTCTGGGTATCGTAGACCTCGTCCACGCCCGGCGCGCGCCAGGTGCGACTGTAAGCGGTGTCCAGCGCCCAGCCGGGACGGAAATTCCAGCGCGCGCCCAGCCGCGGCGACCAGCCGGAATAGGCCAGACCGCTGTAGTCATGCCCCTTGGCCGGGTCGTTATACGCGGAAGCCAGGTTTTCCCGCCCTTGTATCCACACATGGTCGTAACGCAGCGAAGGCGTCAGCGTCAGGCCGGCCAGCGGCTGCCATTGATGCACCCAGTAGGCGGAACGCACGGTTTCCTCGCCCGGAGGCTGGTACCGCGGGTTCAGATAGCCGTAGTTATAGGCGGGGTCCTTGCGCTTGTCCGGGCGGTAGAACAGCGCGTCCAGCGTCTTGTGCGCCCAGCTGACGCCCACGGTGACTTCCTGGCTCGCCCAGCCGGAACCGAAGCGGGCGGTGTTGCGCAACTCCAGGCGCCGATCACGCTGAGTCACCCAGCTTTCATTGCCAAATTGCGAGGAAAAGGCATAGATGCTCGCCGTCGGAGGACGGGTGTCGTGCTGATAGCGGCGCGACTGGGCATAGCTCAATTGCAAGTCCAACCACGGCGAATCGCCGGCAAAGCTCCAGTCCGCGCTCACCGTTTCGTTTTCCTGCTCGCGCCAGACGGATTTGCGCAGCCACGCGCCTTCAAAACCGTATTGCTTGATTTCGCTCTCGCTCGGCGCCGGGATATCGCCGCGCTTGGCCGCCCACGGCGTGCGCCGCTCCTCCTCCTGGCGCGTCCAGCCCAGGCGCAGTCGATGGCCCGCCACCGGACGCCAGGCCAGCTTCAACATACCGCCCTCCAGGTCGTTGCCGGAGAACATCATGCTTGAGCCATCGCCCAGCTTGCCGTTACCGGCGCGCGAACGGGTCATATAGGCCAGGATGTCGGCCTTGCTGCCCGGTCCGCCGGCATAGGCGGCCAGCGACTGACCGAACTGATTGCCGTTGTCCTGATACATCAGCTTGGCGAAACCGCCCACCGACTTGCCCGGCTGCAACAGCTCCGCCACGGTCTTGGTTTCCGCCTTGACCACGGCGCCGAACGCGCCATTGCCGTAGAACGGCGAATGCCCGCCCTTCAGCACCTCCACCGAGCCCAGCAACTCCGGATCGATGAAGGAGCTACCCTGCTGGTATTTGTCGAAGCCTTGCGGCGCGCCATCCAGCATCACCTGCACATGCTCCACCGACTCGAAGCCCCAGACATTGATGGTCTGACCGCCGGGCCGCTGCGAGCCGCCGGCATTGACGCCGGGCAATGCGTCCAGCACCTCGGCCAGGGAGCGAGCCTGCGGCCGCTCGATCTCCTCGCGGTTCAGCTTATTGCTGCCCACCCGCGCCGGCGGCGCGTCGGCGCTGACGTGCACCGTGTCCAGCCTTCCGGCGGCCTCCTCCGCCCAGGCGGCGGGCGCGGCCAGGCAGGCCAGGCTCAAGACCAGGATCTTGGGACGGAAACGCGGCGGATGTTGAACGAGGGAAATGGGCTTGAGGCAAGGCAGAGAAAAGCGAGAGCAAGGCATCACGGTTTTGTTTTATTAATGATAATCATTCTCAATATTAACATAAAACTTCCACCTTAAGGCAAGTCCGGTAAAATACCCGGCTTTATTGAATTCCCAACACGCATCCACATGTCCGCCGAACTCGCCAACATCGCCGAAGAAGTGTCGCACCGCCGCACCTTCGCCATCATCTCCCACCCCGACGCCGGTAAAACCACGCTGACCGAGAAGCTGCTGCTGTTCTCCGGCGCGATTCAGATGGCCGGCACCGTCAAGGGCAAGAAAGGCGGCAAGTTCGCCACCTCAGACTGGATGGAAATCGAGAAGCAGCGCGGCATCTCGGTGGCGTCCTCGGTGATGCAGTTCGAATACCGCGAGCACACCGTCAACCTGCTGGACACCCCCGGCCACCAGGACTTCTCCGAAGACACCTACCGCGTGCTGACCGCGGTGGACAGCGCGCTGATGGTGATAGACGCCGCCAAGGGCGTGGAAGAACAGACCATCAAGCTGTTGAACGTCTGCCGGCTGCGCGACACTCCCATCGTCACCTTCATGAACAAGTACGACCGCGAAGTGCGCGACAGCCTGGAACTGCTGGACGAAGTGGAGAATGTACTGAAGATACGCTGCGCGCCGATCACCTGGCCCATCGGCATGGGCAAGGCCTTCCGCGGCGTCTACAGCCTGCTGAACGACGAGGTGATCCTGTTCGAGCCGGGCGCGGAAAAGCTGATCACCGATGTGGAAGTGATAAAGGGCATAGACAATCCGCGTCTGGATCAACTGTTCCCGCTGGAAATGGAACAGCTGCGCATGGAGATCGAACTGGTCAAGGGCGCGTCCAATGAGTGGAACCTGGAGCAATTCCTGGCCGGCGAACTGACCCCGGTGTTCTTCGGTTCCGCCATCAACAACTTCGGCGTGCGCGAGATCCTGGACGCGCTGATCAACTGGGCGCCGGCGCCGCAGTTGCGCGACGCCACCGTGCGCGCGGTCGCGCCCACCGAGAGCAAGTTTTCCGGCTTCGTGTTCAAGATCCAGGCCAATATGGACCCCAAGCACCGCGACCGCATCGCCTTCCTGCGCGTGTGTTCCGGCAAGTTCGAGCGCGGCATGAAGATGAAGCACCTGCGCCTGAACCGCGACATCGCCGCCTCCAGCGTGGTGACCTTCATGTCGCATGACCGCGAGATCGTGGAAGAAGCGTTCGCCGGCGACATCATCGGCATCCCCAACCACGGCAATATCCAGATCGGCGACAGCTTTTCCGAGGGCGAGGAACTGACCTTCACCGGCATTCCCTTCTTCGCGCCGGAACTGTTCCGCGGCGTGCGCATCAAAAACCCCTTGAAGCTGAAGCAGTTGCAAAAGGGCTTGCAGCAGTTGGGCGAGGAAGGCGCGGTGCAAGTGTTCAAGCCGCATAGCGGCGGCGACCTGATCCTGGGCGCGGTGGGCGTGCTGCAGTTCGAAGTGGTGGCCTCGCGCCTGGCCGCAGAATACGGCGTCGACGCGATGTTCGAATCCGCCAGCATCTGGTCGGCGCGCTGGTTCAGCTGCGACGACCGCAAGAAGCTGGACGAATTCGTCAAGGCGCTGCAAATCAACATCGCCACCGATGCCGGCGGCAACCTCGCCTACCTGGCGCCCAACCGCGTCAATCTGCAACTGACCCAGGAACGCTGGCCGGACATCGTGTTCCACGAAACCAGGGAGCACGCGGTCAAACTCAACGACTGACACTGAAACCGCACCATGGAGCCCAAGGCCACCTTGTTCGACTTGATCAACTATCTACGCGACAACTACTCGCACGAGATCGCGCGCTCGCTGATCCTGGTCGCCACCCTGCTGATCATCCGCCTGGTGGTGGACCGGCTGCTGGCGGCCAATAGCAGCATCGCGATCGAGTCCAAGCGGCGCTGGTCGGTCAACACCCGCAATGTGCTGTTCGTCTCCGGCCTGGCCGGCATCGGCCTGATCTGGGCCAGCGAGCTGCAAACCATCGCGGTGTCGATGCTGGCCTTCGCCGCCGCGCTGATCCTGGCCACCAAGGAGCTGATCATGTGCCTGTCCGGCGGCCTGGTGCGCCAGACCTCCAACAGCTACAGCCTGGGCGATCACATCGAGGTGGGCACGGTGCGCGGCCGAGTGGTGGACATCGGCCTGCTGTCCACCACGGTGATGGAAATCGGCCCCAATCACAGCTCGCACCAGATGACCGGGCGGGCGCTGACCTTTCCCAACAGCCTGCTGCTGTCCACGCCGGTGATACGCGAAAACTATATGGGCGATTACGTGATGCACATCGTCAACGTGCCGATGGCCTACACCGTATCGCCCATCCGCGCCGAGCGGCTGCTGATGACGGCGGCGCTGGAATCCTGCCAGCCGCATCTGGAAGTGGCGCGCCAGCACATGGAAGACATGGCCAAGCGCAATCTGGTGGACATTCCGTCGGTGGAACCGCGCATCGCGCTGCAGCCGGTGGACGAAAAACGCTATCAGTTGATCTTGCGCATCGCGATTCCGGCGCGGGACCGGCATCGTATCGAACAGACCATTCTGCACAGCTTCCTGGCGCAGTGCTTCCCGGAACAGGATAGCGCCGCCCTAGCCTGAAGCGACGGGCGTTTCATACCCAAAAAATTAGAGCAAGAACTCCAAGTATGCGTTAGAATGGCGAATCGCGAATGTCATTGAGCAGTCCAAGCGCATCATGAGCAAAAACCGAATCAAAACCTACGACCGCATCATCCAGGAGAGCCTCAAGCTGTTCAACGAACAGGGCGAGCGCAGCATCACCACCAATCACATCGCCGCCCACCTGGGCATCAGCCCCGGCAATCTGTACTACCACTTCCGCAACAAGGAAGAGATCGTCTACCAGATCTTCCTGATGTACCGCGAGTTCATCAATCAGCGCCTGGCGGTGCCGGAAAACCGCGAAATGACGGTGGACGACCTGGTCAACTATCTGGACACCGCCTTCCTGGCGATGTGGCAGTTCCGCTTCATGTTCTATGACCTGCCGGGCATGCTGGCGCGCAATCCGCAGATGCAGTCGGAGTACCACCAATTCGTCAATACCGAGCTGAAGAACATCCTGGCCGAGCACTTCCGCGAATTCATCCGTCTGGGTCTGCTGCAGATGGATGAAGAGGACATCGAGCCGGTCAGCATCAATATCTGGCTGGTGGTGAAGTTCTGGTTCGCCTTCGAGCAGACCGCGCGCCCGAAAGCGCCGATCACCGAGGAATCCGGCCATCGCGGCGTGCTGCAAGTGCTGGCCCTGCTCAAACCCTATGTGCAGGACGAATACATGGGCGCCTTCCGCGCGCTGTGCGAACGCCACAAGGTTTGAGCGCTAGGCGCAGAAAAAAGCAAAGCCGCGTGTCCGCGGCTTTTTTCATGCATCGACGCGTCGAAGCAGATTACAGGCTGCGCCCCAAGGCTTGCGCCAAGGGCCGCAACTCCGCCATCAGCGCGGCCAGCCCGGCCGGCGTCAAGGCCTGGTCCGCCTCGCACAAAGCGGCCTCCGGCTGCGGATGCATGTCCAGCAGCAAGCCGTCGGCGCCAGCCGCCAGCGCCGCCTTGGCCAAGGCAGGCACCAGCCAGGCCTTGCCGGCGGCATGGCTGGGATCGACGATCACCGGCAAATGGGTCTCGCGCTTGAGCAAGGGAATCGCGCTCACGTCCAGCGTGGCGCGGTAGGCTGGTTCAAAGCTGCGGATGCCGCGCTCGCAGAACACGATGTTGTGGTTGCCGCCGGCGGCGATGTACTCGGCCGCCATCAGCCAGTCTCCCAAGGTCGCGGCGACGCCGCGCTTGAGGATGACCGGCTTGTTCAAGCGCCCCACCTCCTTCAGCAGCTCGACATTCTGCATGCTGCGCGAACCGATCTGGATCACGTCCACGCCCTGCTCCAGGAACACATCCAGCATGCGCACATCGGCCAGTTCGGACACCACCGGCAGGCCTTCGGCGCGACCGGCGGCGATCAATTGCTCGATGCCTTCGACCCCCAGGCCCTGAAAGCCATAGGGACTGGGATGCTGCTTGAACACCCCGCCATGCAGCAGGCGGCAACCGGCTTCGCGCGCGGCCCGGGCGGCGGCAGCGACCTGGGCGCCGGACTCCACCGCCGACGGGCCGGCGATCACCTGCCAGGCCGGGCCACCGAAGGCCAGGCCGCGCACCTGCACCACGCTGTCCTGCGGATGGGTTTCCCGCGACACGATGCGGTATTCGCGCACCACCCGCATCGCCCGCTCCACGCCGGGCATGGATTCGAACATCTCCGGCGACAGGCTGCGCTCATCGCCCACCGCGCCGATGATGGTGCGCTCCGCGCCGCGCGATACATGCTCGCTGAGACCCGCGGCGCGAATCTTGTCCACCACCGCCGTCACTTCGCTTTCCGGCGCCAGCCGGTTCATGATGATGATCATCCGCTATCCTGTTCAAAGTCCTTCATCGCCGTCCGCGCCAGCGCCGAGCCAAGCGCCGGCCTATGCGCGACCAGAATGACGAGCGTTGCGCGCCACGCCGGAAAAAACCGGCAAGCGCATGCGCCAGCCGCCACGGCGCCGAAGCATGCAAGCGTTCGAAAATACGCCCGCGCCAGTAAACGAAACCATTATACAGCCGCACAAACCAGGCCACCCGCATCAACGCCGGCCGGGTCAGCGTGAACAGCCGCGCCGCCAGTGCGGTGCCACCCAGCTTGGCCAGCAGGATGATCAGCAAGCCCAGCAGCGCGTGGCCGCGCCCGATCAGGAATAGCGCCGCCAGCTTCACCGGCAGCAACAAGGCGGCCGGCAGCGCGAACATCGCCAACGCGGCCCATGGCGGCAAATTGGCGATGCGCCGCTCCAGCGCCGCCAACGGCGGCCAGGCGGCCAACCGCCCCAAGGCCGCGGACAGCTCGTCCCACGCGTATTCCTCGAACAGGATGATCAAGGCCGCCAGCAAGGCCAGCGGCCAGGTCAGCGCCCGTTTCAATCGACGCCAGCCCTGCGCCGCCGCTTCTCTCGTCATCTCGGCTTCAACGTCGGCTCAGGCCTTGGCCAGGTCCAGCCATTTGGCCACCTCTTGCGGCTGGTAAGCGCGCATCTGCGCCAGCAGCGTGGGCAGGTCTTCGCTGATGCGGAACAAATCCATATTGCCGGGACGGGCGAAGCCCTCGGCCACCGCGTGCTCCATCATCCGGTGCAAGGGCTGGTAATAGCCGGCCGCGTCCAGCAGGCCCACCGGCTTGCCATGCAAGGACAGTTGGCCCCAGGTCAGGATCTCGAACAATTCGTCGAAAGTGCCGAAACCGCCCGGCAAGGCGACGAAGCCGTCGGACAGCTCGGCCATCAACGCCTTGCGCTGATGCATGGTTTCGGTGACATGGATTTCCGTCAGCCCGGTATGGGCCACTTCCTTGGCCTTGAGAAATTCCGGGATCACGCCGATGACCTTGCCGCCGGCCGCCAACGCCGCATCCGCCGCCACGCCCATCAGACCGACTTTGCCAGCGCCGTAAACCAGGGTGATGCCCTGCTCAGCCAGCGTGCGGCCAAACTCGCGCGCGGCCGCTTCGTACTCCGGCTTGGCGCCCTTGTTGGAACCGCAAAACAGACAGATCGCTTTCATTCTTGTTTCCCCAAAAAATCAGTTTCAAAAACACAGCGGGCCGCTGCGCGGCCCGCCTGAACCTCATTCCTCGCTACCCACCATGCTCGCCTGACGGTGCGCAGAGACCATCAACAGTGCTCAGAGCCTGCTCAAAGTCTCGCGAGCAGGTTCTCAGAACGTGTTTACGATCTCGCGAGCCAGAGCGAGACAAGGCGAAAACCGCTGAGAAAGCGGAATGTACACGCGGTACATGAGCATTTCGAAACGGTACTCACCGTGTCACGTTTCACGACGCGCAGCAGATCGTAAACAGGTTCTCAGAGCACCGCCTGCGGATAGGACCCCAGCACCTTGACGAAGGACGTGCACTCGGCCAAGCCGGCCAGCGCCTGCCGCACATTGGCGTCGTCGCGATGCCCTTCCATATCGATGAAGAACACGTAGTCCCACAGCCCGGCGCGCGACGGCCGCGATTCGAACTTGCTCATCGACACCCCGTTGCCGGCGATGGGCGCCAGCAAGTGGTGCACCGCCCCCGGCCGGTTCGGCGCCGACACCACCACCGAGGTCCGGTCCTGGCCGGTGGCGCCCACATCCTGCAAGCCCAGCACCAGGAAACGGGTGGTGTTGTTCGGCTCGTCCTCGATATTGGACGCCAGCTTCAGCAAGGCGTAGCGCTCGGCCGCGGCCTGGCCGGCGATCGCCGCCGCGCCCTCGTCCTCGGCCGCCAGTCGCGCCGCCTCGGCATTGCTGGCCACTGACACCCGCTCCACCGCTTCCGGCAAATTCTTGTTCAGCCATTCGTGGCACTGCGCCAGCGCCTGCGCATGCGCGTACACGCGGCGGATGCCGTCCATGCCTTCGGTTTTGCGCAGTAGATGGTGATGAATGCGCAGCACCACTTCGCCGCAGATCTTCAAGGGGCTGGTCACCATCAGATCCAGCGTGCGGCCCACCGCGCCTTCGGTGGAGTTTTCCACCGGCGCCACCACGTAATCCAGGCCGCGCGACTCCACCAGGCGGAAGGCCTCGTCTATCGAGCTACAGGCCACGGTGCGCGCGGCATGGCCGAAGTGCTTGAGCGTGGCCAGCTGGCTGAACGTGCCTTCCGGCCCCAGGTAGGCGATGGACAATGGTTTTTCCAGCGCCAGGCATTCGGACATCACCTCGCGGAACAGGCGCGCCACCGATTCGCCCGGCAGCGGACCCGGATTCAGCTCCTTGACGCGGCGCAGCACCTGCGCCTCGCGCTCGGGCCGATAGATGATGCCTCCGCCCTTGATCTCGCCGATCTCGCGCGCGTGACTGGCGCGCTGATTCAGCAGATTGAGGATTTCGACATCGATATTGTCGATGGCGTCGCGATGCTGTTTAAGTAGATGTTCCGACACGGCTTCCAGTCTTTCTCTATTGCACACATCCGGTGGAGGCGCGCGCGCCCGGACTCGGGCGCTCGGTTCTCGAAACGTCCAGTTTCCGCGAGATGCGCAGCGCTCGCAAGCCTTTGCCGCGAGAAAACCCGCTCCGGCTCAAACCAAGCCTTCCGCGATCAGCCAAAACAGGTCCACACCCGGTTGGCCAGGTCGACGACGAAATCGGCGCGCAAATACATGCCGGTCAGCACCGCCAGCAGCGCCGCCGCGCCAGCGGCGAGCAGCACCGACTTCACGCGCCCTCCTTGGCGAAGCTGGCCGACGGCGTTTCCCGCACCGGCAGATTGGCGGCCGCGGCCAGCAGGCCCAGCGCTATCGCCAGCAGCCATACCAGATCGTAATTGCCGCGCAGATCATAGATCACGCCGCCCAGCCACACGCCGAGAAAGCTGCCCAGCTGATGCGAGAAAAACACCGCGCCGGACAACATGCCCAGATGGCGCACGCCAAACATGCCGGCGATCACGCCATTGGTCAGCGGCACCGTGGACAGCCACAAAAAGCCCATCGCCGCGGCGAATACCGTCACCGACGCGCCGCTGAGCGGCAACAACAGGAAGATGGCGATCACCACGCTGCGCGCCAGGTAGATGAAGCTGAGCAGGCCGGGCTTGGACCAGCGGCTGCCCAGCTCGCCGAACGCCATGGTGCCGAAGATATTGAACAGACCGATCAGCGCCAGCGCCAGGCTGGCGGTATGGCCGCCCAGTCCATGGTCGCGCAGATAGGCCGGCAGGTGCACGCCGATGAACACCACCTGGAAACCGCAGACGAAATAACCGGCCATCAGCAGGCGGAAGCCACGCTCGCTCCAGGCGGTGGCGAATGTGGCCGCCATGCCGCGCAGCAGATGCGTGGCCGCGGCCGGCGGCGCCTGCCGGTCCTCGCGCGCCAGCCAGCGAGACAAGGGCAGCATCAAGGCCGCGCAGCCGGCCAGGATCAGCAGCGCCGGCAGCCAGCCCAGGCCATCGATCAGCCCCTGTTCCACCGGAATCATCGCGAACTGGCCGAAGGAACCGGCCGCCGCGACGATGCCCATCGCGCGCGAACGGTAGGCCGGCGGCACATTGCGCGCCACCACGCCGAAAATCACGCTATAGGTGACACAGGACAAGGCCAGGCCGAGCAGCAGGCCGGCGGACAGCGAAAACAGCAGCGGCGTGCCGGACACCGTCATCAGGCCCAGGCCGGCGACGTATAGCAGCGCGCCGCCCAGCAACACCTTGCCGGAGCCGTGCCTATCCGCCAGCGCGCCGGCGAATGGCTGGGCCAGGCCCCACACCAGGTTCTGCAAGCCCAGCGCCAGCGCGAAGGCCTCGCGGCTCCAGCCGAAGGCCTGGGTCATCGGCGGCATGAAAAAACCGAAGCCATGGCGTATGCCCATGGCCAGCGACACGATCAGGCCGCCAGCCAGCAGCAGGCGTTTGATGGAATCGTTCATTGACTGTCTCCATGCGAAACCACAGCGGCGAGGCAGTGGTGATCAGTTGTGATCATAGGGCAAAACCAGGACAGCAAAAACAAAACCGGCCAGCGCTGGCGCTGGCCGGGTATCGTCTCGAACCGCTGTTCGACGAGGCTTAACGCGCGGGCACCGCCGCCAGCACCGCCTTCAGCAAATGCCAGGCCTTGCCCACCGATTCCACTTCCACGCGTTCGCCCGGCGCATGCGCGCCGCGGATGTTCGGGCCGAAGGACACCATGTCCATGCCCGGGTACTTGGAACCCAGGATGCCGCATTCCAGGCCGGCGTGGATCACCTGCACCTGGGCCTCGCCGCCGAATTCCTTGGCATAGACCTGCTGGAACAAGGCCAGCAGCTTGGATTGCGGATTCGGCGCCCAGCCCGGATAGCCGCCTTCCATGCCCACCTGGCAACCGGCCAGCAGGAACAGGCTTTCCACCTCGCGCGCCAGCATCCAGGTGCCGGAATCCAGCAAGGAACGCACCATCAGATTGGCGAACAGCTTGCCCTGCTCCAGCACCACCACGCCCAGATTGTTGGAGGTTTCCACCACGCCCTCGACGCGCTGGCTCATGCGCTTGACGCCATGCGGCGCCGCGTGCAGCGCGGCGAAGATCGCGCTCTGGTCGGCGCGCGCCAGCACGCTGCCCAACGCGATCTGTTCCTGCACCACGGTGACGCCCTCATCGACGCCGGCCAGTTCGAAACGCAGCAGGCTCTGGAACGCGTCCAGCTTGGCCGCCACCTTGGCCGCGTCGGCGGCTGGGAAGGCCACGGCGGCGAAAGCCTCGCGCGACAAGGCATTGCGCGCGGTGCCGCCCTTGAAGGAGGACACGCGCAGATCGGTTTCCGCTTCCAGTTCGCGGATCAGGCGAATCAGGATCTTGTTGGCGTTGCCGCGGCCCAGATGAATGTCGGCGCCGGAATGACCGCCGCGCAGGCCCTTGATCACCAGGCTGGCGGCCTGGTAGCCGGCCGGCAGCGCTTCGCTCGCGTAAGCGCGGCTGACATTGACGTCGACGCCGCCGGCGCAGCCCATGTAGAACTCGCCCCACTCCTCGGTATCGATATTGATCAGGTACTGGCCCTGCAGCAGGCCGGTGCCCAGGCCCAGCGCGCCACCCATGCCGGCTTCCTCGTCCAGGGTCAGCAGCACCTCGATCGGGCCGTGCGGCACCTCCTCGCTATTGAGCACCGCCATGCCCAGCGCCACGCCTATGCCGTTGTCCGCGCCCAGGGTGGTGTTTTCCGCCACCAGCCAGCCGTCTTGCAGCACCGGACGGATAGGATCCTTGAAAAAGTCGTGCTCGGTGCCGGCATTGGCCTGGCACACCATGTCCAGATGGCCCTGCAGCACCACGCCGACACGGTCTTCATAGCCCGCTGTCGCCGGCTTGCGGATGATCAGGTTGCCGACCTCGTCCACCACGGTGCTCAGGCCGCGCAGTTCCGCCCAGCCTTTCAGATAGTCGCGCAGCTGCTGTTCATGCTTGGACGGACGCGGGATTTCGCACAGGGTCTGGAAATGCTCCCAGACGACTTTTGGTTCCAGTTCTGCAATTTGGGTCACGGAGATTCCTCTAAATCATCGATTCGCCATGGCGGCCACTGCCATGGCCCAACGCGCCGCACAAAAGCGGCAACGCGGAAATTCAGACTGTCGACTTTATCACGGTCGCATGCGCGGCGTCATGTGGGAAACTCATGCCAAAAGCGTCTAATGCGCTGAATCGCTTGACCGAAGTCATGCGCCGGTCACGGGGCGTCGCCATGCTATTTGCCAGCTGTAACAAAGTCGCTATCCTCCGACACTGGAAAGTCGCCCCCCGTCTGTTCGCCACCGCCTGCTCCAAGGCCCGCGAGCCGGGGCGAGACAAGGCAAAACGGTGAAGCAAGCGGCTTTGGACTAATGGCGCATCCGCATGGGAAAATCGCTCTCGCCGCACAAAGTCTCACCCTGCCTAGCAGACTTTGGACAGCATCTAAAGAAAGGTCCGCCATGCACCGCTATCCCGATCAAGACATCGCCGCCATTTACCGGGTGATAGAGCAGCGCCGCGACATGCGCCACTTCCTGCCGGACCCGGTGGACCCGGCGCTGCTGCGGCGCCTGCTCGAAGCCGCCCATCACGCGCCCAGCGTCGGCTATATGCAGCCGTGGCGCTTCATCCGCATCGTCGACCGCGACTTGCGCGAGAGCATCGGCAAACTGGTGGACGCGGAGCGGCTGCGCACCGCCGAGCAATTGGGCGAGCGCCAGGCCGAGTTCCTGCGCCTGAAGGTGGAAGGCATCCGCGACTGCGGCGAGGTGCTGGTGGCCGCCCTGATGGACGGCCGCGAGCGCCATGTGTTCGGCCGCCGCACCCTGCCGGAAATGGACCTGGCCTCGGTGGCCTGCGCCATCCAGAACCTGTGGCTGGCGGCGCGCGCCGAAGGACTGGGCCTGGGCTGGGTGTCCTTGTTCGACCCGGCCGCGCTGGCCGCGTTGCTGGGCATGCCGGAAGGCGCCAAGCCCATCGCCGTGCTGTGCCTCGGCCATGTCGCCGAGTTCTATCCCCAACCGATGCTGGAACAGGAAAAGTGGGCCAGCCGCCAACCGCTGGAGCAACTGGTGTTCGAGGACCGCTGGCGCGACCATTGAGCTGCCGGCCGGCGCCATGCTAGCCTGCGGGGATGGAACACGCCCTATACCGCTTTCTAGAGCGGCACCAGATCCGCCATCAACGCTTCGATCACCCGCCGGTCTATACCTGCGAAGAAGCCGCTCGCCTGACGCCAGGCCTGCCCGGCGCGGAATGCAAGAACCTGTTTCTATGCGATGCCAAGGGCCGCCAGCACGTGCTGCTGGCGGTGCCCGCCGCCGCCGGCGTCGACATCAAGGCCCTGGGCGAGCAGCTGGAGCTCAAAGGCCTGCGCTTCGCCTCGCCGGAACGCCTGCAACGCTATCTGGGCCTGACGCCGGGCGCGGTGACGCTGCTGGCCGCGCTCAATGACAGCGAGCGCCAGGTCGCCGTGGTGATTGACCAGGAGCTGAGCCGTCAGCACGCCATCCTCTGTCACCCGCTGGTGAATACCAGCACGCTGGCGCTGCCGATGGAAGAACTGCTGCGCTTCCTGGACTTGACCGGCCATGCGCCGCGCCTCGTCGCGGTGCCGCGCCGCCAAGCCCCCTCGGACCCGCTCTAGCCGGAACGGCGCCACGGCTTGTCAAGGCCACGGCAGTTCCTGCATGATGGTCGTTTCTTTCGCTTCGCCTGGATCGCAGACTCAAGCATGTCAGACATACTCAACACCATCATCGCCACCAAGCGCGAGGAAATCGCCGCCGCCTTGCGTCAGCAGCCGCTGAGCGCGGTGCGCGCCGCCGCGGAACAACGCAGCGGCGACCGCCGCGATTTCGTCGCCGCGCTGCGTGCCAAACACGCGCTGGGCCAGGCCGCGGTGATCGCCGAGATCAAGAAGGCCAGTCCGAGCAAGGGCGTGATCCGCGAGGACTTCCGTCCGGCCGAGATCGCCGCCAGCTATGCCGAGCACGGCGCCGCCTGCCTGTCGGTGCTGACCGACCGCCAGTATTTCCAGGGCGACGCCGCCTATCTGCAGGCCGCCCGCGCCGCCTGCCGGCTGCCGGTGCTGCGCAAGGATTTCATTGTCGACCCCTACCAGGTATACGAAGCCCGCGCGATGGGGGCCGACTGCATTCTGCTGATCGCCGCCGCGCTGGAGCTGCCGCTGATGCGCGAGCTGGAAGCGCTGGCGATGGAACTGGGCATGGCGGTGCTGGCCGAGGTGCACGACGCCGAGGAACTGGAACAGGCGCTGCAACTGCGCACCGAGCTGATCGGCGTCAACAACCGCAATCTGCGCAGCTTCGAGGTCAGCCTGGCCACCACGCTGAAGCTGCTGCCACCAATCGAGAACGGCCGCATCGCCATCACCGAAAGCGGCATCGCCACCATCGACGACGTGCGGCTGATGCGCAGCCACGAGGTGCACACCTTCCTGGTGGGCGAAGCCTTCATGCGCGAAAAAGAACCGGGAGAAGGACTCTCCCGGCTGTTTCAGAGCCAAGAAAACCACTAAACGGTCGGCTATTGCGGCGGGATGAACGCCTCCAGCCGCAATTGCTCCCGCGCATTGAAGCGCCTGGCGCGCAAGTCGGCCAGCGCCTGATCCCGCCGCGCGGCGTCCAGGCCGGGCGTGGCCTGCACGCGCTGCGCGTCCCGCCGGTAAGCATCGACGCGTGACTGCCACTGCGCCTGCTCGCGGTCCAGTTGCGACAAGCGATCGGCGGCGGCCTGGCCCACCATGCCGGCGCGCAAGGCGTACAGTTCCTGCTCGCCGCCGCCCTGCTTCTTCAGCGCCTCTTCCGCCTCGGCCAAAGCCAGGTGCTTGATCGGCTCTTGGCGCGCCGCGCGCAATTCGGCCGGCAAGCCGGCTTCCAGCGCCTTCAGTTGCGCCGCCCGCTGCGCGGCGCTCAGGCCAGCGTCGGCCATGATGCGCAAGCGCTTGACGGTGAAATCGTCGTAGACGTCTTCGCTGCCAAACAGGCCGGTCACCTCTTGGGCGGAGAGGAATTGCAGACGCAGCGCTCTCATCCGCTGCAAACCCTCGGCCGCGCCCCCCCCCGCCAGCTTGGTCTCGCTCAAGGCCCGCCGGTAGGCGACGTAGCGGTCGAACAATTCCAAGGCCTGCCGCAGGGCCGCGCCGCTCAACTGAGACTGCAACGCTTGTTGCACCGCCTTGCGCACCGCGGATAAATCCCGCTCCCCCAGCGCCGCCAGTTGGTAGTCGAACAAGCGCCGCAGCTCGGCGTCCACCCGCAAGGCGCCGCCCGCCTCCACGCCGGCCCGGCCATCGGCCTGGGTGCCGCGCTGCGATGGCGCCGCCGCCAGCGGGGCCGTGCCGCCAGCCTGCGCCGCAGCGTCATCGGCGGCGGGCCAGCCCAGCCAGGCCAACACGCCCAAGAGCAGCGCGCAGCCCCAAGCCATCCAGGCCCGCCGCATCACAGCCCCGCGTTCTTCAAACGGTTGGCCTGCTGCCGGTACAAGCTCACCGGACTCACTTCGAACAGGCTGACCAGACCAAAGCTCTGATTGATCTCATTCATGTGATTCATCCGGTAATTATCGCGAATCACCTGCCCCAAATGCGCGGAGCACGCGCCGACCAGGCCATCGGTGGGCGTGGAACCGAAAGCCAGGCCCAGCACGCCCATGGGCGCGGACAAGGGATCCAGCACATTGGTGACCGTGGCCGAACCGGTCCATGAGTAATAGCGGATGCCGTTCACCTGGTAGTCGCCCTCGCCGCAGGCGCTGCTCGGCACCCCTTGCGGAAACTTGGCGCTGAAGGCGGCGGAGCCGGCGGTGGTCAGCGAGTCCAGCGCCCCTGCCGGGTATTGCGGCTGGCCGGAAGTGCCGGCGAAGAACTGGATCACCGTGCTCAGCGCCTTGGCCACCGCGGCGGCCACCGCTTCCGACACCGATCCCGGAGGCGCGACGCCGCGCGCGATATCGGCCACCACCGAGCCCTTGTTGACCCCGCCCACCGACGTCACCGACGCCACCAGGTCCGGCCGCACGCCGGCCACGTAGCGCGCGGTGGGCGCGCCCTGGCTATGTCCGATCAGATTGACCTTGGCCGCGCCGGTGATGGCGATGATTTTTTGCACCTGCTGCAGCAACTGCTCGCCGCGCGCTTCATTGCTATTGAGCGCCGACACCTCGGCGATGAACACCTGGGCGCCGTCGCCGCGCAAGGCCGCCGGCACCTGGTAGAAATAATCCACCCCCAGTAATTGGCCGAAACCGAACAAGCCGTGGACCAGCACGATGGGGTAGCGGGTCTGGGTGTAGCCGGCCGCGGCATGGGCCGCGGTCAAGGGCAGCAGCAAACCCAGGCACAGCAGTACTCCGTGTAGCAACTTCTTCATGGTGTTTCTCCTCTAGTCGATGAAATGCGGGCTGAGTATTTACTCTGGTTTTTGGGCCCACGACTGTTGATAGGGGAAAGCCGGAAAAAACACCAGAATTATTCAAACGTTTGTATTTTTACGTAACATATCAACAACAGAAAATACATGAACTTAAAATTCAACCGTCCAAAAGATCAACAACAACGCCTGGCCACAGCTAGCGCCCACTAATGCCCAGTAAAAACAAAACGCTATATGGCTTGCGCCATATAGCGTTTTTGGTTTTCCCAACAGCGGATAAACCGAGATCAGTTCAATAGTCGGTACCCAGATAGAGATAGGCAGTCGGCTTGCCGCCTCTTGCCGTCCCCATGCCGACGAAGAACGGACCGATGATGGTGTCGGCGGCCAGGAACACCGAGCCGGCGGGAATCCAGTCGCTATTGCTCTGCGACCAATCGTTGGTCCCTACCCTGCCCCAGATTTTGCCCAATTCCATAGAAATACCGGCATAAACACCGGACCCCAAAGCCGCCGGCAGGCTGGATGCGCGCCAGTACAGCATGGAACGGAACAAGGATGAGCGCTCGCCGATCAACTCGGAATCCTGATAGCCGCTCAGGTTCAGGAAGCCGCCCAGCGATCTGGGCACCACCAGGAAAGCTTCGTCGTTGCCGCGGTTCAACGCTCCCTTGTTCTTGGCGCTGAGCCGCATCGTCACGCTGCCCAGGGTCTTGGCGTACTCCAGCACGGTGTCGTAACTCGTCAGATTGACATCGCTGCCCCAGGACGGAATGCTCTTGGTGACGCGGCCGCTGAAGAAATAGCCGGCGCGCGGCCATTTCGGATTGTCGAACTGATCGACCACCAGGCTGCTGGCAATGCCGGCATCTCGGTAGTTCGGCGGCACCACGCCGGGAAGCCATGACACCCGCGAGCTGAAATGGTTGTCGTCCCGGTACGCGCCTATCCGCCACTCGCCATAGCGCCCCAAGGCCAGGCCGCCATCCAGGCGCACGCTACCGACATTATTATTCCACTCCAGATTCAGCGTGTGGTCAGAGTTGTAAACCGGCAGGAAGTCCTGGCGATAGCCCAGCGAGGCGGCGGTGAACACCGGGCTGCCTTCGTACAGCGGCTGATACCACTCGGTCTTGATCAGCTTGTTCTGGCCTATGGACACATCGTTGCGCCAGGCGCCGCCGGCGCTATTGGCGTTGCGCCATTCATGCGAGGCCAAGAAATTGAAGTTGCTCTCCCCCGGCGTCGCGCTGCTCAGATTCAGGCCAAAACGCATGAAATTAGGACCGATGCTGCGCTCCAGCGGCAGCACCGTCATCACATTACGGCCGGACACATTGTCGACGCGATAGGTCAACCGGTCGTAATCGCCGCCGGCGAACACGCCGCGCAGCCTGGATTGGGCGCTGCTGACCGGCTCAACCACCGAGGAGAAGGCCAGCGACTTGGCCAATTGCTCCGGCTTGGTGAACTGGCCGGGTTTACCCTCCACCTGGATCTTGTCTATCAGCGGGAAATGCGGCCGTGCCAGCCGGCGCCGCCACGCGGCGTACTCCTCCTCCGACACCGAATAGGCTTCCAGCTGCTTGGCCAGCGCCTTGGCGGCTGCCTCGCCGCGCTGGGTAATGGCCTGGTGCTCATTGAAGGAGGCCGAGGTGTAGCCGTTCAGATCCGGCTTGATCACGATGTCGCTCTTGTCCAGCTTGCGCATCTGCTCCTTGGCGTTGCGGCTGACCATCAGATTGGAGGTCTGCGCCACCACGTCGAACAGCGAATGGATTTCCCCCGCCTTCATCAGCGGCGTGGACACATCGACCACGATCACATGATCCGCGCAGCGGCCCTTGACGTCCTGGATAGGCAGGTTGCGCGCCAGGCCGCCATCCACCAGCAAGCGGCCCTCATCGTCCTCGATCAAGTCGAACAGACCCGGCACCGCCATGCTGGCGCGCAGCGCGCGCGCCAGCGAGCCCTGGGAGAACACCACCGGTTCGCCGGTGGCCAGATCGGTGGCGATGGCGCGGAACGGAATCGGCAATTGATCGAAATTGCCCACCACCCGATCGCGGGTCAACTTGTGGATGTAAAGCTCGATTTCCTGGGAATTGATCGCGCTGCGCGGCACGCCCAGGCCGTCTTTCTTCAGGCCGAAGGTAATATCCAGATAGTTCTTGTAATCATCGCGCTTGCGGTCATAGGGCACATCGGCGCGCACCGGCTTGCCGGACAGCAAGGCCTCCCAGTCGGCGCCATCGAATTCGCGCTCCATCTGCTCCAGCGGCAAGCCATTTGCATAAATACCACCAATCAAGGCGCCGGCGCTGGTGCCGGCGATGCAGGCGATAGGCACCCGCAAACGCTCCAATTCCTTGAGCACCCCCAAATGGGCAAAACCCCGCGCGCCGCCGCCTCCCAGCACCAGACCCACGCCTTGCGGCGGATAGGCGTCGACCGCGGCTTCAGCGCCGGCCCAGGCCGTCTGCGCCAAAACACCGGCCAAGATCAAGCCCAGCAGCCGCTGCCGCCGATTCCCGTGATTGTTATTTGTAAGCATATGGGTAAATAATGAGAATTACCGTTTCACCCGCGCCTGCGCGTGGCGTAAGATATAGCGATATGCTAATGAAAACATAATTTCCTATAAAGCCGGGCTAAATGTTTGACTTCAAATCACTAGTCAGTTCCCTTCTGAACAAAAACACGACAGCGTCCGAAGTGGCGCAGTCAGCGACGCTATTAGTGCGCGATTTGCCGCAGGCCGAGTATTTCGGCGCCCTGGTCGAAATCATCAAGGCCGTCGCAAAAATCAATACCGACACCGAGATATCGCTCAAGGAACGTGTCAAGACCTTAGTCTATGTTGATGACAAGGCCAATAACATCCACCGCCAGCTGTGCCAGGATTATCTGCAGTCCAAGGGCGGCAGCAAGGGCTATCTGCCCACCATCCTCGCCTACTGGCATGAGCTGTCCTCCGCCTACCAGATCTGTCTGAGGCTCTACAAAAGCCACCCCAACGCGGTGCCCGACGACGAGATCCGCATCATCACCACCCGCGGCCTGCACCACCAGATGCGCCTGATCGCCTGGAATTCGCTGCGCTACCTGAAGCCGGAAGGCTCGGCCTGGCAGAACGGCTTCCGCTTTTACAGTCAGGCGGAGGAAAGCGGTTTCGCACGCCATCCGGTCAAACTGTATCTGAACAGTCCGGAAGAATTCAGCTGCGAGCAATTGCTGATCCAGGCCGGCATGCTGTTTCTGGCGCAAACCGACAATATGCTGCACCGGGAAATCGTCGCCGTTGATCAGTTGCTGATGATGTTGAGCCAGGGCATACCGCTGGACAAGCAGCCACCGGTGGAGGAACCCATCTTCGTCTACAATCTGTCGATGCCTGAGCCGCCGCAGGCGATGTTGCGCGGCATGGCCGGCAAATGGCACCGCTATTGGTCCGCCTATGTCATCACCAGCCGATTGGCTGATCTGATGTTCGATCTGGACCGCCGCATTCCGCCCGCCCTCGCCGCCATGGATGGCAATCTGGAGCGCGAGGAATGGGCCATTCTATGCGAAAAACTGGCCATCCGCTGGTCTACCGACGGCGGCAAGTCGCTGCGCAAGTCGGAGCGCTCCCTGCATGCGTCCAATGCGCTGGTCAATATCGGCTTCGAGCGCGTCGCTTACCAGGTCAAGGTTCAGGATGTGCAGGAGCATGATTCCGAGCGGGCCAGCGACTGGCGCATCAATGACATCAGCGCCACCGGCATGGGCCTCACCTTCATCGGCAAGGCGGTGGAACAGCTGGCCATCGGCCGCGTCATCCTGGTCAAGGCGGAGAATCACCCGCTATTGCTTGGCGTGATCCGCCGGATACTGCGTCAGAGCAACGGCACCAAGGTCGGCATCGAGATCCTCGGTCAAAGCCCGGTCGGCGTATCGCTGCTGGACCCGGAGCGCCCGGAGTCGCCGCCGTCCACCGCGATCTACATCACCCAGCCCAATTCGCGCAAGGGCCAGCGTTGCTTCTTGATGCCCAAGGCCTTGACCCAGCCGGACAAGCAACTGGTACTGGCGGCGCAGGGCAAGTCCTACCAGATCCGCCTCAAGACGCCGCAGCATGAGTACGAGGATTGCAGCCACAGCGACTTCGACACCCTGTCCAAAGTCGACTGAGGCGCAATAAAAAACCGGCTCACCATCGCGAGCCGGTTTTTTTGCGTCGAAAAAACGCGTCTTACAGCACTTCGATGATGCCGGCTGCGCCCATGCCGGTGCCGATGCACATGGTCACCATGCCGTAACCCTTCTGGCCGGCATCGCGCATGCCGTGCACCAGGGTGGCGGTGCGGATGGCGCCGGTGGCGCCCAGCGGGTGACCCAGGGCGATCGCGCCGCCATGCGGGTTGACCTTGGAAGTGTCCAGGTTCAGATCGCGGATCACCGCCAGCGCCTGAGCCGCGAACGCTTCGTTCAGCTCGATCCACTTCAGATCGTCCTGCTGCAGGCCAGCTTGCTTCAGCGCGGCCGGGATCGCCTCTTTCGGGCCTATGCCCATGATTTCCGGCGGCACGCCCTTGACCGCGAAAGTCACATAGCGACCCAGCGGCGTCAGGTTGAACTCCTTGAGCACGCGCTCGGACACCAGAATCACCGCGCCGGCGCCATCGGACATCTGCGAGGAGTTGCCTGCGGTCACCGAACCCTTGGCGTCGAATACCGTCTTCAGCTTGGCCAGGCCTTCCAGCGTGGTTTCGCGACGCGGGCCTTCATCGGTGTCCAGCACCCGCTTCTTGACCAGCACTTCGCCGGTTTCCAGATTAGGCGTGCGGTAGATCGCTTCCAGCGGCGTGATCTCGCTCTTGAACTTGCCGCCGTCGATCGCGGCCAGCGCGCGGCGATGCGACTCCACCGCGAACGCGTCCTGATCTTCACGCGACACGCCCCATTGCTGCGCCACTTTCTCGGCGGTCAGGCCCATGCCGTAAGCGATGCCGTAGTTCTCATCCTTGCTGAAGATTTCCGGATTCAGCGACACCTTGTTGCCCATCATCGGCACCAGGGACATCGACTCGGAACCCGCGGCGATCACCACGTCGGCCTCGCCCAGGCGGATGCGGTCGGCGGCCATCTGCACCGCGTTGATGCCGGACGAGCAGTAACGGTTGATGGTGATGCCGCCCACGGTGTCGGGCAGACCGGCCAGCAGCACGCCGATGCGCGCCATGTTCAGACCCTGCTCCGCTTCCGGAAACGCGCAACCCACCACGCAATCGGAAATCAGCTTGGGATCCAGGTTCGGCACCTGGGCCAGCGCGCCGGTGATCACATGCGCCAGCATGTCGTCCGGACGCACATTGCGCATCATGCCGCGCGGCGCCTTGCCCACCGGCGTGCGGGTGGCGGCGACGATGTAGGCTTCTTGTACTTGTTTGCTCATTTTTGATTCTCCTGTCGGCGGCCTGATCCGCGCTACGGCGATCAGGCGGCCTTTCATCTGGCTATTGGCCGTGCTTGCGGGAGGATTCGTCGCGAGCGGGCCGAGATCGAAGCGAGAAGCGCAGCCGTACATGCGGTACGGCGAGCATCGCAGCATTCGATATCGGCGCGCGCAGCAGAATCATCCCCAAGCACTTAGTTGCGCAGCGGCTTACCGGTGGTCAACATATTGGCAATGCGATCCTGGGTCTTGGAGTTCTTCAGCAAGGTCATGAAGGCCTTGCGTTCCAGGTCCAGAATCCACTGCTCGTTGACCAGGGTGCCGGCTTCGATGTCGCCGCCGGTCATCACGTCGGCGATCAGGCCGGCGATGAAGAAGTCATGCTTGGAAATGAAGTTGCCTTCCAGCATGTTCACCAACTGGCCCTTGATCGACGCGGCGCCGCTGCGGCCGGCCACCGGGAAGCCCTTGACCTTGAGCGGCGGACGATAGCCGGCCTCGGCCAGCGCGATCGCCTGCTGTTTGGCCACGTGCAGCAGCTCGTAGGCGTTGAACACCACCGGGTCGCCGTTGCGGAAGAAGCCGATTTCCTGCGCCTCGAAGCCGCTGGTGGCCACTTTGGCGGTGGCGATGGCCATGAAGTAGTCCTTCAGCGCGGCCAGCACATCGCCGCGCGCTTCCTGAGCGGCGCGCAGCGCGAACTCCTTGCAACCGCCGCCGCCCGGCAGCAGGCCAACGCCCACTTCCACCAGGCCGACATAGGATTCCAGCGCCGCCACGGTCTTGTCGCAGTGCATCGCGAATTCGCAGCCGCCGCCGAACACATAGCCCTGGGTCGCCGCCACCGTCGGTACCTGGCAATAGCGCAGGCGCATCGAGGTTTCCTGGAAGCGGCGCACCGTCGCGTCGATCGCGTCCCAATCGCCCATCATGAAGGCCGGCATCATAGACTGCAGATCGGCGCCAACGGAGAACGGCTCCTCGGTCTGCCAGATCACCAAGCCCTTGAAGCGGTCTTCGGCGATGTCGATGGCCTTGTTCAAGCCCTCGATCACGGCCGGGCCGATCGCGTGCGCCTTGCTCTTGAACGACACCACCAATACTTCGTCGCCGGTGGTGAAGGCGCGCACGCCCTCGTTCTCGAACACGGTTTCGCCCAGCGGCGCCGCCGCCTCGCCCAGCACCTTGGCCGGCGCCAGCTGACGCTGGTACACGTCCAGCGTGGAACGGCCCACCAGCTTGTTGCCGGCCGGATCGAAGGAACCTTCGGCGAAGTGCACGCCGGCGCGGTCGCCCTGCAGCACCCAGGCCGGCAGCGCGGCGGCGCTCAGCGCCTTGCCGGCTTTCACGTCTTCGTCCAGCCACTTGGCCACTTGCTGCCAACCGGCGGCCTGCCAGGTTTCGAACGGACCCACGCTCCAGCCGAAGCCCCAGCGGATGGCGAAGTCGACATCGCGCGCGCAGTTGGCGATATCGGCCAGATGGTGGGAAATGTAATGGAACACATCGCGGAAACATGCCCACAGGAATTGCGCCTGCGGGTGGCTGCTCTCGCGCAGTTTCTGGAATTTCTCCGCCGGATTGGCGATCTTCAGGATGTCCTTGACCGCGTCGTCGCCCTTCTCGCCGGCGCCGACATACTCGCCCTTGGCCGGGTCCAGCACCAACATGCGCTTGCCGTCTTTCTTATAGATGCCGGCCTTGGTCTTGGCGCCCAGCGCGCCGGCGGCGATCAGCTTCTGCATCCACTCCGGGGTCTGGAACAGGCCATGCCACGGATCTTGCGGCAGGGTGTCCTGCATGGTCTTGACCACGTGGGCGAAGGTGTCCAGGCCCACCACGTCGGCGGTACGGAAAGTGGCGGACTTGGGGCGGCCCAAGCGCGGGCCGGTCAGATCGTCCACCACATCGAAGCGGATGCCAAACTTGGCCGCGTTGGCGATGGTGGCCAGCATCGAAAACACGCCGATGCGGTTGGCGACGAAGTTGGGCGTATCCTTGGCGCGCACCACGCCCTTGCCCAGGCTGGACACCAGGAAGCGCTCCAGATTATCCAGGATGTGAGCGTCCGAGGTCAGGCAGGGGATGATTTCCACCAGGTGCATATAGCGCGGCGGATTGAAGAAATGCACGCCGCAGAAACGCGGGCGCACGCTGTCCGGGCAGCCCTGCGCCAGGGTGTTGATCGACAGGCCGGAAGTATTGGTGGCGAAAATGGTGTGCTCGCCCAGATGCGGCGCCACTTTGTGGTACAGGTCCACTTTCCAGTCCATGCGCTCGGCGATGGCCTCGATCACCAGGTCGCAATCCTTCAAGAGGTGCAGATGGTCGTCGTAATTGGCCGGCTGAATGTGGTTGACGGCATCCTTGTTGGCCAAGGGCGCCGGCTTCTGCTTTTTCAGGCCTTCCAGCGCCTTGAGCACGATGCCGTTCTTGTCGCCTTCCTTGGCCGGCAGATCGAACAGGATGGTCGGAACTTTGGCATTCACCAGATGGGCGGCGATTTGAGCGCCCATCACGCCAGCGCCTAGCACGGCGACCTTGCGTACGTTGAACTTGGTTTGAGACATGGTTTCCTCGTTTTGTTGAAACACAACATGAGACAGGCCCCTCTCGCCTGCTCAGCCTGCTTCAAGGACGGGCGTTGTTCGTCCTTGCGCTGAGTCGGCGGCGCGCCGCCGCTACAGCCGGCACTACTCGGCTGGTCGGAAGTGCTTGTGTAATACCCGGCCAGCCCGGCTCTCTTGCCCGGATGGGAATGCTTTCCCATGCCATGGCGGATAGCCATCAATCTACTGAAAAACCGGCTTGGCAGCCATAGCAAACACCGCCAAACGCAGTCAGGAAAAGTTTGTATTGAAAAATATCAAACACTCGCTTTTCTCTCGAATAAGTCTAACCCAATTTGGGCAAAAAAACAGGGGGTGTTCGATGAAAAATCAGGGCAAAAAGCAGCCAGCCAGGTCGGCCAACAACGCAAGCAGGGGCGAGCGCAAGCGCCCGCCCCTTCACTCAGCCGGACCCCCCGGCCGGATCAAAATCAGAAGCGATAGTTGTACTGCAGGCCGATCAACTGCAGATAGGTCTTGTAGCTACCTTTGACCGTGCCGCCGTTGCCGGTACACGCGGCGCCGGTCGTCGGACTCTTGCCTGTCGGGCTGCAACCGTCGGTGTAGTTCACATTGGCGTTGGTGAAGTTGATGAAGCTGTAGGCGACATCCACCGAGCTTTGCTTATTGATCTTGTAGTTGGCGCCCAGCGACAGCCACAGGCGGTCGCTATCCGGCAGCGCCGGGTGACGGTCGCTGTCGGACTGCAGCGGCGACTGCTCCCAAGCCACGCCGCCACGGAACAGCCAGGTGTCGTTGTACTGGTAGTTGGCGCCCAGGGACACGCGCCAGGTATCGCGCCAGTTCTGGTGAATCACCATATCGCCCTGCGCTGTGCCATTCACCGTGGACTGTTGGATGGCGATATTCTTCATCTGGGAGTTGGCCACCCAGGTCACATCGCCCATCAGCGCCCATTTCGGATTCAACTGATGGAAGAAGTTGGCGGAAGCAGTTTCCGGCGTGGTGACATCCACCTTAGCCGAAGCATTCGGATGCTTAGCTTTAGCCAATACGCTCCCTCGATAGGTTCCCGGGGGCAGTGGCAAACCAGGAATCGGTGGAATCACCACATTACCTTGGACATTGTTAAACGTCCAAGTGGACGTACCAGACAACGACTGCTTGATACTGGAACGATACGCGAGGCCAAAGCGGGTATTCTCATCCAACTGGAACATATAGCCGATATTCCAACCAAAGCCCCAGTCATCACCCTGCACATCCGCAAGACCATCACCTCTCACACCCGCCGCCAACGGGCCAAAAGTCTGCTTCAAACCCGAGGCTGCATCCGCCATCTGCTGCAACTTGGCATCCATATATTGCGCGGAGATACCGAAGCCGAAGGAGTGACGGTCATCCAACTTGAATGACATCGACGGGTTGATGTTGAACGACTGCAGGTTCACGCTTTTCAACGCATAACGGCCAGCCCAGTCAAAACCATAATCCAGCTTGGCACCATAGGGCACGAACACGCCGACACCCACATTGATCTTGTCGTTCACTTTGTGCGACAGGTAGAAATTGGGCGCGGCCACCGCCTTGGGCGCGAAAGAACCGCCATTACCACCACCGGTCGGCTGCCCAAGAATATTGGTCGAGCCGTTGTCGGTGTATTCAGAATGCGGCACGACCAGTGTCGCGCCGCCGGAAATCTGGGTGCCGTCCAGCCGCGACAGGCCGGCCGGGTTGGCGAAGATGGTGGAAGGATCGTTGGCTTCGGCGCCGTTGGCATGCGCGGTGCCCTGACCGGACACGCTCTGCGAACCAAACTGATAACCCGAGGCCACGGCCTGGGTGGACATTAGACCGAATGTTGCGCCCATGACCATCACGGACAGGCTGAGGTGCTTGAGTTTCATGTTCTCCCTCTCTCTTTGTATTGCTGTAGCGTTTTATGATTTAGATGACCAATGGCACGCACTGGTCATATTTGATGCTACCAGAGAATTAGAGCAATTCCACCAAGGTTTTGGAGTGTTTGTTCCAAACAAACGTTTAATGAGACATTTCTGCAACAAGCACGCAAAAAAGCACTGAAATGCGCTAAATATCGCCCAAAAGTCGCGATTTTCCATCGCAATCAACGGCCACATAGGTGGCCACCACCTCGGTGATCGCCTCGTGCGAGCCATCGATGCGCTCCGCCTCGACCGTGATTTTCAGCGTGATGGATTTCTGGCCTATCCTCAGCCTCTCGACATAAAGATCCACCACATCGCCCAGCAGGATGGGCGCGGCGAACTGGAAGGTGTTCACCGCCACCGTGGTCACCGGCCCGCGAGACAGGCGTTCGGCATCCAGGCTGCCGGCCATGTCGATCTGGTTCATCAGCCAGCCGGCCTGGACCCGGCCGTAAGCATTGGTGCTGGTGGGCAGCGCGCGCACGCGCAGCGTCGGGATCCGGACTTCAGGGCGGTCCATGCTTGCTCCTTTGTTATTATGCGCCGCTCGGCGCCTGCGACTTGGCGGCATTTCAGCCAAGCGGCC
>NZ_LDUI01000051.1:0-54349 GCF_001043555.1 Chromobacterium sp. LK1 | reverse complement strand
TCTTCCACCGACAAGGCCGATGGCTCGGCCAGCGATTCCTCGGCAGCGACTTCCGGCACCAATGCTTCGGCTGCGGCGACAGGCTCTGGCTGTTCCAGAGCGGGTTCTTCCGCCGACAAGGCCGATGGCTCGACCAGCGATTCCTCGGCAGCGACGGCTGACTCGGGCGACTCCTGAATAGGCTCCGCCAACGGTAACTCCGCCGCCTGTTGCGGCTGTTCCCAGATCTGCTCCAGCGCTTGCTCCACTGCTGACGGCACGGCGGTAAAGTCCGCGGCCGGCATCTCCAATACCGTATCCGGCACTGGCTCCTGAACAGCAACAGCGGTTTCCGACGGCTCCAGCTCGGCTTCAAGCGCCAGTTCTTCCGCGGCGAAACCCGCCGCAGGCATATCCAGCGCCGGCTCGGCGGCCGGCGTTTCCACGCCGACAAGCGCCTCGGGAATCCCTAACTCCGGCTCCTGCTCCGGCTGCAGCGACAAGGCCGGCGCGGCCTCAGCAACAGCTTGCGGCGCGGCCGGCTCGAACCCGGCGCTTTCCGGCCAGTTCGGCAGCAGGCTGTCCACCTTGGTTTCCGGCCCCACCCCTCCGCCAAGCACGCCGGTGGGCAGGCTATCCAGGGAAATCGAGGTAAACGGCGTCGCGGCCGGCGGCATTGGCTCGGGCTCTGGCTGGACCTCGGTGGCTTGGTCGAACGCAGCGTCGGCGGGCTGCGTCGCTTCCGCTTGCGGTGCAGCGGCGTCCGCGACATCCGGCGAGGCGACGGGGGCAGCGTCCCCCAGCGGTTCCAGCGGCTCAAAGTCGGCAGCGACTGCCGATGCGGGCTCAGCCGCGGCCGCCAGCGGCGGTTCAACTATCTGCTCAAGCCGTGGCTCCGGACTTGCCGTGGCCAGTTCCTCTTCCGCCGGCGTCAGCGAAAATTCAAAATCGCCAGCCCCTGCCGGCATGGGCACGTCCCAGCCCGGCAGCGCCTGGTCCAGGCCTGGCTCGGAGGCGGAAACATCGCTCAGGTCCAGCGAGGGCAGCGAGGTCAGATCCAACAAGGGCTCCTCGCTGGCGGGCGCTTCCGCGATCAGGTCTTCAAGGCTCAGTTCGGGAATTTCCAGCTCGGCGGGAAGTTCTTCGCGCTGCGCGCCCAGTTGGTCGGCCAGCGCGTCCATTTCGCTGGAGAAATCAAAATCGGGGATGTCGATGACTTCGTCGCCCAAGGTGGGCACCTGCGACTCGTCCACCACCTCGGTCAACACCGGCAGGTTGAGGCCGGACCAATCAGGCTCTTTCGGCTTTGACGGCTCGCTCATGGTCACTTATTGCTCATGTCGTGATGTTCGATTGCATAACCGCGCTCGCGATACGCCTTGAACCGCTGGCGCGCCGTGGCCAGTGACGCCTCATCGCGTCCGACTATCTCCAGAATACGCTCAAAGCGCTCCATCCGCTCCGGCAAATGCGAACCCAGGTTCAACAATACCGGGTGTTCCAGCGTGTCCGGCAGACGGGCGGTCAGCCAGATCGGCGTGTCCGCCGCCTCGTCGGCGCCCAGCCGGCAATGCGGGACAAAGCGGGTATCGCCAAAGCTCCACAACTGCCGACTGAAGGTTTCCAGCTGCTGCTCGCTGTCGAACCAGATCAGCAGCCGTTCCCCCTTGCGCATCACCGTGGCCGCCAGCAGGCAGGCAAAGCCCTGCGGATCGGCCACCTTGGTGTAAAAATCAATCCTGCTCATCGTCCACCGCTTCCGGGGCTTCGCGGCGAGGCCGGCCGCGACGCACCACATTGCCCAAGGCGATATCCGCGCGATCCTGCAGGAACTGCACCAGCAGCGGCACCGGACGCGCGGTGGCGCCCTTGTCCTTGCCGCCCTTCCAGGCGGTGCCGGCGATGTCCAGATGCGCCCAGTCGTAAGCCTTGGCATAGCGCGACAGGAAGCAGGCCGCGGTGACGCTGCCGCCCGGACGACCGCCGATATTGGCCATGTCGGCGAACGGGCTCTTCAGCATGTCCTGGTATTCATCCCACAGCGGCATATGCCAGGCGCGATCAGCCACTTCCTCGCCTGCGGCCAGCAGTTCGCGCGCCAGGCTGTCCTGATTGCTGTACAGCGCGGTGGCGATGTGGCCGAGCGCGATCACGCAAGCGCCGGTCAAGGTGGCCACGTCGATCACCGTCGCAGGATCGAAGCGTTCGGCATAGGTCAGCGCATCGCACAGGATCAGCCGGCCCTCGGCGTCGGTATTGAGGATCTCGATGGTCTGGCCGGACATGGAGGTGACGATGTCGCCCGGCTTCAAGGCATTGCCATTGGGCATGTTCTCGCAAGTCGGCACAATGGCCACCAGGTTCAGCGGCAGATTCATTTCCACCGCCGCGCGGAAGGCGCCCAGCACCGTGGCCGCGCCGCACATATCGTACTTCATCTCGTCCATGCCCTCGCCCGGCTTCAGCGAGATGCCGCCGGAGTCGAAGGTAATGCCCTTGCCCACCAACACGATGGGCTTGTCCGCCTTGTCCTTGGCGCCGTGGTGACGCAGCACGATCAGCCGCGCCTCTTCCACGCTGCCCTTGGCCACGGACAGGAAGGAGCCCATGCCCAGTTCGGCGATTTCCTTGGGCCCCAGGATCTCGGCGTCGGCGCCAAAGGCCGCGGCCAGCTGGCGCGCTTCCTCGCCCAGATAGCTCGGGGTGCAGACATTGCCCGGCAAATTGCCCAGATCCTTGGCCAGCTTCATGCCGCCGCCTATGGCCAGGCCGCGCTGCAGGCCTTTTTCGCCGTCGGCCAAGTCGCTGCGGCGCGGCACCGCCAGCGTCAGTTTGCGCGGCTCGCGCACCGGCTCCTCGGATTTGCTCTTGAAGCGGTCAAAGCGGTACAGCGCGTCCAGCGTCACCACCGCCGCCTGCTCAATCATCCACTCGACATCGTGCTTCTTGACTGTCAGTTCGCTCAGGTAGCTGACCGCTTCCACCGCCGAGGTCTGGGTCAAGGCCTTGATCGAGGCGCGCACTGCCTCGCGGTATTCCTTGGCGCGGAACTCGCGCTCCTTGCCCAGGCCCACCAACATCACCCTGTCGCACAGAGTGTGCGGCACCGAATGCAGCACCAGCGTGCTGCCCAGTTTGCCTTCCATGTCACCGTGGCGCAGCACTTCGCTGATGAAGCCGTTGGAGATGCGATCCAGCAGATCGGCGGCGAAGGTCAGCTTGCGGGATTCGTATACGCCGACGATAACGCAAGCAACCCTTTGCTTTTCCGGACTGCCGCTTTTTATGTTAAATTCCATTGAGAACTCCCGTGTAGAGCGAGTGTCTGTTGCTCCACCTCTTAACCGGCCGTCGATGCACGGGTAGAATCCTGACGGCCCGGCCTTCCGGTGAAGACGGATTTTGTTGTTGATTCCGAAATCGTCCAATTTTGACGTTTCTGGATGGTCCCCGGAATTATCACAATGCTTTTCATGAAAAGTCAAAAAGGCACTGAATAAATGGTTTTTCAAAAAAGCCTGACACGCGAGCTGACTTTGAGCGCATTAGGCGTTTTCATCGTGTTGCTGGCGATTATCGTTTCCACCCAGGCGGTCAATCTGCTGGGGCGCGCCGCCGAAGGGCAGATGGCCAACGAAGCCGTTGCCGCGGTGCTGGGTTTCACTACGCTGGGCTTCTTCCCGGTATTGATGATTTTGACGGTTTTCGCCACCATTCTGGTGGTTTTGACCCGTATCTGGCGTGATCATGAGATGGTGGTCTGGCTCAGTTCCGGCCTGTCTCTCGGCGACTGGGTATGGCCGGTGATGCGCTTCACCCTGCCGCTGGCGGCGCTGATCGCCGGCGTCACCCTGTTCATCGGTCCATGGGCGGACCAGCGCAGCCAGGACTATGCCGAACAGATCAAACGGCGCGAAGAAGTTTCAGCAATCTCCCCCGGTGTGTTCAAAGAATCGTCCTCGTCCAACAAGGTGTACTTCATCGAGAACTATTCCGGCGAGCACGGCGCGGCCACCAATATCTTCATGCAGGAAATCACCGACGGCAAAGTGGCGACGATTTTCGCCAAGTCTGGTTTTATTACCACCAAGCCGGACGGCGAGCGCGTGGTGGTGCTGGAGCACGGCCAGCGCTACGTCGGCGAGCCTGGCAGCGCCAATTACGAGGTCGCGGAATTCCAGCGCTACACCGCCGGCATCGGCGAAAGCCAGCAAATGCCGGGACCGTCCGGCAACCGCCAGGCCATCCCCACCGCTCAACTGTTGAGCCAGGACTCCGCCGACTACCGCGCCGAACTGGCGTGGCGGCTGTCGATGCCGATCAGTTGCGTGATCCTGGCGCTGCTGGCGATACCGATGTCCTATTTCAACCCACGCAGCGGCCAAACCTACAATCTCTTGCTGGCGCTGCTGGTTTTCTTCGTTTATCAGAACGGGCTGACCGTGGCTCGCAACTGGGTGGCCCA
Source organism: Chromobacterium sp. LK1 (assembly GCF_001043555.1). Classification (NCBI taxonomy): domain Bacteria; kingdom Pseudomonadati; phylum Pseudomonadota; class Betaproteobacteria; order Neisseriales; family Chromobacteriaceae; genus Chromobacterium; species Chromobacterium sp. LK1. Next base: position 49,905 of record NZ_LDUI01000051.1, on the reverse strand, counting down.
GGGCAAGGCCGGCGTCTGGCTGGTGCTGCTGGTGCACCTGGCCATGCTGGCGCTGGCGCTGGCGCTGCTGAGTTATCGCAACCGGCCCGCCCGCCCCATCGGCCAGGCCCTGTCCCTGCTGTTCCGTAAATCCTGATCCCGTCATGAAACTGATTCATCGCTACATCGTCGTCACCCTGAGCCAGGCGACCCTGTTCACCCTGCTGGCCCTACTGGGCCTGTACGGCTTCTTCGACCTGCTGGCCGAAGTCCCCAGCCTGGGCAAGGGCAGCTATACCCTGGCCAAGATGCTGGGCTATGTCGCGCTGCTGATCCCCGGCCACGCTTATGAATTGATGCCGCTGGCGGTGCTGATCGGCGGCATGGTGGCGATGACCCAACTGGCCACCAGCAGCGAATACACTGTGATCCGCACCAGCGGCGTGACGCTGCCGCAAATCGCCGCCACCCTGCTGAAATTCGGCCTTGGCTTCGCGCTGCTCACCGTGCTGCTCGGCGAGGTGGTGGCGCCGCGCACCGGCCAGCAGGCGCAAAGCCTGAAGCTGTCCGCCACCCACTCCATGGTGGCGCAGGAATTCCGCTCCGGCATCTGGGTCAAGGACAATCAGAACTTCATCAATGTCCACGAGATGCTGCCGGACACCTCCTTGCTGGGCGTGCGCATCTACACCTACGACGACAATTTCCGCCTGGTCCGCACCCGCTACGCCGAACGCGGCTCCTTCTCCAAGGACGAGCAGCAATGGCAGCTGACCAATGTGCGCGAAACCACGCTGGGCGCCGAACAGACGGTCAGCCGTCACTATCCGTCGCTGGCGTGGAAATCCATCGTCGAGCCGGAAATCCTGTCGGTACTGCTGGTGGTGCCGGAGCAGATGTCGGCCACCGCGCTGCTGACCTATCTGGAGCACTTGCGCAGCAATAAACAGCAGACCCAACGCTATGAGATCGCCTTGTGGAGCAAGCTGTTCTACCCGCTGGCCTGCATTTCGATGGCGCTGGTGGCTCTGGCCTTCACCCCGCAGCAACGCCGCCACGGCCAGCTGGGCATACGCTTGTTCGCCGGCATCTGCCTGGGCGTCGCCTTCCACTTCGTCAACCGCTTGTTCGGCCATCTGGGCCTGCTCTACGACTGGAACCCCATCCTGTCCGCCACCCTGCCCACCCTGCTGTTCCTGATAGCCGGCGTCGCCATCATCGCCAGACAGGAAAGGCGCTGACATGAGCTTGCCGACCGCGGAAGCCCTCGCCCAATGGCGCCAGGACCTGGTCGGCAAACGTCAGGCGCTGGCGGAGCAATACCGCCAGCAACATAATCCGCAGGAGTATCTGAAGCGCCACAGCCAGGCGGTGGACGCCATGCTGCAAACGCTGTGGGCGCAGTCCGGCCTGGACGGCGCCGCCAGCTTGATCGCGGTGGGCGGCTATGGCCGCGGCCAGCTATTCCCCTATTCCGACATCGATCTGCTGGTGCTGCTTTCCCGAGCGCCGTCATCGGAACTGGGCGAGCGCATCGGCGCCTTCATCAGCTTGCTGTGGGATGTGGGCCTGGAAATCGGCCATAGCGTGCGCACCGTGGACGAATGCCTGTCCGAGGCCAGCGGCGACATCACCATCGAGACCAATCTGCTGGAAAACCGGCTGATCGCCGGCGATGCCGCGCCATGGCGGCGCTTGAGCGCGCTGCTGGAGCGCCAGCGCGACCCGCTGGCCTTCTTCGAGGGCAAGACCCTGGAACAGCAGCAGCGCCATACCCGCCACTTCGGCGTCGGCAACAATCTGGAGCCCAATCTCAAGGAAAGCCCGGGCGGGCTGCGCGATCTGCACACCATTCTATGGATCAGCAAGGCGATAGGCCTGGGCGACAACTGGGACGCGCTGGTGCGCCGCGGCATCCTGACCCTGGCCGAGGCGCGGCTGATCAAGCACAGCGAACGCCAGTTGCTGAGCCTGCGCATCGAGCTGCACCTGCTGGCGCGCCGGCGCGAAGACCGGCTGATCTTCGATCTGCAGCAGCAGCTGGGCCGCGCTCTGGGCTTGCAGGACACGCCGGCCAAGCGCGCCAGCGAGCAGGCGATGCAGCTGTATTACCGCGCAGCCAAGACCGTCAATCAACTCAACGGCATCCTGCTGCCCAATCTGCGTGGGCGCATTTATTCGCAAGTGCCGCGCGTCACCCAGAACCTGAACGAGCGCTTTTATTCGGTCAACGGCATGTTGGGCATCCGCCAGCCCGATGTGTTCGAAAAACACCCGTCCGCGATTCTGGAAGCCTTCCTGACCTTGCAGCGCCACCCGGAGCTGAGCGGCTTCGCGCCGCGCATGCTGCGCGCGCTGTGGCATGCGCGCAGCCATATCAATGAACGCTTCCGCGCCAATCCGCGCAACCGCGAACTGTTCTTGCAGATGTTCCGCGAACCCAACGGCCTGACCCGCGGCCTGCGGCGAATGAATCTATACGGCGTGCTCGGCCGCTACCTGCCCAATTTCGGCCACATCGTCGGCCAGATGCAGCACGATCTGTTCCACGTCTACACCGTGGATGAACACATCCTGATGGTGGTGCGCAATCTGCGCCGCTTCGCCAGCAGCGCCTTCACCCACGAATATCCGCTGATGTCGCGGCTGATCAACGACTTCGAGCGGCCGGAAACCCTGTACCTCGCCGGCCTGTTCCACGACATCGCCAAGGGCCGCGGCGGCGATCACTCGGTGCTCGGCATGGTCGATGCGCTGGAGTTCTGCCGCCAGCACGGCCTGCCGCCGCAAGACGGCGAGCTGGTGGCTTGGCTGGTGGGCCAGCACCTGACCATGTCCAGCGTCGCGCAGAAACAGGACATCTACGACCCGGAAACCGTGAGCCGCTTCGCAGAACTGGTCGGCACCCCGCGCAGGCTGACCGCGCTCTACCTGCTGACCGTGGCCGATATCCGCGGCACCAGCCCCAAGGTCTGGAATGCGTGGAAGGCCAAGCTGCTGGAGGACCTCTACCACGCGGCAATGCGCCAACTGGTGCGCGGCGGGCAATTGGACGTCGCCTCCGAGCTGGAGGAACGCAAGCACCAGGCCCAGACGCTGCTGCGCCTGCACGCGGTGCCGAACGGCGTGGAAGCCGCCTTGTGGCAGCAGTTGGACACCGTCTACTTTCTGCGCCATGAGGCCAAGGAAATCGCCTGGCACGCGCGCCTGCTCAACCGCTTCGTCCACGCCGAGCAGCCCCTGGTGCGCGCGCGGCTGTCCGACGACCACGAAGGCATCCAGGTGCTGATCTACACCCGGGACCGCCCGGAGCTGTTCGCCCGCGCCTGCGCCTTCTTCGGCCGCACCCATTACAGCATCGCCGACGCCAAGGTCTACACCACCCGCCACGGCTACGCGCTGGACACCTTCCACGTCTTCGTGCCCGAGCATCATGACGGCGATTACCGCGACATGATCAACTTCATCGAATTCGAGCTGGCGGAGTGCCTGCGCCAGGAAGGCGAGCTGAGCCTGCCGGCCCAAGGCCGCATCAGCCGCCATCTCAAGCACTTCCCGATCACGCCGCAAATCCTGATCCGCCCGGACGACAAGGCCAGTTTCTACGTATTGTCCATCGTAGCCGGTGACCGTCCCGGCCTGCTGGCGCGCATCGCCAAGGTGCTGTCCGACTACCGGATGAATGTGCAGTCCGCCAAGATCATGACCCTGGGCAGCCGCGCCGAGGACTCCTTCCTGATTTCCGGGCCTGGCCTCGGCGACGACAAGACCGTGCTGGCGCTGGAGAGCGCGCTGCTGGCGGCCTTGCGGCTGTAAGAACCCATTCAAAGCCTGCTGCGCTTCGGCGATACAAAGCGCTTACCGCGCATGACGGCTGTCCAGTTCCCGCCCTCTTTAAAATACTCATGCGCTCCATGAGCAAAACTGCTCGCTACTTCTCCGCTCATGCGCGACAGGCCTTGCATACATCCAAAGCGCAAGCTCAAATCCATTAGGCATACTCATTGCCACCATCAAACAAACTCATCGCTCTTGTATTTTTTTTGCGTTTTGCATACAGATTTGACGCTGATCAATAATTTACTTGTCATCACTTGTGGTTTGGGATTACACATTCAGCGTTCCCCATCGGGAGCAGCCCTTCCGCACCAAGGGCAACCAACCTGGATCAAAGGCTCGCCATCGAGCGACTACAAGCCTGATCCAAGGGCTCTGCCTAACCGCAGGCCCGCGCGGTACTTCTTCAAAGGAGAAGTGAATGTTTGCCAAGCAATACACGGCCGCACTGGTGTCCGCCGCCTTCTTCAGCATCGCGGCGCAAGCAGCAACCCTCAACTGGCAATCGACCAGCACCCTGGCCCACCCGGTACAAAGCCTGATCCCGCAAGCGCAAGACAGCGGCGAAGTCGCGGCCGGCCAGAGCGTGCACATCGCAGTGGCGCTGAAAGTACGCAACAAGGCACAGCTGGACGCGCTGACGCAGAGCATTCTGCAAGGCGGCAGCAAGCACTACCTGAGCAAGACCGAGTTCCTGAACCGCTTCTCGCCCACCGAGGCGCAAGCGCAGACCGTGGTCAAGCATTTGCAGGCCAGCGGCTTCCGCAATATCAAGGTGGCGCCCAACCGCCTGCTGATCACCGCCGACGGCAGCGCCGCCACGGTCAAGGCCGGCTTCCAGACCTCGCTGCACCGCTACAACATCAACGGCCGCCAGGCCTTCGCCAATGTCGCCAACGCCCAGGTGCCCAGCCAACTGGCCGACATCGTGCTGGCGGTGCACGGCCTGCAGAACGTGCATCAATTCCACACCGCACTGCGCCACCCGACGCCGCAGGCCTTCAAGACCGCCAGCGTCAGCGGCCATTCCCCCACCGATTTCCCGTCCATCTACAACGCGAACAGCCTGCCGCCGGCCAGCAACACCACGGTGGGCATCATCGCCGAGGGCGACCTGACCCAGACGCTGAGCGATCTGCAGGACTTCGCCAGCGGCGCCGGCTACGGCACGGTGGCCACCTCGGTGATCAATAGCGGCACGCCCACCAGCGACACCTCCGGCACCGAGGAATGGAACCTGGACAGCCAGGACATTCTCGCCGCCGCCGGCGGCGCGGTGCAGCAGATGAACTTCTACGTCGCGCCGTCGATGACCAATGCCGACATCACCGCCGCCTTCAACGCCGCGGTCAGCGACGGCAGCGCCAAGGTGGTCAACGTTTCGCTGGGCGAATGCGAGACCAGCGCGCAGAGCGACGGCATGACCGCCAGCGCCGACCAGATCTTCCAGGCGGCGGTGGCCCAGGGCCAGACCTTCTCGGTGTCCACTGGCGATTCCGGCTCCTACGAGTGCGGCGGCCGCACCGCGCGCCAGAGCTATCCGGCGGTATCGCCGTACGTGATCGCGGTGGGCGGCACCACGCTGTCCACCAGCGGCCAGACCGGCTATCTGTCGGAAAGCACCTGGAACGGCGGCGGCGGTGGCCCCAGCTATACCGAGAGCGCTCCTGCCTGGCAGACCAGCGCCGGCGTGCTGACCATTTCCAAGACCAAGCGCGGCGTGCCCGACGTCTCCTTCGACGCCGACCCCAATAGCGGCGCGCTGGTGCTGGTCAACGGCAGCACTTCGCAGATCGGCGGCACCAGCCTGGCGGCGCCGCTGTTCACCGGCTTCTGGGCGCGCATCGAATCGGCCAACGGCAACAACATCAACTCGCCGGCGCCGTCGATCTATAAATACTTCAAGGCCAATCCCTCGCTGTACCATGACGTCACCAGCGGCAGCAACGGCGCCTACAGCGCCGCCAAGGGCTGGGACTACACCACCGGCTGGGGCAGCCTGAACATCGCCAATCTGAACGCCTTCATCGCGCGGACCCCTGGTTTTTAAAGCAGCGCCCTCTCGCCTTGAGCCCCGCTACGCCGGGGCTTTTTTGCGCCTGGCCGCGACGCCGGCTAAGATGAGCCCACTTCGCGCCGGAAACCAAACATGAAAATCCCGCCCTCAGCCGCCATCCATCTGCTGCACCGCTGCGTCCACGCCAGCCTGGCCAGCCACAGCACCCAGCTGGCCGGCTACCCCTACGCCACGCCGATACCCTGCGTACCCGACGCCCGCCACCGGCCCACGCTCTGCCTCAGCGCGCTGGCCGAACACAGCAAGAACCTGCAGGCCGATCCTCGTTGCAGCGTGGCGCTGCTGGACCCGGCGGCGGCGTCCAGCCAGAGCGGCGCGCGCCTGACGCTATTGGGCGACATGGAAGCCTTCCAACCCACTCCGCTGGAGCTGGCGCGCCATCTGCGCTACCAGCCTGAGGCCGAGAACTGGCTGCAGCTGGACTTCGCCTTTTACCGGCTGCGGCCGCAACGGCTGCGCTATATCGAGGGCTTCGGCCGCATGGGCTGGCTTGAGGCCGAGCAGTGGCTGGACGGCGCGACGCTGGAGCCGGAGCAAGAGGCGGAGCTTCTGGCGCAAGGCGCCGCCCTGCCCGCCGACGTCCGGCTGTTGGGCGTTGACTGCCACGGCATCGATTACGAGATCGCCGCCGAGCGCCGACGGCTGGCTTTTCCCGATGCGCTGACGGCGGCCGAGCTGTCCGCCCGCTGGCAGGAACTCTGCGCGGCGCTGGCATGAAAAACGGGAGCCATGGGCTCCCGTTCGTACATCCCCGACTGCGCCGTTCCGGCGCGGCCGCTCACTTGAACAACATATGGCCCAGTTTGCTGGCCTTGGTGTCCAGATAGCGGTCGTTGTGCGGATTGCGCCCCACTTCCAGCGGCACCCGCTCCACCACGTCGATGCCGGCGCTGCGCAGGGTTTCGATCTTGCGCGGATTATTGGTCATCACCCGCACTCGCGACACGCCCAGTTGGTCCAGCATATGACGGGCGATGCGGAAATCGCGCATGTCGGCGGGGAAGCCCAAGCGCTCATTGGCCTCGACGGTATCGGCGCCGCCATCCTGCAGCTGGTAGGCGCGGATCTTGTTGATCAGCCCGATGCCGCGGCCTTCCTGGCGCAGATACAGCAGCGCGCCGCGACCTTCGGCGGCGATGGCGGACAAGGCCGCTTCCAGCTGGAAGCCGCAGTCGCAGCGCAAGGAAAACAGCGCATCGCCGGTCAAGCACTCCGAATGCAGGCGCGACAGCACCGGCTCGCCGTCATCTATCGTGCCCAGGGTCAGCGCGACGTGCTCGCGGCCACCCACTTCCTCAAAACCATGCATGGTGAACTCACCCCACGGGGTGGGCAGCTTGCAACTGGCGACGTATTCCATCCTCGGCTCATCCACGCTGAGCTCGACAGCAGGCAATGACATTGTTTCTCCGCTAAACCTGGTAAGCGCGCCTGAATCCGCGCGCGATAATCTTTATTAACTGTGGTCGGCTTCCGGATTTTCAAGCGCCAGCGGCAAGGCGGCGAAGGGCTCGGCCAGCACGATGGCCAACGCGGCCAGCCACACCAGCCTCTCCGGCGTGAAGAAACCGGCGCTGGACGCCTCGGCGTCCAGAATGCCCAGCACATTGTCGTCCTGGCCCTGCACCGGCAGGCACACCTCGCTCATCACCTTGGGGTCGCACTCGTAATAGCCGCCGCCCTCGGCGCGCCAGGCTTTGACGTCCTCGATCAGCACCGCCCAGCCGGTCAGGCCCACCCGGCTATTGTTGCTGTACTCGGCGAAGGCCTCGGTCAGCGGAAACTCGGCGCGGCTGGGCACGCCCTGATAGGCCAGCTTGACCAGCTTGGCCTGCTGGCCCTTGCCTATCTTGCGGTACACGCCCAACCAGTCCGCACCCACCCTGAGGTTCACCGACTCCACCAGCGCCAGCAGATTGCGCAGCGCCGCCGTCGCCTCCGGGCTTTCGCCGCCGAACAGCGGCGCCAGATCATAAGGCTCCTCCGCCAGCTCCTCGAACAGCGAGCAGCTGCCGTCCTCGCTCAATTTGGGCACCCGGTAGCGGTACAGGTCCTGGCGCGCCGCCGGCTTGTCCGCGCTCAAGACCGCGGACAGGGTCAGCACCGCGATCTGCAGCTCGGTGCGATCCAGTTCCAGGCTCTGCTCGCGCAGATAGTCGGACAGTTGGCTTACGGGTATCATGACTGTGCTCCTGAAGGCGGCGGCGCCGCCCGATGCGAATGAATATCAAAGCCCAGCAGGATACCAAAAACCGCCCCGCGCTGGCCAACCCCAGTCCAGAATACGACACCATGCCCGCCATCCATATTCCCTACCCGCCCCTTGTGATCAAGGCCGGCGCGCACGCACGCAAGCTGCTGGCGCGCCAGGGCCTGCCCGCCGCCAGCGTGACCACCCTGCCCGGCGCCGCCGGCGGCCCCAAGGCGATAGGCATCACCGGCCTGGACCAGGCGGTGTTCGAATGGCTGAACCGCAGCCCGCGTCGGCGCGAGCTGGTCGGCGCCTCCATCGGCGGCTGGCGTTTCGCCTGCGCGATGCAGGCCGAACCGCGCCAGGCGCTGGCCCGGCTGGCGGAGCGCTACACCGACGAAACCTACGCGACCAAGATCGGCGTGGCCGATATCACCCGCCAGACCCGGCTGATGCTGGACGAGGTTCTGCCGCCCGAGGCACGCGCCGCGCTGATCGATCATCCGCACTATCAGCTTAGCCTGTTGCTGGTGCGATCCCACGGCATGCTCGCCAGCGAGGCGCGCGCGGCGCTGCTGGGCGGCCTGGCGCTGAGCGCCGCGCTCAACACCTTGTCGCGCGACTTGCTGCGCCACGCCTTTAGCCGGGTGATCTGCCACGACCCGCGCAGCGACTTGCGCTTCAAGCCCGCGGACAGCATCCCCACGCTGTGCCAGCCGCTGGGAATGGACAATCTGGATGCCGCGTTGATGGGCACCATCGCCATTCCCGGCGTGCTCAGCGGCGTGCAGCTGCCGGGCGCGCCGGCGGCCACCTACCGCGACGGCGGCCTGACCGATTACCATCTGGATTTCCCCTTCGCCCACGGCGACGACATCGTGCTGTATCCGCATTTCACCGAGCGCATCGTGCCCGGCTGGTTCGACAAATTCCTGCCCTGGCGCGGCTCCAGCCCGGCCCACCACGCCAACACCGTGCTGATCGCGCCGTCGCGCGACTATCTGGCGCGGCTGCCCGGCGGCAAGCTGCCAGACCGTCAGGACTTCCACCGCTATCTGGGCCGGGACGCTCAGCGCCAACAGGTTTGGCGCCAGGCCACCGCCGAGAGCCAAAGGCTGGGCGACGCCTTCATGGCGTGGCTGGAGCGGCCGGACCTGGGCCAGGTTCAAGCGCTCTAAAACAAAAAGAGCCGGGAATCTCCCGGCTCTTTTCATTCATGCCTCAGACACGCCTCAACCGGCGCGGGCCCAGCACGCCTCGTCCGACATATTCACCGGCGTCGCCAGCAGCTGCACCACCACATCCCGCGTTTGCGCGCCCTTGCGCACGCGCACGGTGATCTGGTCGGCCACGCCCGGCTGGTCCTGGTCGCGGCGGTAGTTGAACGCGCCGTGGTCGGCCATGACGGCGCGGCCCAGCTTGGGACCGCTCACCAGGCTATAGCCGTCCGGCTCGCCCACGCCTTGCAGCTGGCCGCGCAGGCAGCGCACAGGGCTGGAATAGCTGAGCTTGGCCAAGCCCAGCTGGGCGTCGCCGCCGCCCGGCTGCGACGGCTGCGACGCGGCCAGACCCAGCGGGCCTTCGCAGCGCAGCGCGGCGCGCTTGGCCTTGAAGTCGTAGTCGGTGGCCGCGCAGTTGAGCGCCATCATATTGTTGATGCCGCTGCCGCGCAGCAGGTTCTGCAAGGCGGAGTCCAGGGTCTTGTCCAGCTCCTGGCGCGCCATGGTGGCGGTGCCGGAGCGCAAGGGCAACACGCCGTCGCATTCGAAGCGGCGCAGCGCGCTGCGTTCGCCGTCGGCCCAGACGCGGCACGCCACCGGCAGGTAGCGGCGCATCGCGCCCTCGATCGCGCCGATCTCGCCGGCCTGCCACTGCGCTTGCTTCAGCCAATCCACGCCTTGTTCGGTCGAGGTATTGCCCAGTTGGCCGGCGCGCTGCGCCTCCACCTGACGGCCCACATAGTCGTGGAAGCCCTGCACCAGGCCGGCGTCACGGCCCATTTCCGCCACCAGGGCGTCGAAGCGCTTGACGTCGTCGGCGCGCAGCGCGGCCAGGATCTCGGCGATGCGGCCCGGCTGTTGCTGGTTCAGGTAGTAGAACCACAAGGCGGAATGGCTGTAGAAGTCCCAGCCGTCGCTATAGCTGGAGCGCATGATGCGGGATGGTTCCAGATAGCTTTGCGGCCAGCCGTTGGCCACCACGTCCACCACGTGGCCGCGCACCTTGATGCCATCGCGCGATGTGCTCCAGGCCATGAACTCGGCGAAGCCCTCGTCATACCAGGCCATGCGGCGGTCGTCGCGGTAGAACTCCGAGCTGCCCCACATGCCCGGCTGGATGAAGCGGCCGGACAGATAGTGCACGTACTCGTGGCGCACCAGTTCCTCCAGGCTCAGATAGCTCTCGCGCGGCACTTCGCGCTGGAAGGTGTAGAAGGTGCCGTCCTTCTCGATGTAAATGCCGCCGTTGTCGGTGGACAATTCATTGAGCAGGCCCTGGAAGCGCTGGTAGGCGGTCTTGCTGCCGTAGATCACCATGCGCAGTTTAGCGTTGGTGTCGCCGGCCACCGGCTGACTGATGCCGCTGACCCGGCCCAGTTGCGCCTGCACCTGCTTCATCGCGTAGTACAGCGGCTCCACTTCGGCCAGCGCCAGCGGCGTTTCGAACACCAGATTGCCGTTATCGAAACTCCAGCTATGCGGGAACAGATGCGTTTTCAGCTCCTGTTCCGCCTGGCAGATGCCGTAGCGCTCGCACGGCACCTTGCCCAGTTTCTTCAAGGCGTACACTGCTTCCGCCCACGAAGGACCGAATTTCTCGCCGCCCAGCAGACCGGCCACCGCGTCTTCCGCCAGTTTGGCGGTGCGCGGGTATTGCATGAAGCGGCCGGTTTCGCGCACGGTGTTCAGATACATCTGTTCATCGGCGAAGGCCGGCTGGCCGGCGCGGGTCAGCCCTGCCAGGCTGGACACCAGCGCATCCAGCTGCCCGGCGCCCGCCTTGGCGGCGAAGCCTTCGGTGTAATGCATATTGAACAAGGTGGTTTGCATCGGGTGCAGCGCGATGCGCGCCCAGTTGTTCTTAGCCGCGGCGTTGTAGCGACCGAAGAAGCGTTGCAGCAGCGGCAAGGCGTATTCCTGCTTGCGCACCGAATCCGCCAGGATCATGGTTTCCGCCACAGACTGACGCAGATCGGTCGCTAGGTACCAGGCGTCGCGGTCGCCGCTGCCATCGCGCACCGCTTCGCTCCACAGCGCCGGGTTTTCCGCCAGCGCGCTCACCACCTGCATCACCGGCTCATCCACCGGACGGCCGTAATCACCCACTTCCGCGGCGTGGCTGTACTGGGTGAAGTAACCGGCTTTCAGGAACACCGCCAGCGGCCACAAGCCATTGGCGCTCTTGCCGTCCCAGCCTTGCGCGCGAGCGCGGGCCTCGGCCGCCACTTCGCGCATATTCGCCGGCGACACCACCCGGTAGCTGAAGGCGTCCGCCTGGAACAGGCGGTTCATGCACGTGCCCTGCACGCTGGCGACATAGCGCGCCAAGGCCGCGCCGGACAACTGGCCCAGCTTGGTCTCGTCGCAGGCGGCGTATTGCGGCGCGGCCACGGCTTCCTTGGCGCGGCGCACGCCGGTCTGCTGCATCGGACCTTGCGGCTTGGCGCCCGGACCGGCGGCGTCGGCCGGCGCGCCAGGCGGCAAGCCGTGCGGGTAGGACGGCTTTTCCGACAAGGCCGGAGAGTGCGCGGAATGGCTGGCCTGCGGCAGATTGGCCTGCGGCGCCGGCTGGTTGAGCGCGGATTTTTCGGAATCGCTGACGCAGCCGGCCAATAAGGCGGCGGTCATCACGGAAAGACTCAGCGCGCGCGCGCCGCTGAGTGAAGCTGTTTTTATCATGACGCTATCCAATTCATTGTTGATGCGTTATCAATAATATGATGCGCATTTCAAATCATATCGAATAGCCATCGTCATGAGAATTCAGTTTAAAATAAAACGTTCAATTTAAACCATAATTACAACATTGGTATTTTTACCCTGTTTTTTGCCAAGAAAAAGGCGTAAAAAAAGCCGCTTGCGCGGCTCATTGATAGTTTGTTGCCAAACTAATGACATGGAATCAATGCCTGGCCTCGCGCACCGCGGCGACCACATCGTAGTCGAACAAGCGATTGGCATCGTCCTCGTCATAGACATAGTGCTGGTTGCAGTAATCACAGACGATTTCCACGCTGCCCTGCTCCAGCAGCACCTCGCCCACTTCCTGCCCGCCCAGCATCTTCAGCATGTCGCCAACGCGCTCGCGGCTGCAATTGCAGGCGAAGCTCACCGTCTCCTGATCGAACACCCGCACCGTTTCCTCGTGGAACAAGCGATGCAGGATATCTTCCGCCGGCAAGCCCAACAGCTCATCTTCGCGCAGGGTGGCGCCCAGCATCTGGATGCGCTCCCAGCCTTCCGGATCGCCATGCCCTTCCGGCAGCTTCTGCAATAGCATGCCCGCGGCGGTGTCGTCGCTGGAAGCCAGGATCAGCCGGGTTTCCAGCTGCTCGGAACGGCGCATGTAGTTTTCCAGCATCTCGCCGACGCTATCCCCCTCCAGCGCCACAATGCCCTGCCAGGTTTGCGCCTTGTCCACGCGCGGCTCCAACGTCACCACGAAGCGGGCGTTGACGCCCAGCAGCGTCTGGATAGGCTCGTTCTCCGGCATGGCTTCATCCCATTTGGCGGTGGCGCGGATGGTGCGATCGTTATTGCACTCCACCACCGCCAGCTTCAGCGGCCCGGTGCCATGAATCTGCAGGATCAGCGCGCCGTCGAACTTGAGGTTGGCGGCCATCAGTTCGGCCGCCGCCATCATCTCGCCGATGATCTTCTTCAAGGCAGGCGGGTAGCTGCGCCGGGCCAGCACCTGCTGCCAGGCGCCGTCCAGCCTCACCAGGGCGCCGCGCACCGGCGCGCCGTCGAATAAAAACCGTTGCAATCTGTCTTGTGTGCTCATGCTATGTCTTTCTTGTCCTTGTCCGCCGCCAGTTCTACGGTATAGACCGTCATCGGCATGGCAGAACTGACGTCGAACTCGCAGCCGGCGCGCACGCCGATTTCGGCGATTTCGCGCGCGCTCAGCGCTTGATCGTAAACCGCGTACATCGCGCCCATCGCGAACTTGCGGCCGGAGCCTATCGCCCAGATGCGGGAGAATTCATAGATCTCGCGCATCGGATAAACCCCGAAGATGCCGTGACGGTTGGCGATCACCACCATCATCTGGCTGGATTCGTACGGATCTTCCTCGTCCTCCTCCGGCCGCAGATAGAAACCGTCCTTCAGCTTGGGATGCAGTTTGCGGAAGGTCTCGAAAATGCCCTGACGGCTGCTCAGGTCTTTTTTCTTCAATTCCTTCAACGCGCCTTGCAGCACCAGGTCGTGCGCGGCGGAGCCGGAAATGGCCAGATAGCTGTCGCCGTGCTGGAAAATCTTGTTGTGAAAACAGTCGTAGCCGGCCAACAGCTTCTGGTCGTCGCCAAAAGTGGTCTGGCTATCGGCGGCGATCGCAATCTGATCGCCCTTTCTTACCGCCACGATGGTAGTCATCCCCGCGCCTTTTCGTCGTATCGCGGCGCCCGCGTGAGGCCGCGCAAAACCGTCTATTGTATCGGCTTACGCCGGGCAACCCAAGCCCAGCGCCGCAAGCTGGGCCAGTCGGCTAGATGGGGGCCGGCGGACGGTTTTCAATGATGGCCATGCAAGCCGGGACGGATGACAAGGTGAACACATGACGATACAATGATATTGATTCTCATTTAAAAGAAACCATGCAATTCCACGCTCAGGACTTTCCCATCGTCTGGCTGGATCGCCACCGCCCGGATGGACAGCAGCCCACCGATATCTTCGCCACCCTGGACCAGTTGCTGAGCCAGCAACGGCCCTTCGTGTTCATCGCCCGCGAGCCGGCGCCGACCGAGCTCGACCTGCACGCGCGCATCGTCCGCAAGATGGCGGCGCTATGGGTCAAGGACAACCGCCTGCAGATCCGCCAGCTGATTCGCGCCACCATCGTGATCGCGCCGCGACCGGAGCAACAGCGCGACCTGGACGAGTTCGCGCCGCGCTTCGAAAAGTTTTGGGGCTATCCGCTGCGCCACCAGCCGGACCACGATGCCGCGCTGTGCCTGGCGGCGGAATTGCTGGCCGGGCCGCCCGCCGCCCTCAGGCGTCGCGCAGTTCGAAATCGTGGCTGATGTCGGCGGTCTTGCCCAGCATGATGGAAGCTGAGCAGTATTTCTCCGCCGACAGCTTGATCGCCCGCTCCACCGCATCGGCCTTTAGTTCACGCCCACTCACCACAAAGTGGAAATGGATGCGGGTGAACACCTTGGGCTCTTCCTCGGCGCGCTCGGCCTCGATCTCCACCCAGCAATCGCTGACCTGCTGCCGCGACTTCTTCAGAATGGTGATCACGTCGTAACTGGTGCAGCCGGCGGTGCCCAGCAATAGCAATTCCATCGGCCGCGGCCCCAGATTGCGGCCGCCGCCCTCCGGCGCGCCGTCCATCACCACCGCGTGGCCGCTGCCGCTCTCGCCCAGGAAACACACGCCGTCCACCCATTTCAGCCTGGCTTTCATCGCCCCCACCTTTCACCGTCACGCTATCGAAAACGGCTAGCCTAACATCCGGATTTGGGCGAACAAAGATTCACCGGTAAAATAGAAAGATTGTCCCGCTATATCCGAGCTGCGCCCAAACATGCTGGTACTAGGTATTGAATCTTCCTGCGACGAAACCGGAGTCGCGCTGTATGACACCGACGGCGGCCTGCTGGCCCACCAATTGCACACTCAAATGGCCATGCACGCCGAATACGGCGGGGTGGTGCCGGAGTTGGCCAGCCGCGACCACATCCGTCGCGCCATCCCGCTGACCGAGGCCTGCCTGGCCGAGGCCGGCAAGACCCTGGCCGATCTCGACGCCATCGCCTACACCCAGGGCCCCGGCCTGGGCGGCGCCCTGCTGGTGGGCGCCAGCGTCGCCAATGCGCTGGCCTTCGGCCTGAACATCCCGGTGCTGGGCGTCCACCACCTGGAAGGCCATTTGCTGTCGCCGCTGCTGGCCGAGCCCAAGCCCGAATTCCCCTTCCTGGCCCTGCTGGTTTCCGGCGGCCACACGCAGTTGATGGCGGTGCGCGGCGTCGGCGACTACCAGATCCTGGGCGAAACCCTGGACGACGCCGCCGGCGAAGCCTTCGACAAGACCGCCAAGCTGCTGGGCCTGCCCTATCCCGGCGGCCCGCTGCTGTCGCGGCTGGCCGAGGAAGGCGATCCGACCCGCTTCACCCTGCCGCGGCCGATGCTGAATTCCGGTGATCTGGACATGAGCTTCTCCGGCCTGAAAACCGCGGTGCTGACGCTGAGCAAGCAAGTGGCGGACGCCGACGGCCATATCGACGAGCAAACGCGCAAGGACGTCTGCCGCGCCTTCCAGGAAGCCATCGTCGAAGTGCTGACCAAGAAATCGCTGGCCGCGCTCAAGCAGTGCGGCATGAAGCGGCTGGTGGTGGCCGGCGGCGTCGGCGCCAACAAGCAGCTGCGCGCCGCGCTGGACGAGGCCGCGCGCCGCCGCCGCTTCGAAGTCTTCTATCCGCCGCTGGCGCTGTGCACCGACAACGGCGCGATGATCGCCTTCGCTGGCGCGATGCGGCTGCAACACGCTCAAGCCCCCGGCAGCTACTCGATCAAGCCGCGCTGGGACCTCGGCTCGCTGCCGCCGGCCTGACCCACACCCATGCGCCGCGCCGGCCACATGCGCCGGCGCGGCCGTTCGGACTCCTATGATTCAACTCAAGAACCTCAATCTGCGCCGCGGCCTGAAAGAATTGCTGCTCAGCGCCAACCTCACCCTCAACCCCGGCTACAAGACCGGCCTCACCGGCGCCAACGGCGCCGGCAAGTCCAGCCTGTTCGCGCTATTGATGGGCGAACTGCACGCCGACGGCGGCGATGTGCTGCTGCCGCCGCACTGGACCATCGCCCACGTGGCGCAGGAAACCCCGGCGCTGCAGCGCTCGGCGCTGGACTACGTGCTGGACGGCGATCATGAGCTGCGCCAGCTGGAGCAAGCGCTGCAACAGGCCGAAGACCGCCACGACGGCAACGCCATCGGCCATCTGCACGGCGAACTGGCGCGCATCGACGCCTACGCCGCGCCGGCGCGCGCCGGCAAATTGCTGACCGGCCTCGGCTTCGACGTGGACGCCCAGCTGCGGCCGGTGGCCAGCTTCTCCGGCGGCTGGCGCATGCGCCTGAATCTGGCGCAGGCGCTGATGTGCCGCTCCGACCTGCTGCTGCTGGACGAGCCCACCAACCACCTGGACCTGGAAACCGTGCTGTGGCTGGAAGACTGGCTGCAAGGCTATCCCGGCACCCTGCTGATGATTTCCCACGACCGCGACTTCCTCGACAGCGTCTGCGACCACATCATCGAAGTCGCCAACCAGGAGCTGACGCTGTACACCGGCAATTACAGCCAGTACGAAGTGATGCGCGCGGAGAAACTGGCGCGCCAGCAAGGCGAGTACGAGAAACAGCAACGCCAGATCGCCCACCTGGAATCCTTCGTCAACCGCTTCAAGGCCAAGGCGTCCAAGGCGCGCCAGGCGCAGAGCCGGGTCAAGGCGCTGGAAAAGCTGGAACGCATCGCGCCGGCCCATGTGGCCTCGCCGTTCGACTTCCACTTCGACAGCCCGGACAATCTGCCCAACCCGCTGCTGAAGCTGGAACAGGCCGATGCCGGCTATGGCGCCGCCACCATACTCGGCGGCCTCAATCTATCGGTGGAATCCGGCGCCCGCATCGGCCTGCTCGGCGTCAACGGCGCCGGCAAATCCACCTTGGTCAAGCTGCTGTCCGGCGATCTCGCGCCCTTGCGCGGCGAGGTCATCGCCGCGCAGACGCTGAAGATAGGCTATTTCGCCCAGCACACGCTGGAAACCCTGCGCGAGGACGACAGCCCGCTGCAGCACATGCAGCGGCTGGCGCCCAATGCGCGCGAACTGGAACTGCGCAGCTTCCTCGGTGGCTTCAATTTCCGCGGCGACGCCGCCTCCGACCCGGTGGGCCCGATGTCCGGCGGCGAAAAGGCGCGGTTGGCGCTAGCGATGATAGTCTGGCAAAAACCCAATCTGCTGCTGCTGGACGAACCCACCAACCACCTGGACCTGGAAATGCGCCACGCACTGACCATGGCCTTGCAGGACTTCAGCGGCGCGCTGATCGTGGTGTCCCATGACCGCAGCCTGCTGGAAGCCACCACCGACACCTTCTGGCTGGTCAGCCACGGCAAGGTGCAGCCCTTCGACGGCGACCTGGAAGACTACCGCCAGTGGCGGCTGGCGCAGCTGGCCGACGCCGGCAAGCCCTCCGCCGGCGACGCCCAGGGCCTGAATCGCAAGGAGCAGAAACGCCAAGAAGCGGAAGCGCGGCAGCGGCTGTCCCAGCTGCGCAAACCGCTGCAGACGCGCCTGAACAAGCTGGAGAAGGAGCTGGACCAGCTCAGCGCGGAGAAGGCCGAGCTGGACGGCTTCATGGCCTCCGCCGACGCCTACGAGGACGCCAACCGGCAACGGCTGACCGACGCGGTGCGCCGTCAGGGCGAGGTGAGCTCGCGCCTGGCCGAAGTGGAGGAAGCCTGGCTGGAAGCCCAGGCCGAGATGGAGGCACTGGAACAGGAGGAGTAAGGCCGCGGCGCGGGCTTGTCCACAGCAATCACCGGATAACTATGTGGATAACCCCGCCCGTAAGGCAAAAAAACTTTTGCAATTAGCCACTTGCCTCTTACGCTTATAAAAAAGGCAAATTCAGGGAACTTTCCCACTCCGCCGATGAGCAAATCTGGTGACAGAGTGTGGATAAAGCCTTCAAACCGCTGATTGCAAAACATAAATGATCTCCGCCTATTTTTTAAGCGCCACCCAGCGGCCTTCGAGCCGACGCAGGACCAGGCGCCTCCTGCCGACGCCGCGCCTGGCCTTGGCCGGCCTGCTATTGGCCGGCGCCGTCTTCGCCGACGCGCCGATACGGCTGAACACCCATCAGCAAGCGCCGCTGTCCTTCCGCAAGGACGACGGCGACGCCGACGGCCTGGCGGTGCAAGTGGTGCAATGCGCGCTCAAGCAACTGCAGCGCCCCTACTCCATCGCCTTCCTGCCCTGGCCGCGCGCGCAGTGGCAGGTGCAGCACCAGCAGGCCGACGCCTTCTTCACCGCCACCCCGTCGGCGGAGCGCGACGGCTACGCGGTCTTGTCCGCCTCCATCCTGCCCTATGAGCGGCGCTGGTATCTGCTGAAGGACTACCCGTTGTCACCCAGCAGCGGCGATTTCAAGCTGCAGGCGCGCACCGCCGCCTTCAATGGCTCCAATATGGACGACTGGCTGCGCGAACATGGCTACCAGCTCACCTCCACCCCGCCCAACAGCGAGCAATTGGTGAAAATGCTGCTGAACCGCCGTGTTGACGCCATTCTCGGCAATGCCTACGTGGTGGACGCGCTGATCGCCAAAATGGGCGTGCAGGAACAACTGCGCAGCGAGCTGGCGCAAAGCCTGCCCTTCGGCGTCTACTTCGGCAAAGCCTTCCTCGCCCGCGAGTCGCCACAGTTCCTGACGCAATTCAATCGCGCGGTGCAAACCTGCCGCGCCAAATGAAAAAGCCGCCAGAAATGGCGGCTTTTGTTGGCACCGGGTCTTGACGGATCAGACCGGCGCCGGCTCCTTCATCAGCAAGGCGCTCAACTCCGCCAGCTTGCGCTTCAGTTCGCGACGGTCCACCACCATGTCCACCGCGCCCTTGCTCAGCAGGAACTCGGCGCGCTGGAAGCCTTCCGGCAGCGTTTCGCGCACGGTCTGCTCGATCACGCGCGCGCCGGCGAAGCCGATGCGCGCCTTGGGCTCGGCCAGCACCACGTCGCCCAGGAAGGCGAAGGAAGCGGACACGCCGCCCATGGTCGGATCGGTCAACACCGAGATGAACGGCAGTTTGGCGTCGGTCAGCAGCTGCAAGGCGGCGCTGGTCTTGGCCATCTGCATCAGCGAGTTCAGGCCCTCCTGCATCCGCGCGCCGCCCGAGGCCGCCACGCAGACGAAGGGCGCCTTGGCCTCCACCGCGGCGCGCACGCCGCGCACGAAGCGCTCGCCCACCACCGAGCCCATGGAGCCGCCGATGAATTTGAATTCAAACGCGGCCACCACCACCGGCATCGATTCCATGCTGCCCTGCATCACCACCAGCGCGTCGTCCTCGCCGGTATCGGTCTTGGCGGCGGTCAAGCGGTCCGGGTACTTCTTGCTATCCTTGAACTTCAGGATATCCACCGGCTTGACCTCTTCGCCCAGCTCGCGGCGGCCTTCTTCATCCAGCAGCAGGTTCAGACGTTCGCGCGCGGTCAGCGGATGGTGGTGATTACACTTGGGACACACCTGCAGATTGCTCTCCAGGTCGGTGTAATACAACACGGCTTCGCATTCCGGGCACTTGCTCCAAAGCCCCTCCGGTACCGCGGAAGGTTTATCGGCGCGGTTGTCGCGCTTGATCTTCGGCGGCAGGAGCTTATTCAACCAGCTCATGCTGACTCCTTGATTCATGGCCCGCCGCGTAAACGGCGGACACAGTAAAACGGGGGCTGAGCCCCCGCTTCGTTCTATCGGATGGCGGCCTTCAGTTCGGCCACCAGACGGGTTAACCGCTCTTTGGCGGTTTCGGGTGTCGCCGCCTCAATTTCCTGCACCAAGCGGCTGCCTACCACCACCGCGTCAGCGGCAGCAGAGATCGCCTTGGCGGTCGCGCCGTCGCGAATGCCAAAGCCGACGCCGATCGGCACGGTCAAATATTCTCTAAGGGCAGCAATTTTACGCGCTACGTCGTCAATGTCCAGATGCCCGGCGCCAGTCACCCCCTTCAAAGACACATAATAGACGTAACCACGCGCCAATTTGGCGATTTCCGCCACACGTTGCGGCGGCGTGGTCGGCGCGATCAGGAAGACCGGGTCCAGGCCGTTGGCGCTCAAGGCGGCGGACAAATCCGCCGATTCCTCCGGCGGGCTGTCCACGGTCAGCACCCCGTCGACGCCGGCGGCCTTGGCCGCGGCGGCGAAGTCCTGGTAGCCCATGGCGAACACCGGGTTCAGATAGCCCATCAGCACCACCGGGGTGTGATCATTGTCGCGGCGGAACTCCGCCACCAGCTGCAGCACCTGGCGCAGACCCACTTTGTGGACCAGAGCGCGCTCGGACGCGCGCTGGATCACCGGGCCGTCGGCCATCGGATCGGAAAACGGCACCCCCAGCTCGATGATGTCGGCGCCGCCCTCCACCAGGCCGTGCATCAGTTGCACGGTCAGCTGCGGCGACGGGTCGCCGGCGGTGATGAAGGGAATCAGCGCCTTGCCGCCGGCCAGCGCTTCAAAACATTTGGCGATGCGTGACATAGCGCCTCCTTACAAGGTGATGCCGGCCAGGCCGGCCACGGTGTTGATGTCCTTGTCGCCGCGGCCGGACAGATTGACCAGGATCACCTGATCCTTGCCCATCTTCGGCGCTTCCTTGGCGGCCCAGGCCAGCGCATGGCTGGATTCCAGCGCCGGGATGATGCCTTCGAAGTGACAGCAGTCGTGGAAGGCGCGCAAAGCCTCGTCGTCGTTGATCGCCACGTAGTCGGCGCGGCCAATGTCCTTCAGATGACTGTGCTCCGGCCCCACGCCCGGATAGTCCAGGCCGGCGGACACCGAATGGGTTTCCACCACCTGGCCATTCTCGTCCTGCATCAGATAGCTCTTGGCGCCGTGCAGCACGCCCAGGGGCGCGCCACCGGAAATCGGCGCCGCGTGCTTGCCGGAAGCCAGGCCCAGGCCGCCGGCCTCGACGCCGACCATGCGCACGCCGTCAACGCCGATATAGGGATAGAACATGCCGATGGCGTTGGAGCCGCCGCCAACACAAGCCACCACCACGTCCGGCTGACGACCGATCACTTCCGGCATCTGCACCTTGGCCTCCTCGCCGATCACCGACACGAAGTCGCGCACCAGCATCGGGTACGGATGCGGGCCGGCCGCGGTGCCCAGGATGTAGAAGGTGCTGTCGATATTGGTCACCCAGTCTCGCATCGCCTCGTTCAAGGCGTCCTTCAGCGTCTTGGAACCGGACTCCACCGGCACCACGGTGGCGCCCAGCAGCTTCATGCGGAACACATTGGGCGATTGACGCTTGATGTCCTCGGCGCCCATGTACACCACGCACTCCATGCCGTAGCGCGCCGCCACGGTGGCGGAAGCCACGCCGTGCTGGCCGGCGCCGGTTTCGGCGATCACCCGCTTCTTGCCCATGCGCCGCGCCAGCAGCGCCTGGCCGATGGCGTTGTTGATCTTGTGCGCGCCGGTGTGGTTCAAGTCCTCGCGCTTCAGATAGATCTGCGCGCCGCCCAGTTGCTCGGACCAGCGCTTGGCGTGATAGACCGGGCTGGGCCGACCGACATAATGCTTGAGCTCGTGACGGAATTCTTCCCAGAACGACGGGTCGGCCTTGACGCGAGCGTATTCGTTTTTCAGCTCGTCCAGCGCCGCCATCAAGGTTTCGGCGACATAGACGCCGCCATGCGGGCCAAAATGGCCCTGGGCGTCCGGCAGGTCATAACGATCCATGTCTAACTCCTGATATGAACGCCGCCATTCTGGCGGCATCTTTAATTCCCTTGGACGCCTCCACTCCACTGGAGACGTCGACCGCGGCCGGGCGCACCTGCGCCACCGCCGCCGCCACATTGTGTTCGTCCAGGCCGCCGGACAGGATCAGCGGCAGAGGCAAGGCCTCCGGCAGCAGCTTCCAGTCAAAGGTGGCGCCGGTGCCGCCATGCGCGCCCTCGACGAAGGCGTCGCTCAATAGCGCGCGCGCGTCCGGGTACTCCGCGGCGATCTCGGCCAGATCCACGCCCGGCTTCACCCGTATCGCCTTCAGATAAGGACGCTGGAAAGAGCGGCAGAAAGCGGCGTCTTCCTCGCCGTGGAACTGCAAGATGTCGATCGCGCAGGCGGCCAACACTTCGCGCACGTATTCCGGCTCCGGGTTGACGAACAAGGCCACCACGCTGACGAAGGGCGGCAGCGCCGCGATCACCGCGCGCGCCTGCTCGACGTCGACATGGCGCGGGCTCTTGGCGTAGAACACCAGACCGATGGCGTCGGCACCCAGCCGCGCCGCCTCGGCGCCATCCTCGGGCCTAGTAATGCCGCAAATCTTGATTCGGGTCGTGCCGCCCACTCTCATCTCCACAAAGCCAGCCGCGCGGCGTCCGCCTGCGACGGCAAATCGTATATTTCCGGATAACCCACGCCGGTCAGGTACAGACCATCCGGCATGAAGGTGGGCGGCGCGAAGGTGCGGTCGCGCGCGGCCAGCAAGCCCGCCATCTCCTCGGGGCGCAAAGCGCCCTTGCCGACATAAACCAGCGCGCCGACGATATTGCGCACCATGTGATGCAGGAAGGCGTCCGCCAGCAGATCGAAGCGGATCAGGCCGTCTTGCTCGCTGATGTCCAAGCGCTGCAAATCCTTGAGCGGCGACTTGGCCTGGCATTCGGACGCGCGAAAGCTGGAAAAATCATGCCGTCCCAACAGATGAGCCGCCGCCTCCCGCATCGCCGCCACATCCAGCGGCTGGTGGAACCAGCCCATCTTGCCGGCCAGCAAGCAGGGCCGCACCGGGCTGGTCAGCAGGAAATAGCTGTAGCTGCGGGAAAACGCCGAAAACCGCGCGTGAAAATCGTCCGACACCTCTCGCGCCCATACCACCGCCACCTCGGCCGGCAGCACCGCGTTGACGCCACGCACCCAGGCGTTCAGCGGCCGCTGCGCCGGGCTGTCGAAATGCACCACCTGCATCGCCGCGTGCACGCCGGCATCTGTCCTGCCGGCGGCCAGGGTGCCGACCTCCTCGACACCGGCGATCTGCGCGATCGCCTGGTTCAACCTGTCCTGCACCGTATTGCCATGCGGCTGAGTCTGCCAGCCGGCGAACGCCCGACCGTCATACTCGATGCCGAGCGCTATCCTCATGCCCACACCTTAATCAAAACACCACGCCGCTCCGCGCCGACAAGCGCCGGTCGACGCGACCAAGTTCAGTAAAGCACTCACTCTACCTTATCCTGCCCGGTTTGCGCCACGCCCCAATCACGGCTTTTGCTGCGAATTCTCAAGAAAAACCGCCAACCCCTGCCAACATGAGCGCCCAACTCGCGAACTTTCGCAAAAAAAACAGCGCCGACGCATCTTGAACGCGTCGGCGCCTTGACTCCATCCGGCCCTAAACCCGGCTATCAACCGCCACTTGCTTCCTTCATCAGCGCATCCGCGGTTTCCTTGTCGCCCATTTCCAGGTACAGCTTGGCCAGCTCCATTTTTTCCTCGGCCGGGCTGGTCGCTGTGGACGGAGGAGCAGGCGGCGGGGGCGCGCTTGGCCGCGGAGGCGCCGCCGGCTCGCTTGCGCGCTCCGCAACGGGCTCATCCATTGCCGGCATCGGCGCAGCCGGCGCCGTCGGCGCGGCGGGTGTCACTTCCGCGACCACGGGCGCGGCCATCGCGAACAAGGGATGGCCGGGCGCGACGGTCTGACCGATCTCGCACACCCGCATCCACAAAGTGCTGTCCTTGCCGAACACGCCTTTGGCGGTGGTGGCCTCGGCGATGAACAGCTGCTTGTCCTGCTGGGTGGACAGCACTTCCAACAGCTTATAACGCAAATCCTGCCGCATCGGCTCGTTGGCCAGGCCTTCGCGCAAGATCTCCAGCGCCTGATCGTCGCGGCCGTAGGCCAGATAGACATCGGCCTCGGCCACTCGGTCCACCGAGGACAGATCGATGCCATCGCCCTTCTTCAAAGAGCTCATCAAGGTGGTCAGCGGCCCCAGCATGGACGCGCCGCCCACGGCCGCGCCCGCCACCGAGACGGCCGCATCGGCCTTGCCCTGCTGACGCTTGCGCCGAGCCAACAGCAAGGCCACCAAACCCAGCGCCGCCGCCGCGCCGCCCAACTTCCAGCGCAGCGATTCATCCGCCAGCATCGCGCCCAATTCATCGCTCCAGCCGCTGGCGGCCGCTTCCACGGGAGGTGCCTTCACCTCGGACGCCGGCTTGATCACCGGAGCGGGTTCCGCCGCATGGGGCGGCGCCTCGTGTTCAAGCGCAGCCTGCGGCGCGGACGCCGCCACCGGCATAGAGCTGACCGCGGCCACCTTGGGCGCCGCCTTGGTCTCGTGCCCGGTCTCGGTCGCCGCCACGCGGTTCTCCGTCATCGCCGGAGCCGGTGCGGAAGCCGGCGCCGCGGCCTTGGCCGCCAGATTGCGCTGGTAATCTTGTATCTTCTGCTCCAACGCCTTGGCCCGCTGTTCCGCCTGCTTCAGCGCCTGATCCTGCCGTTGCAGCATTTGCTGCAAATGCTGCTCCTGCGGCGACGATGCGCCCGGCTTGCGCTCGGCGGGCGCCGGCGCGGCTGTCTCGCCCTTGGCCATTGCCGGCTTGGGCGGCGCAACCGCTCGCGGCGGCTCCGCTGGCGCGGCGCGGGTCTCGCCCTTGCCGATCACGGGCTTGGGCATAGATTCCTTGGCCTTGTCCGCCGAGGGCGCCTTGGCCTCGACCGCAGCGGACTTGGACGCTTTAGGTTCGGCCGCGGCAGGCTTGAGCTCGGGCGCTTTGGCCGGCGCCACGCCGGCCTGGCCGCGCAGACGCCATTCCGCCGGATATTCCAGCGCCACGCCTGCGCGCAGCAGATTGGCGTTGCCGTCGATGAAAGCTTCAGGGTTATCGTGCAGCAGTTGCTGGCTGACCGCGCCGGCCGCGCCGCCGCCGCGCATGCGGCTGGCGATGCCGGACAAGGTATCGCCCTTGAGCACGCGATAGACTTTCAAGGCGCGCTTGGCGGATGCCGGCTTGGCCGCCGCCTGCGGATCCAGCAGCACCGAATAATTCTTTTGCGCCTTGAGCTTGCCCGCGCTGACTTCCAGCCGGAATGCCAGCATCGGTTCGGTCACCGGCTGTTCGGTGCGCAATTGCACCTTGAACTTGCCCTTGGCCACTTTTTCGAGCTGGGGAAGAATGGAGGCCACCAAGCGCGCCTGCTGCTGGCTGGGCTCGCCCTGCGCCGCCACCGCGAACAAGGCCAGCCGCGGCGGATCGGCCTGTTCCAACGCGCTGCCCTGCAAGGTCAGCTCCAGCAACAGCGGCTCGCCCAGCCGCGAGCGCAAGCGCACATCGCTCAAGCCCAAAGAGTCAAGCCGCGGCGAGGCGTCCACGCTGGCGACATGCTTCTTCCCATCCTCCCGCGCCGGCGCCGGTTTGTTGCGCGGGCCGTCGCGGCGGTAATCCACCTCGAACTCGCGCACCAGCCTGCCGGCCGGCCAGCTCAAGTCCACGGCGAAGCGCAGCAGCGGCTCCGGATAGGCGACCGCGCCCTTGACCAGGATTTTCTGAACGCTGCCGTCAGGCTTGCGCACGATGGAAAACTGCAGATTGCCGGCGGATGGGCTGTAAGTGGACAGCAAGGGATAGCGGTTGCGGTCCGCCAGCCCCACCAGCACATTGTCGGATGGCTCTTCGTCCACCACCGGAATTTCCGCCAGCAAGGGTTCGCCTTCGGCGGACAGCACCCGTATCGGCCCCAGGCCGGCGGAGGCGACGGCGGCCAGACCAAGGCCGGCCAGCAGCACCGCGATATGACTCATGCGCGTCTTAACAGACATGGAAGGCTATCCCCATCCTCATTCTTTCGAAGCCGCCGGCGCCAGATCGTCAACAGGCTCTTACAACGTTTTAATTATTGCAACGAAACCGCGCAACAACCACTTAGCGAAGATAAATCAAACATCTGCGCGCCATTGCACCGCGGCCATAGTCAAAAAAACCACACTTCGGCCGCGGTTTGCGGCGCATTCGGCGCGAACCCGGCATTTATGCCGGCTCAGACACTCAAACGGCGGGACGAGTACTCGTCCCGCCGCGCAGCGCCGTCGCGCCCACCTCAGGCGCTGATGCTTGCCAGCAAGGCCTCCGCCTCCGCCTTGAGCGGCCCCTGCGCCTCGGCGATCAAGTCCTGCAGCACTTCCTTGGCCCCGTCGCGATCGCCCATGTCCAGATAAACCTTGGCCAAATCCAGCTTGGTAGCCAGCGGATCGTCCAGCACCGACATCCCTTCGGCTTGCGCCGGCGCTGTTGGCGCGGCAGGCGCGGCTGTGGGTGTTTCGGCCAGCATGTCCTCGTACAGCGATTCGAAACCGGCCGGCTCGGCGGCTGCGGCCGGCTGCGTTTCCGCCGCGACCGGCGCTTCGGTCGCCAGGCTGTCCAGATTGAAATCGAAGTCCAACAGATTGTTCTCCGCCGGCGCCGCGGCCGGCTCGGCCGCCGCTTCCGGCTTGGCTTCCGCCGCCGGCGTCAATTCGGCGTCCAGGTCGAAATCGAGCAGATTGCTCTCCGCCGCCGCAGCGGGCTCCGGCTTTGGCTCTTCCAACAGAGCGGCCAACGGGTCGTCCTGCGGCGCTTCCGGCGGCGCGGCCGGCTCGACGGCTGGCGCGGCGGCCTCTGCCGCGGCCGGCACGTCGGCGTTTTGCGCGCCGAACAGCTCTTGATCCAGATCGATGCCGCCCTCGCCCGCGGCTGCAGCCGGCGCCGCGGCGGCCTCGATTTCCTCGCCCTCGCCATCGGACAGATACAGAGAGTTGGTCGGGTCGATGGAACGCCCCATCGCCGCGGCCTTGGCCCAGATCGGACCATGGCCGTCGAAGGTCGCGTGCATCTCCCGCGCCAGCTTCTCGAAGCTGGCGACGTCAGGCCTGGCGGCGTAGATTTCCATCAACTTCAAGCGCACTTCCTGACGCGATGGATCCTTGGCCAGCGCATCCTTGAGGATGTCCTCGGCCTGCACGTCGCGGCCATAGGCGATGTACACCTCGGCCTCCGCCACCGGGTCGACCTCGGCCGCGTCGATGGCGCCGGCCGCCTGGGTGAAGTTGCTCATGAAGGAATGGCCGGCGCCCACCGAGGGTGCATCCATGCCCGACGAAGCGCCGCGGCTCAGCGCCATGCTGGTATTGCTGGCGGACAAGGCCAGCGATGCGCCGCCCTTGCGTCGACGCGCCAGCAGCAGGCCCAGCGCGCCCAGCAAGCCCACTCCCGCCACGCCGCCGCCAATCAGCGGCAGGTGATCTATGATCTTGTCCAGCAGCGACGGCGCCGGCGGGGGCGGCGGCGCGGCCGGTTTAGGCGCGGGCTTGTGCTCGGCCGGCGCCGGCTTGGGCGCGGCCTCCGCCGCCGGCGCGCTGGCGGCGGCAACGGGAGCGCTGGCAGCGGCCGGCACAGCCGCCGGCGCGGAGCTGGGACTGGTCATGGCCGGCAGCGGTTTGCCGGCTTGCAAGGCCTTCAATTGATCTTCCAGGGCGGTGATGCGCGCTTCCGCGCTCTTCAAGGCCTGCTCGCGCGCCGCCACCTGTTGTTCCAGATCCGATAGCTTGGCATTGCCGCCGCCGGCCTCACTGGGCACCAGCTTGAGCACATCGGCGCCGGGCTTGGCCTCGGCCGCTGGCGCCGCCGGCTGCCCGCCCAGGATACTGGCCACCTGGGAGGCGCTCAGCGATTTGATCTTGCGGCTGGTCGGCACTTTCAGCACCGCGCCCAGCTTGAGGCGGCTGACGTCGCCATCGACGAAGGCATCCGGGTTGGCCTGGGCCAGCGCAGCCATGGTCTGGTCCAGCGTGGCGCCACGCGGCCGCACCTTGCCGGCCAGGCCACGCAGGGTGGAGCCGGACTTCACCTTGAGAATGCCGGGTTGCGGCCGCGCGATGGGCGCGGCATTGCCGCGGTAGCGGCTGGAAAGATTGTTGTCGGCGTAGCTGGGCACGTCCTGCACGATGTTGGCGGACGGCGAGGCCATCGAATAATTGCTAGGGTCCAGCAACACCGTGTATTCGCGCACCGCGCGGCCAGAGGAGGTCTTGGCCTCCACCACGAAGCGCAGATAGGGATCGTTGATCGGACCGGAAGAGCTGATGCGTATCATCGCGCCGCGCGAGCTTGGCGCCACGCTGAAGCGCAGCATTCTGAGCACCGTGGCGTAATCGACATTCAAATCCTGGAAGGTATCGGCGCCGGCCAGCCCTATTCTGGCGCTTTCCAGCTCCGCCGACCGCACTCCGGTCAATTCAATATCGGCGCGGAATGGTTCGCCCAGATTAGACCTGACATTGATTTTCCCCAGTCCCGCCCAAGCGTTGGCGCAGCAGGCCAAAGCCACCGCCAGGACGCCGATTCTGATTTTTGCCTGATTTGTCACTGTCAACCTTCCGGCACGGTTTATCTTGATCTTATTTGCGCTGGCTCGCGGGGAGCGCAGTCGGTAACTGTTGCAATCTTAGGCCTTGTCGCAGTTTTTAGCTAGATTTCATAATGACAAGCCTATCCGCAATGTTTAAACGAGCCGGTAAATAATTAAGGGGGATGGCGACGCGCCAAGCGCGCCCCATCCCCCTGCGCCGGCGTGCCGTTCTAAGCCGCGCCGGCAGGAGAACACGGGAATCTCCCCGGAATACTCCCTCTGTTTAAATCAAGCCATTTTGCTTTAGCAGCGCCTCGGCGATATTCACGCAATTGAGCGCCGCGCCGGCTTTCACATTATCGGCCGCCAGCCAGAAACTCAGCGTCCGGCCCTTGCCGCGCAGGCGGCTGACCCATACCGCCTCGTTGCCGGTGGCTTCCATCGGCGTCACATAGCCACCCAGCTTGTCCGCGGCCACCACTTGCAAGCCTGCCGCAAGCAGGCGCTTGCGGGCTTGCTCCATGTCAAATTCATGTTCGAATGCCACGTTCACCGCCCAGGCATGGCCGAAGAATACCGGCACCCGCACGCAAGTGGCCTCCACTTGCAGCTGCGGCAGATCCAGCAGCCGCGTGAGTTCGCTCTCCACCGAGCGCTCTTCCTCGGACACACCGTCCGCGTCCAACGCGCCGATCAGCGGCAGCACATTGAAGGCGATGCGCTTATCGTAGACCCGGCTCTCGGTTTCGCGCTGGGAGAACAGCGCCGTGGTCTGGTCCGCCAACTCTTCCATCGCCGTCTGGCCACTGCCGGACACTGATTGATAAGTGGCCACCGACACCCGCTGCAGGCCCAGCGGGCGCAGCGCCGCCAGCGCCAGCGCCAGCGGCGTCACCGTGCAATTGGGCACCGAGACCAGCGCGGCCTCGCCGGCATCCGCCAGCAAGGCGCCGTTGATCGCGGGGATCACCAGCGGCACGCTATCGTCCGCGCGGAAGGCGGAGCTGAAATCCACCACCGCCGCGCCGGCCGCGCGCGCCTGCGGCGCGTACTCGCGCGCCAACTCGCCGCCGGCGGCGAAGATGGCCAAGGCCACGTTTTCGAAGGCAAAGCCGTCGATCGGATGCACGTCCAGCTCCAGATTACCATAGGCGGCGGTTTCGCCTTCCTTGTCCGCCGCATCCACGGCAAAGACCCGGCCCACGGGCAACTGGCGCTGGGCCAGCAGTTCCAGTACCGCCTGGCCCACCAGGCCGGTGGCGCCGACTACGGCAAGCTGAATAGAATTCGACATCGCTTTACTTTCTCAATCAATCATTGCAAACAGAATACCGCACGCAAAAAAGGGCACCGCGGTGCCCTTTTCAACTTGACCGCGCGCTTGGCGCGCGGCGCGGCAGTAGGAACCCGCCAACGCGAATCCCAGGCTGCCGCCATTCTACCCTGTCAGCGCTCGATCAGGATACGCAACATGCGGCGCAGCGGCTCGGCCGCGCCCCACAGCAACTGGTCGCCCACGGTGAAGGCGGACAGGTATTCGCCGCCCATCGCCATTTTGCGCAGACGTCCCACCGGGGTGCTCAGCGTGCCGGTCACCGCCGCCGGGGTCAGCTCGGCCATCGAGGCCTCGCGGGTATTGGGCACCACCTTGGCCCAGGGATTGGCGGCGGCCAGCATGGATTCGATCTCGTCCAGCGGCACATCGCGCTTGAGCTTGATGGTCAAGGCCTGGCTGTGGCAGCGCATCGCGCCCACGCGCACGCACAAGCCGTCCACCGGCACCGGATTGGCGGAGCGACCCAGGATCTTGTTGGTTTCCGCGCCGCCCTTCCATTCTTCCTTGGACTGGCCGTTGCCCAGATCCTTGTCTATCCACGGAATCAGGCTGCCGGCCAGCGGCACGCCGAAGTTCTGGCTGGGGAAGGCGTCGGAACGCAGGAAGTCGGACACGCGGCGGTCGATGTCGAGAATGGCGGAGGCCGGATCGGCCAGCAGGCCGGACACCTGGGCGTTGATCGCGCCCATGCCGGACAGCAATTCGCGCATATTCTGCGCGCCGGCGCCGGAGGCGGCCTGGTAGGTCATGGAGGTGGTCCACTCCACCAGATCGTTCTGGAACAAGCCGCCCAGCGCCATCAGCATCAGCGACACGGTACAGTTGCCGCCGACGTAGTCCTTGACGCCGCGCGCCAGACCCTGCTCGATCACCGCCTTATTCACCGGATCCAGGATAATGATGGCATTGTCTTCCATGCGCAGCGCGGACGCCGCGTCCACCCAGTAGCCGCTCCAGCCGGCGGCGCGCAGCTGCGGATAGACGGCATTGGTGTAATCGCCGCCCTGGCAGGTGACGATCACATCCATGGTCTTGAGTTCGGCGATGTCCTTCGCGTCCTTCAAGGCCGGAGTATCGCGGCCGATGTCGGGGGCTTTGCCGCCCACATTGGAGGTGGTGAAGAACACCGGCTCGGCAATCGCCGCAAAATCATTCTCTTCGCGCATGCGCTGCATCAGCACGGAACCCACCATGCCGCGCCAGCCAACAAAACCTACTCTCACTGGGTTTCTCCTGGTATCTGTCTGTCAAATCGTCGCGCCCGCCATGGCGGCGGGCGGCTGTAATGTTGTCACCCCATTGTGCAGCGCGATAAAGCGCCAGGCAATGGGGTATTTCGTTTTTATTGTATTCAAATCAGAACAGACGGTTCGCCCGGCGCGAGCCGGGCGAACCACTGCCATTTACAGCGCCGACACCACCGCATCCCCCATCGCCGAGCAGCTGACTTTCTCGCAGCCGGCCTCGTAGATGTCGGCGGTGCGCAGGCCGCGCGCCAGCACGGTCTTCACCGCGTTCTCCACCCGCTGCGCCGCGTCTTCCCGGCCAAAGGTGTAACGCAGCATCATCGCCGCGGACAGGATGGTGGCCAACGGATTGGCCAGGTTCTGGCCGGCGATGTCCGGCGCCGAGCCGTGCGAAGGCTCGTACAGGCCCTTGTTGTTTTCGTCCAGCGAGGCCGACGGCAGCATGCCGATGGAACCGGTCAGCATCGAGGCCTCGTCCGACAGGATGTCGCCGAAGATATTGCCGGTCACCATCACGTCGAACTGCTTGGGATTGCGCACCAGCTGCATCGCCGCGTTGTCCACGTACATATGGGACAACTCCACCTGCGGGTACTCCTTGGCCACGTCTATCATCACCTCTTTCCAGAACTCGGTGGTTTCCAGCACATTGGCCTTGTCCACCGAGCACAAGCGCTTATTGCGCTTCATCGCGATGCCGAAGGCGACATGAGCGATGCGGCGCACCTCGCCCTCGCTATAGCGCATGGTGTTGTAGGCCTCGCGCTCGCCCAGCTCGTTGACGGCAATGCCGCGCGGCTGGCCGAAGTAAATGTCGCCGGTCAGCTCGCGCACAATCATGATGTCCAGGCCGGACACCACTTCCGGCTTCAGCGTGGAGGCATTGGCCAGCTCCGGGTACAGAATGGCCGGCCGCAGATTGGCGAACAGGTTCAAATCCTTGCGGATGGCCAGCAGGCCGCGTTCCGGTCGCAGCGGACGCTCCAGCTTGTCATAGGCCGGGCCGCCCACCGCGCCCAGCAGCACCGCGTCGGATTCGCGGCACAGTTTCTGGGTGAATTCCGGATAGGGCTGGCCAAACGCGTCGTAGCCGGCGCCGCCCAAGGGCGCCTGTTCGGTTTCGATGGGCAGGCCGTCCTTGCGCAGCACTTCCAGCACGCGCTGCGCCTGGGCAACGATTTCCGGACCGATGCCGTCACCCGGCAGAATGGCGATTTTCATACTGTTTTCCTTTTCAGTCTTGATCACCGCGCCGGGTCAGCCGCTCCACCAGCGCCCGCTCGCAGCATTTGAATACGATATAAGCCGCCATCGCGGCATAGCCGGACGCCAGCAGTTCCAGCAACTGGCGCAACGCGCCGTCCATCGCCGCCTGCCAGCCGGCGTCCAGCCACAGCTTGAAATTCAATTGCAATAACAGGGCCAGATTGACCGTGCCCGCGCCGAACACCAGAAAACTCAAGCCCAGCAGCACGAAGGCCCAGCAGGGATGGCGGTGCAGCCAGGCCATCGCGCCGCGCCTGCCCTCGCCAGCGGCGTTCATGTGCGGGCCCACAACACCATCACGTCGGCGCAGAAACTGCCGTCCGCCTCGATGGCGAAATAATCTCGCACCTCTTTCCCCATGCGCTGTTGCAGCAGGCGGATGGCCGCGGCCATCTCCGGCGGCGTGCGCATGCGCGCAATCCAGGTGTCGAAGTCCAGCCGCAGCCGCTGGCGGCGCAGGCTATCCACCGCGAAGCCAGCCTCGGCCAGCATCGCCAGCCATTCTCCGGCGCTGTAATCGCGCACATGGCTGGAATCGCGCAGCACTTCCACCGCCTGCAAATAAGTGTCCAGCAGCGGCTGTCCCGGCGACATCACATCTATCAGCGCCAGCCGGCCACCCGGCCTCAACACCCGCCGCGCCTCGCGCAGCGCCAGGCCGACATCGCCCCAGTGATGGGCGGAATAGCGGCTGAACACCAGATCGAAGTCGCCATCGGCGAAAGGCAGCCGCTCCGCCGCGCCCTGCTGAGTGCCCAGATTGTCCAGGCCGCGCCGGGCCGCTTCCGCCGCCACCACTTCCAACATGGCCGCCGACAGATCATAAGCCACTACCTCCCTTGCCGCCTCCGCCACCTGAAAGCCGACATGGCCCGCGCCGCAGCCCAGGTCCAGCACCCGCGCCGCGCCATGCTCCGCCGCGGCCTGGCGCAGCTCGGCGAACTCCGCGCCCTCCGCATGCACCTGGCTGCTCAGATAGGCGGCGGCCTGGCCGCCGAACTGCTGCTCCACGTGCTGCTTATGCGCGTGGCCGCCCTGCTGTAGCGCGCTCATCGCCGGCCGCCGTTCAGGCGAACAGCCACGGCTGCTCGCCGCGACGCTTGGCTTCGAAAGCCTTGATCTCGTCCGCGTGCTGCAAGGTCAGGCCAATCTCGTCCAGGCCGCCCAGCAGGCAGTGCTTGCGGTGTTCGGTGATGTCGAAGGAGAACACCTGCCCGGCCGGCGTGCTCACCGTCTGCGCCGCCAGGTCCACGGTCAGTTGATAGCCTTCAGCGGCCGCGCATTCGCGGAACAGCTGATCCACCGCGTCCGCCGCCAGCACGATGGGCAGCAGGCCGTTCTTGTAGCAATTATTGAAGAAAATGTCGGCGAAACTGGGCGCGATCACCACGCGGAAGCCCTGGTCGTCCAGCGCCCATGGCGCGTGCTCGCGGCTGGAGCCGCAACCGAAGTTCTCGCGCGCCAGCAATACCTGCGCGCCCTGATAGCGCGGCAGATTGAGCACGAAGTCCGGATTCAGCGGCCGCTTGCTGTTGTCCATGCCCGGCTCGCCGTGGTCCAGGTAACGCCATTCGTCGAACAGATTGGGGCCGAAGCCCGAGCGCTTGATAGATTTCAAGAACTGCTTGGGAATGATGGCGTCGGTATCCACATTGGCGCGGTCCAAGGGACAGGCCAAACCGGTCAGGGTGGTAAATGCTTTCATCGTCAATGCCGTTTCCGGGCGCTAGCGCCCGCCTTCATTAGAGAGTGCGAGGAGACAACCGCCCCGGCGGACGCCGGGGGCGGGCCGCCGCATCACATTTTGTTGGACACGTCCTTGGCGGCGTTTTCAATCGCCTGCCCGCCCTTGGACACGTCCTGGCCCACGCCCTTCACCGTATTGCAAGCGCTCAGGGTCAGCACGGCCAGTACCAGCAACAACAGTTTTTGCATGTTTCTCTCCTTGAAACGGTTACAACGAACGCACATCGACGAAATGACCGGCCACGGCGGCGGCGGCCGCCATCGCCGGGCTGACCAGATGGGTGCGGCCGCCCTGACCCTGGCGGCCTTCGAAATTGCGGTTGGACGTGGACGCGCAACGCTCGCCCGGCTGCAGGCGGTCCGCGTTCATCGCCAGGCACATCGAGCAGCCCGGCTCGCGCCACTCGAAGCCGGCGGCCAGGAACACCTGGTCCAGCCCCTCGGCCTCCGCCTGCGCCTTCACCAGGCCGGAGCCCGGCACCACCAGCACCTGCTTCACATTGGCGGCCTTGTGGCGGCCCTTGGCCACGCTGGCGGCCTCGCGCAAATCCTCGATGCGGCTATTGGTACAGGAACCGATGAACACGATGTCCACCGCGATATCGTGAATGGGGGTATTGGCCTGCAAGCCCATATAGCTGAGCGCGCGCTCGATGCCGCTTTTCTTCACCGGGTCGCTTTCCCGCGCCGGGTCCGGCACCGCGCCGTCGATATCCACCACCATCTCCGGCGACGTGCCCCAGGTCACCTGCGGCAGGATGTCCTCGGCGTGCAGCACCACTTCCGCGTCGAACGCGGCGCCTGGATCGGAACGCAAACTGCGCCAATACGCCACCGCCTGCTCCCACTGCTCGCCCTTGGGCGCGAACGGCCGGCCTTTTACATAATCGATGGTCTTCTGATCCACCGCCACCATGCCCGAGCGCGCGCCGGCCTCGATCGCCATATTGCACAAGCTCATGCGGCCTTCCATCGACAGGCTCTCGATCGCCGCGCCGGCGAACTCGATCGCATAACCGGTGCCGCCGGCGGTGCCGATCTTGCCGATGATGGCCAGCGCCACATCCTTGCCGGTGATGCCGCGGCCCAATTGGCCGTCCACCCGCACCAGCATATTCTTGGATTTCTTGGCCACCAGGCACTGGGTGGCCATCACATGCTCCACCTCGGAGGTGCCAATGCCGTGCGCCAGCGCGGCGAAAGCGCCGTGGGTGGAGGTGTGGCTGTCGCCGCACACCACGGTCATGCCCGGCAGCGTGGCGCCCTGCTCCGGCCCCATCACATGCACGATGCCCTGGCCCTTGTCCTTGAACGGGAAATACGCCAGCGCGCCGAAGGCCTTGATATTGGCATCCAGCGTTTCCACCTGCTGGCGCGAGATCGGGTCCTTGATGCCCTCGTCCCAATGATCGGTGGGCGTGTTGTGGTCCGCGGTGGATACCACCGAATCCACCCGCCACAGCGGGCGGCCCGCCAGTTTCAGCCCCTCGAACGCCTGCGGGCTGGTCACCTCGTGCACCAGGTGGCGGTCGATATACAGCAGCGCCGTGCCGTCCGCCTCCTGGCGCACCACGTGGCTATTCCATAATTTGTCGTACAAGGTCTGTGCGGTCATGGTCTTTGCTCGAATCCGGTTGCTCAATATCAGACTGCCACCGGCGCCGCGGGTTTCCGTGCGCCAGCCACAAGGCTCTGTTCCGTGAAGCTATCTTGGAAGCAAATTTTCCCGGCAACAAGACAGTTGCTTATACTAGTAGCGATACTAATACCCAGAACCCTACGCCCATGACCGCCAGCAAAGACAGCGCGCCGCTGGGCCAATTCATCCGCGCCCACCGCGAACGGCTGAGCCCGGAACAAGCCGGCCTGCCGCCCGGCCAGCGCCGCCGCGCCAAAGGCCTGCGCCGCGAAGAAGTCGCCGCCTTGTGCGATATCAGCACCACCTGGCTGACCTGGATAGAACAAGGCCGCACCCAATCCGTGTCCGCGCCCACCCTGGCCCGGCTGGCCGAAGCGCTGCGCCTGACCGCCGCCGAGCGCGACTACCTGTTCAACCTGGCCGGCCTCAAAGACCCGGAACCGGAATGGCGCGGCCCGTCCGAACAGGCCAAGGCCCTGTTGAAACAAGCCACCGCCCATATCGACTCCCCCGCCTACGTGCTGGATGCCGAATGGCGCGCCGTGGCCTGGAACCCGCCGGCCGAACGCCTGTTCCGCGACTGGCTGGGCCGGCCGGACGCCAGCCGCAGCCTGCTGGACTTCATCTTCCTCACCCCGGAAGCCCGCCACTTCATCGACCAATGGCCGCAACGCGCCAGCCGCATCGTCGCCGAACTGCGCGCCGACATCAGCCCGCGGCTGGGCCAACCCGCCGTCGCCGCGATGATTGCCGCCTTGGAAACGCGCAGCCCGGAATTCCGCCAATACTGGCAGCAACAAGACGTGCAGGAGCGCGAAGGCGGCAGCCGCGTGTTCCACCACCCCAGCGCCGGCCGCATCGAGCACCAGCAAATCACCCTCAAACTGGCCCAGGCGCCGGAGTACAAACTGGTGATGCTGCTGTGACGCCATGCCGGCGACATGACCAATTCTTTATATTGAGCTTTCCCGGGCTTGGGCACACTGTGCCGCATCCCAACCACGGCGGCGGCACACGCCACCGCCCTTGCTCAGGAACGCCCAATGAAAATAAGCAACGACATGCTCAGCCGCATCCACCCCCGCGGCTGCGCCGATCCGGACACCCCGCCGCAAACCGCGCTGGCCGCGGACATCCGCAGCGCGGTCAATAATAGCGAACGCCCGTCCAGCGTCGGCCGCGCCAGCCCGCGCGGCGCGCAGCCGGCCGAAGCGCTGCGCCGCCTGGCCCCGGACACCCTGCAAGCCGCTCTGGCGCAATCGCAACGCCAGTTCAGCCTGTGGCTGGCCGGCCGGACGCAGGAAGACGCCC
The DNA here is from genome assembly GCF_001043555.1 of Chromobacterium sp. LK1. Taxonomy (NCBI): domain Bacteria; kingdom Pseudomonadati; phylum Pseudomonadota; class Betaproteobacteria; order Neisseriales; family Chromobacteriaceae; genus Chromobacterium; species Chromobacterium sp. LK1. Next base: position 12,922 of record NZ_LDUI01000051.1, on the reverse strand, counting down.
ACAACCTGCTGCGCAACTACTACACCTCCATGCTGCACGACCATATCGACAGCAGCGCCGAAGCCACCGTCAAGCAATGCCTGCCCCAGGCGCCCAGCAGCCGCTTGGCGGAGCAGGCCAAGCACTACCGTGCCTTCATCATAGACAGCGCCGCCGCGCGCTTCCCCAGCCAGGCGGAATACTTCCGCAAGCAAGCCGGTCCCAGCCTGCTCAACAACCACCTCAGGGCCATCAGCACCAAGGCCGGGCTGAACGACAAAAACCCGCAACACCAAGCGGCGCTGAAACAACTAGTCGAACACTGCGCCGTCCAGCTCTCCAACAGCCTGCAACAGCTCAGCCCGCTGACGCTGCGCGACACCCTGGAACAAGCCCGCTGCGACTACCTGCGCAGCCACGCGCCCGAGCACGCCATGTCCGAACACGCCGCGCCCAAGCCGGAACAGGACCGCCTCGCCCCGCTAGCGCAGGCCGAAGCCATCCTCCGACGCGGCAAGAGCAAGCGGTTCCAGTCTCACCGCGATTCGCGCCAGATCCACTTCAGACGGATGACCGGCTCCGCGGCTTAAGCACGGCCCAGAACCTGTTCAAAGTGCGGCACTCACCGTCTCAGAGCCTGTTCAAAGTCTCGCGAGCAAGAGCGAGACAAGGCGAAAACAACAGAGAAAGCGGAATGTACATACGGTACATGAGCATTTCGAAGGGGTTTTCAACGCCGTATCGCCGAAGCGCAGCAGACTATGGACAGGTTCTCACGACGCGCAGCGGGCTTTGAACAGGTGACCCAAACCGCGTTCACGCTCCGCCCAAGGCCCGCAACATCGCCGGCCGTTGGGCCTTGGGCAGCTTGGCCACATAGTCCCGCGCCGACTGATCGTATTTGTCCCGGTCCTCCAGCGAGGCGCCGTGCTTGAGCAAATCGGCCACCAGCTGCGGCGCGCCGCTCAACACCGCCGCCATCAGCAGCGACATCTGCGAAAAGCGCGTCGACACATTCACATCCGCGCCATGCTCCAGCAGCAACTTCGCCGCCGGCGCATTGCGCACCTCCGCCGCGTAGAACAGCGGCGTCTTGCCGTCGTAGACATCCGCGTTCACATCCGCGCCGGCCGCCAACAAGGCCGCCACCGCCGCCGGACGGCCGCTCTGGATCGCGTACACCATGGCCGAACTGGCGCCGTTGTCCAGGCCCTGGTTCAAATCGCAATGATGCTGCCGCGCATACTCGACAATCGCCTGCTCCGAACCACGCAGCACCGTCTTCCAGTCCTGCTCAGAACACGCCGCCGACGCCTGCGCGCAGAACAAGGCCAGCGCCACGCCGGCCAAGCTTCTCAATCGCATGGTTCCCCTCCCAATTGGCTAAAAGCCGCCACTATAAGCGCAAGCCCGCCGCTTGGCATCCCCGCGCCCTTGACCCGACCCGTCCGCGCCGCCACAATCATCCGCGTGCCGGCCTACATCCGGCACTGGGACTGGAACCCCAAAAACTTCACTCTCAGCGAACGGGCCGCTTTGCGGCCCTTATTGTTCGCTGCCTGAGCACGCCCATATGGCGGGAGCAGGCTGCGGGAACGGCTTCGGCCGTGCCGAGAGGAGAGTGAATCGGTGTTCCAGTCCCGTGGTCTTGCGCCCGCCTCCCGACTGGAACCGAGAAGCGGGGACATCATGCACACTCTCATAGGAGTATTCCTAATGTCCCAAGCACTTCCCCCGCGCCGTCATTACCGGCCTAAGCCTCACGAAACCCAGGCCACGCAACTGCCCTTCGTCCGCTACCTGCCGCAACGCGGTCAGCCCCACCATTGGCAGATGCCGCCCGCCGACGACTACGTCGACGCCTGCGCCTATGGCCGTGAATGCGCCGCCCACCTGGCCCAGTACCTGAAAGACAATCTGGAACGCCACAACAGGGGCCTGCTCGGCAAGATCGCCTACGACATCGACTTCCGCGATCCTCACCATGCCCGCGGCTATTGGGTGGGTTTTTTCAACTACGCGGAGCAGTTGATGGTGTTGGGCGCGCTGCGCTGCGACGTCTTCCAGCACGTGGACAGCGTGCACGCGCTGCAACGCGCGTTAATCGCCAAAACCGAACTGGAAGGCAAGACGCCCGGCCGCAATAGCTAAGGCGTAAAAAAGCGGCGCGCCGGATTGGCGCGCCGCTTTCATAACCATAGAAGACCACAGGCTTCAACCTCTAATAATCGATATAGCCCCAATTATCCTCGTCTATCGGCGCAGTCAGCTTTTCCGCCGGATAATTGCGCAGACCTTCCAGCACTATCGGCAAATCACGAGCAATCGCTTCGTACTCGTCCCGTGGTAAATGATAGGCCGCATGGTAACGCTCCAGGTCAAAGTGCTCCAATATCGCCAAGGCCCACGGGTGAAAATTGATTGGTACGTGGTCCCACTCCAAGGCTTTTTTGGCGATAGACAACCATGCAATCGGAAGATTCGCGTTAACTTGGCAGTAGACATCCCAAGCCTCATTTATTACCCACCAAAATATATGACTAACCTGCTCTGGCGTATAACTATGTCGTTCTGCCAGCCTCCACTCAGAATCAAAAACATCATCGCAAAACTTAACCGCCGCAAGATACACTACCGATCTTTCAGAAAAAAGGTATACCTCTTCTCCTAGTAAGTCATCTAGACACGACATGGCAAACACAGCATCTCCTTAAAAAGCCAGCCATCAGCCCCATCATTACACCAACAAACCACCCCTCAATTTGCATCACAGCAAAGCCAACCCAACAAACACCACTCAATATTCATTTCTTACAAACAACGGCACTTCCGCCCCCTGTCAACTCAACTAGGAAACCACATTCTTTTGAATATATAGGCATAGAACCCAACAGCCAAAACATCGAACAGGCCATCATTAACTCCCCTTAAACTTGCAAAAACAATTGACACTATAGCGCCCCCAAAACAAAGCAACCCTCTCATCCAGACCAAACATACTCAAAACCATGTCAACATGGCCCCTCTCGCAGCCTCCATCGCTCCCTTTAAACAGCTGACCTGAGCTAGAAAAAGTGAACTCTTTTTGGATGTCATTTAACACTTTTTGAGTAACAACACCTGATACAACGACACATTCACAACCCAGAGCTTCAACACACTCAAAAAAAATAGAACACTCTCTCTACACCACGCCACCTAAATCATTAAATTCAATCAAAAATCACCTCACAAATAACCACCAAAACAAACACTCATAGAATTACAGCCACTCCCCATATCAGACTCAAAGCCACCAAAGATATACACTATACCACTTAGGCTTCCACCGAGAAAAAACAGGAATATAACTCTCATCACGTTTTAGCTGACGCCGCAGACGAACCTCTCGCTTTATATGGCTAAAGTAATAATCAATAGCCACCCACGCCGCCAAAATAGATATCGGAGTAAAAAACAGCTCTCCCCACGCAACTGCCGGAGCCGCCGGGCTAGGATATCGCCCACAGTCCCAATCAAGATTACACCGAACCACCTCGAGCCAATCATGACCATGAGACGGAAAAAGATACAAGCCCCAACAACAATACAGCCAAATCAAAAGCCGATGAAAAAATCTAGGAAAAAAACAGTGTTCAAGCAGCAATGAGCATGGAAAAACCACTACCCACCTCAGAAAAAAATAAAATCCAACCCTGAGATTTCTTTTAACAAAAACTGCACCAAGCATTATAGCCTCCTATTTTTTATTATCCGGCGCCTCTAAGAACGATGGACTATTTGGCACAACAACCCCCCAGAACTTAGAAGTTCCATTTGGCGGCAATGGCTGGAACAATGCGGGGAAATCAGCAATCATCTTACTTCGCCACTTTTCCATAGCAACGCTCCCGGCTCCTGTCCCCACTGCGCCGGCAGCCGCCCCCAACAAGCCAGCCCAAACAGCATTCTTATCTTCTTGATAGTAAAAATTATTAAAAATCGTATTAGCATACCCTGTAGAAAATCCAAGGCCTCCATTCGCAATCACCACACTCAATGTTTTTGATGCTCCGGCCTTTTGTAGCATCACCGCTGCCGGCGAAGCAAACGGTGCTGTCACCATTGCCGTATTTCCCGCAAATACAGCCTGCGCTATTCGAATATCTTCGGGATCACACTTTCCTTTCACACAGTTCTGAAAATATTGTCCCGCCACATCAAATCCCGCCCCAAGACCACCAGCAGCCAGCATACTACCCGCCACTCCACTTCCACCAATAGCCCAACCACCAACGGGCAAGCCTATGGTTGATGCAATTAATCCAAATTGCTGCTTATTTTTCTCCTCATACTCAGCATACATCTTACCCGGCGCTACACCTTGCACTGTCCACACCGCACTAGCCCCCATACTCCACCCAGGAACACGCCCACCTTTAAATTCACTAGCCCGGTTTACTGCTTGCAAATAGTCCACCCTCGCAGCATCTGCCTCGACCAGATATAGCTTGCTCCGGTCCATATCCTTACTATTGGCAAATGCATTTCCAACATCCCGGAACCAGTTCTGGTTTTCTTTCAGCTCTTTCGCCAGCATGGTACATTCAGCTTCGCTTTGACAATTCCTTGCTCGCTGCGACAATTCGTCAGACTCTTTTTTATGCTGAACCAATAGCTTGACTCGTTGCGCTTCGGATAAAGCATGGAAACGTTCCACCCAACCTACCCCGGTTTGTTTTTGTAAAGAGTTGTTATCCATCTCCGTCTTCGCCGCGTTCACCGTGGTTGCGGCGGTGCTGCCACCACCAGTGGCTGTAGACAAGCCAGCCAGCAGACCACTGACCAGGTTCTCGCGTTGCAGTTTCTCCGCTGCCGTCATCTTGCTGGCGTCGGTTTTTTGCAGCTGATCCAAAGCACTGTTCAGCGCCACCGCGGCGGCGGCCCCGGCGGCTCCCGCGCCGCAGTTCTGGCCGCTGGCGCTGGCTCCGCCGCAGGCCAGCGCGGCATGCAATACCGCGCGGACGGTTTCGCCTTCCGGCGTTTTGGCGCCGTCCTCCATCCCGTCAACCAGCGCTTTCACCTGCTGAGCACCCAAGCCTTGCAGATAGGCGATGCCGGCGTTTTGCGCCATGCCGCCAAGACCGTTGGCCAGGTTGCCGCCGATGCCGGCGGTGACCGCGGTCAAAATTTGGCCATAGGCGCCGCCTGGCGCCCATTTGTCGGCGTCGGCCTTGGTGTCCGCGGCGGCGCGCTCCAGCCGCTCAAGATCGCTGACCGAGGCGGCCGGATCTTTGCGCGCGGCGTCCAACGCGTCCTGAGTGGCCTTGGCCGCCTGCGCCTTGTTGGAGAGGAAGGTGCCCACTTGTTCGTGCAGCGCGGCGGCGGCATCGAACAGCGCTTGCACCTGCTCCTTGTCGAAGTTGTTGGCCAGCTTGCCGCTGCCATCGGTGGCGCTATCCACATTACGGTTGAGCTTGGCGACGGCATCCGCCGCGCTTTGACCGGTCAGCGCTTGTTGCAGCGCCGGGTTGCTGATCTCCAGTTTGCCGCCGCTGATGCCGCTGCGCGTGGTGCTGGCATCGTGATCAGATGCCGCCATTGCCATGCCGGTGACGCCGCCAGAACCTGCGGTGACGGTCACGCTGCTGGCGGTGAAGTCGGCATGATTGTCGATGTCCTTGGTGACCAGCGCGCCGGTGCTCAGGCTGTTCTTGCCTTGCTGGATGGATGCCGCGCTGCCGGCGATGACCGCGCCGGTGAGTTGGGTGCTGCCCTTGACGCTGAGCTGGAAACCGCCATCGCCGGCCTTGATGCCGGATTGCTGCTGCACGCTGGCGTAGTCCGCATCCATTTTTTGCTGGCTAAGCGACACCGAACCGCCGCTCATGCTGGCATTGCCACTCACGCTCTGGTTCAGGCTGTGATAGCTGCTGGTATCTTGCAGGCTCTCCAACCGCAGATCGCCTGCGACCACGCCCACCACTTGCTGACCGCGGGCTTCGCCTTGCAGCGTGAAGTCGCCGCCGGACTGAATATCCAGCTTGCCGCCGGCATTCAGTTGGCTGAGTTGGTTTTGGGTGCTATTGCCGTCCACCTTGCCGCGGCTGGCACTGCCGTTGGCAGTAAAACCCACTGTCGCCTTATTGTCCTGCAGACCAATCGCCATCCCTACCCCGCCACTACTAGACGTGGAGGTGGTGTGTTCGCTGCTGCGGCTTTGCGCCGCCAGCAGGCTGATTGCACCTTCGGCCTTGATCGTCAGATCCTTGCCGGCCAGCAGCTGCGCGCCGTGACCGGTGATGGTGCTGTCCTGGCCCGCACCCGCCGCCTGGGTGAACAGATTGCCGCCGGCCTTGAGCAGGCTGCCGCTTTCGGTATGGCTGTCGCTGACGGTGGTGCTTTCGCTCTGGCTGCCGCCCACGCTGATGCTGAGCTTGACCCCATAGCCGTTCTTGGACGGGTCCGCGCCGGCCATCGCTTGCTGGTAGGCGGTGTAGCTGTTGTAGCCGGCCAGGCCGGCGGTGGCGGCGGACAGGGCTTTGACGCGGTTGTCCTTGCTGCTGAGCAAGGTGTCGGTGGCCGCGGCAGCGGCCTGCAGGCCGCTGATCAGCGGGCTGGTGATCTGCACGGTGAGGCCGCTGGATTTGCTGGTGGTTTTCTGCACGCTGTGCCAGGTGTCCACCGCCGCGTCCAATTGTTGTTTCTTGGCATCCACCAACAGGTTGCCACCGGCGGTGACGTCACTGCCTTGCAAGGTGAGCACGCCGCCGGCTTTCAACTGCAGGTCGCCGTTGATGCTGCCCACCAGGCTGCGGTTCTGGCTCTGGGTGCTGCCCGCGCCGTTCATTTCCTGGGTCAGCTCCTTGCTGCCGACCGTGAAGCCGATGCCGCCACCGGAGAAGACACCGGAGGTTTTTTCCTGGTGGAACTGGAACACGCGCTGGGTATCGGTGCCGGAACGGATGTTAAGGTCGCGACCCGCCATCAAGCTGACCGTGCCGCTGCCGGCCACCTGGCTAGCCTGGATATTGAGGTCCTGTCCGCTTTGCATTGCGATCTTGTCAGCGGAGACGGTGGAGCCAATTTGGGTGGTATTGTCATGCGCGCTGATATCCACCGTGGTTTTGCGGCTGAACGCGCCACCGGAGCTGCGCACGGTTTTGTGGTAATCGCTGTGACGGTTTTCCGCGCTGCCCAGCGTGATGTCGCGGCCGGCCAGCAACGTGGCCTGACCATCACTGCCAAGGCTGGCGGCCTGGCTCGTGATGTCACGGCCGGCATTAAGGGTCAGCCCGCTGGTGCCAGACAGCGCGCTGCCGTGCTGGCTAAGGTCGTAGTTGTTGTGGATATCGCCATTGGTGTAGTAGTTGTCACTACGGCTTTGAGTGGCCACCGCGCCCAGGCGGATGTCTTGGCCGGCGCTGAGCGTCAAAACACTGTGGCTGCCCAGGCTGGCACCGTTCAACACCGCGTCGCCACCGGCTTGCAGTTGCAGATTGCCCTGACTGGCCAGGCCCGCCACGGTGAGGCTGTCCGTTTGCCAGCTGTGACCATAGCCCTTGGAACCCATCTGCACATTGAGACGATCTTGCCGGCTATTGACTTCGCTTTGCACGGTCAGCTGCTTGCCGGCTAGCGCCAGTAGGTTGCCTCCTGCCTGGGCCTGGGAGCCGTTGAGGGCTAGATTGCCGCCGGCTTGCAGCAGCATGTCGCCGCCAGCCTGCAGCTGGGTGGCATGGCGGATCTGATCCGACATGGAGTCCAAGCCCTGGGCACTCCCCCAGCCGCTGCTGACCCAGCTACCCTGACCTTGTTTGCTATCCAATGTGGATTGCAGGGTCAGTTCATTGCCGGCCACGGCCAGCAGCTTGCCGCCGGCCTTGACCTCCGCGCCGCTAAACGTGAGGTCGTGACCGGCGTTGAAGCCTAGGCTGCCACCCACTTGCAGCGCGCTACCGACATGGTCCACTTGCTGATAGCTGTACTGGCTGCGGCCAGTATTGGCACGGTAGTCGTAGCGGTTTTCGCGGCTGGCGATGTCCAGATCGTGACCAGCCTGCAGTTGCGCGTCGCCGTTGACCTGCAGCTGCACCGCCTGCAGCTTCAGATCATTGCCGGCCTGTAGCTGCAAGCTGCCCGCCTGGATCACGCTGCCCGCCTGACTGCGTTGCTTGTCATCGCTAACAAGCAGATCGTGGCGAGCGCCAAGGCCCAGATCGCCGCCGGCCAGCACTTTGCCGCCTTCGATGCGGATATCGCCCGCCTGCGCCAACAGGCTGTTGTCCGCCTTCAGAGTGCCGCTGTTGATCAACGCGCCATCAGCCAGCAGTTCCATATGGCTGCCGGCCAACACCGCGCCCTGGCCGCGCAGCGATTGTTCCTGCGCCTTGGCCAAGTATACCACCGGCACCAGTACGTCGTGGCCGTCCACCTTCTGATTCACCAGCCACACCATGTCCGCGGTGAGGCGAGACATTTGCTCCGCGGACAGCGCCACGCCCGGCGTCAATTGGAATTGCTTGGCGTATTCCGCGCCCTGATTCATCAATTGCTGGTACTGCTGCGTTGCGTTGGCGTTGCCGCCGATGAAGCGCTTGCCGGTCAGTTCGGTGACCGCGCGGCTGACCAGTTGCTGCTCGTAGAAGCCATCGCCCAGGCGCTTTTCCACGCGACTAGGGTCGTAACCCAATTGTTTGAGCAGGTAATCCGAGGAAATGAAATTGCCGTATTGAGTAAAGCGCGGGTCGGTTTCCACCAGATAAGGCTGCGCCGGCGCCGGGCGGGTCTGGAACAAGCCGTTATTGGGCAGGCTATAGCCGTCCGCCACCGGATTGGCCGCCTTGGTACCGGCGGATTCCAGCAACACTTGCTGCGGCAGCACCGCGGCTTTGGCTCCACTCCAAGCCGTGGCAGTAATATGCGAAATATCGCCAGCGGATAATGTCCGCCCCGATGCGTCATCCCCATGCGCCTTGCTACTGAGGACCTGGCCATGGGCGGTATCTAGCCCCCCGCCCAGCCCCGCGCCACTGGCAGTAGTGACTTCGCCTTGCAAGGTTTTGCCTTGGGCCGGTGCAGGAGCGGCCTTGCTCAGCCCATCTCCCGCTACCGCTTGCACTTCTCCACGCAAAGCGCCACCCGAAGCGACAGTTGCAGCGGCCTCCGAGGGGAGCACCTGGCCGGAAGCACTATCCACATGAGTGCCGGTAAGCTGGTGGGTACTTGAAACCGGCTTCAGCGCTTGGCTGCCCACCCCGCTTGCAGCAAGCTCTACCGCTTTGGCGGCATCAGGATCCACCGCGAACGTTTGGCCTGAAACACGGCTTGTCGCTGCAACCGTTGAATGGCTAGAGCCAGAGGCGGCCGCGATATCCAACTGTCCGGCCTTGCCATTGGAAATGGTAGGGGCTTGTACAATGAGCTTTTGGCCGGTACTGATAGTGGCGTCCAGCGAAGCCAGAACTTCAGTATGTGTTGACACAGTTGGACCACTATGTCTGCCACCTAAAAGAGTAGCTTGTGTAGTTTCGGTCACTGTTTTTAAAAGCTGCTGCCCTGTATTGCTTATTTGGTTCCCTGCAGTCAATACCAAGTCTTTACCTACAGCAATCGAACTATATTTGTTGGCCACATCCGTCGAGCCAATAATCAACGACCCCCCAACCAATATTTTTGCAGCTACCACACTACCGCTTGCAACGTCCAGCGTTGCCACCTGAGTCGTGACCCGACTAACCTCGATTGGCTGGCTAATGACATCACGACCTGCGACAACTCCACCATTCGGAATTGAGACAAACTCACCCCTATTTCCTTGATATGTATAGTAATCAGTGCCCGCCTGATCCCCTTTATTCGGGCGCATAGCTTCCTGCGCTTGAAGTATTTCTGCAGGGGATAGTGCATTGGCATTATTAGCCACACCATATACCAAGGTGTTTTTCTCATAATCATACCCTGGCAGATAATAATACTTACCATTTTCTTTTTTGAAATAAGGTATTTTTACAACTGAAGAAGTCTCAGCATACCATTTTGAATCACACTGCCGCCCAAGTGCCCACTGGCAAGTCTCATACTTGGCCGTAATGATTTTATTGACCTCATCCTCCGCCATGAATGTGTATTTAACAAAATTATCACGTTTACCCACCCCGTTTCTGCCTTCTGACTGATAGCGCTGCCAGCGACCAAAACTAACACCCGAATCAAAACTAATTACACCAATATAACTAATCTTTCTATCTGGACAAGTACTACTATCATCTCGACCACAAGACCTGTAGCTAATAACTGCCTCCGGAAGTATCGTATATGCCGTTCTGGAAGACGAACTGGTCACCTTGCTCTGCGTTATCGAAACCGGGGTCGCCTCATTGCTTACCCTGCCGGCCTCGATAAACATATTGCCCTCTGACTGCAAGATCGCTACATGGTTAATCACCTGCCCAACAGCCGCCCCCGCCTTGCCAATGCGCATATCCCCCTGGCTATACAACCAGCTGCCATCGTGATTACTCAGCGTCTGGCCAATATCCAGCGCCATATTGCCGGCAGAGGCGATCAGACCCTGGCTGCCGCCGTTATCCAGGCTGGCGGCCCGGATGGAGATATCGCCGCCGGTAATGGAGTGAGTGTTCAACACGCTGGCGGCATTCAGTTGTAATGTGCCGGCGCTGAGCTTGCCGCTATTGCTAAGTGCCTGGCTTAATTCAGTACTGAGTTTGCCGCCGGCGTTGACCTCACCGCTATTGGTCCAGCTAACGCCATTCAAGGCCAAGTCGCCACCGGCCTGTAGCTGGCCACTGTTGATCAGATTGCCGCTGCTGCTGATGCTGAGCTTGCCATTGGCCTGCAGCTTGCTACCCGCCGTATGGATGAAGTCGCTGGCGAGGGTCAGGTTCAAGTCCTTGCCAGCCAAGAAAGAGCCGGAATTGCCCAGCGTCACGGCGTCTATGCTCAGGTTGCCAACGCTCAGCAGGCTGCCGCCTGCATTGTCTAACCCTTGCGCCTTGATCCTCCAATCGCCGTTACCTGCGATCTGACCGCCGTTGTTCAATTGCCCGCCGAGGGTCATGCGGCTGTCGCCGCTGCCCAAGGCCAGCAGCCTGCCACCCTGGTTGAGCAGGCTGCCGCTGTCCAAGGTCAAGGTGTAGCCGGCCTGGAGCAGGCCGCCGGCATTGTCCACGCTGGCGCTATCCAGCTTCAAGGCGCCGTTGCTGCCCAAAGCGCCCTGGCGGTTATCCAGCGTGCCACTCACGCTGAGCTGCAAGTCACTCTGACTGCTGAACGTGCCGCCGACATTCAGCAAGTCCGCCGCCGTCACCCGCAGTTGGCCGTTGGATAGCACCTTGCCCTGCTGGCTATTGTCCAGCTTGCCACTTAATTCCAGCTTGGCCACGCCGTCGCCAGCCTGGCTGAGCAGCCCCTGCTGATTGTTCAGCTCGGAGGCTTTCAACTGCAGTTGCTCGGCCTGAATCTTGCCGCCCTGGTTCTGCGCCAGCCGCGCCACTTGCACATCCAGTGCGGCCGCACTTTGCAAAGTACCCTGGCGGTTGTCCAAAGCCGCGGCGCTTACCTCCAGCCGTCCATTGCCAGCCAGCACGCCCTGCGCGGAGTTGTCCAGAGTCCCACCAATGTTGATGCTGCTGCCGCCGCTTCCCAGCGCCTTGATGCTGCCACCCTGATTACCCAGTCCGGCCGCGTGCACCTGCAAGGATTCGGCTTGCACCGTACCGCCTTGATTGTTCAATACCGCGCCCAGTTGCAGTTGCAACCCCTGTCCGCTGACCAAGGTGCCGCCCTGATTGTCCAGGCCTTGAGCCAGTTGCAAGGATTGCGCGCCCAGGCTGCTCAGAGTGCCCTTCTGGTTGTTCAGCGATTGAGCCGCAAGCGTCAAACCGCCATTGCTGAACAAGGTGCCTTGCTGGTTGTCGAGCCGCTGGCGCACCTGCCATTGCGCCATGGTCTGTCCCAGATGGCGTATTTCGCCGCCCTTATTGCTAAGCGTGTCCGCTTTCAGGCTCAGGTCCTTGGCAACGATGTGGCCGCCGTCGTTGTTCAGACTGGCTTGTTTGTTCAGACTCAGCTTGTCCGCCGACTGCAAGCTACCGCCGTGGTTGTCGATGTCGGCGGCATTGACGTCCAGCGCCGCATTGCCGGCAATCTTGCCCTGGTTGTTCAGCTGGCCGCTGATCTCCAGGCTGCTAGTACTCTCCTTGCCTAAAGCCAGAATCTGGCCATTGTCGGCGTTGTTAACGCTGGCCGCCGTCAGTTGCAGATCCTTGCCGGCCTGGATCAGGCCGGCCCCGTTCTCCAACGCACCGGCCGTCAGCTTGAACTGGCCGTCGCTGCCCAGCAAGCCATCGTTGCGTAAGATATCGCTGGCACTGAGCGTTAGTCCTTGCGAGCCGATCAAGCTGCCCTTGGCGTTATTCAACTGCTGCAGCTTGGCGTCCAGCTGTTGCTGGGCGAAGACCTCACCGCCCTGATTGCTGAGCGTGTCCGCTTTCAGGCTCAGATCCTTGGCAACGATGTGGCCGCCGTCGTTGTTCAGGCTGGCTTGTTTGTTCAGATTCAGCTTGTCCGCCGACTGTAGCAAACCGCCGTGGTTGTCGATGTCGGCGGCGTTGACGTCCAGTGCCGCATTGCCGGCAATCTTGCCCTGGTTGTGCAGCTGACCGCTGATCTCCAAACTGCTGGCGGCCTCCTTGCCCAGCGCCAAGATTTGCCCTTTGTCAGCGTTGTTGACGCTGGTCGCCGTCAGTTGCAGGTCCTTGCCGGCCTGGATCAGGCCCGCGCCATTCTCGAGTTGGCCAACGGTCAGCTTGAGCTGACCATCACTGCCCAGCAGGCCGTCGTTATGCAGCGAGGTACTCGTGGTCAGGTTCAGCTTCTGCGAGCCGATCAGGCTGCCTTTGGCGTTGTTCAGCTGCTGTAACTTGGCGTCCAGCTGTTGCTG
>NZ_LDUI01000050.1:0-21867 GCF_001043555.1 Chromobacterium sp. LK1 | reverse complement strand
GTCCACGTGACCGATGGTGCCGACGTTTACGTGCGGTTTAGTCCGCTCGAACTTTTCCTTAGCCATGGCAAAATTTCCTGAATACGAAACAACACAAAGTAAATGGTGGTGCCCATGGGCAGAATTGAACTGCCGACCTCTCCCTTACCAAGGGAGTGCTCTACCCCTGAGCTACATGGGCCCTTAAAAACAGGCTATACGCTTGGAGCGGGTGAAGGGAATCGAACCCTCGTCGTAAGCTTGGAAGGCTTCTGCTCTACCATTGAGCTACACCCGCCTGCAACAACAACCTACAGCAACTTTCGTCGCACACGCCAAGACGTCAAATTCTGGTGGAGGGAGAAGGATTCGAACCTTCGAAGGCAGAGCCGTCAGATTTACAGTCTGATCCCTTTGACCGCTCGGGAATCCCTCCTGAAAGAGACCCGAATAATATAGATAGCCCCGAACACCGTCAACAGCTTTTTGCGCTTTTTTCTAATTATTTTACGCAAAAAACGAAAACGCCCCGGCTTGGCCAGGGCGATCTCAATGAATTCATAAACTTAGCGTTTACGCCTGCCCAGAGATTTTCAAATATTTCTGATGCAGCTGATCCTGCGTCTCCGGATGGGCCGGATCCAGCGGGATGCAATCCACCGGACAGACTTGCTGACATTGCGGCTCATCGTAGTGACCCACGCACTGAGTGCACAGATTAGGATCGATCTGGTAGATCTCTTCGCCCTGCGAGATCGCATTGTTCGGGCACTCCGGCTCACAGACGTCGCAGTTGATGCATTCGTCGGTAATCATCAAAGACATAGTAAATTCCTCAAGTATTCCACATCATGAATTTTGTCACCCGACAGTCGGGCTCGCAAGCTCGCCCCGTTATATATTTATGAGCCCGCCTGCGGATACTGGCTCAGCTGGGTTCCGCCGCCCGGCGCAGCAGGCCGTAGTGCACCTGCCCAGCCTTGGCCTGTTTCAACACCTCCCAGCCCGGCAATGCTTCTGGCCAACGCCGCGCCTCCACGTACACCAAGCCATCCTCGCTCAGCATCGGAGGCAACAACGGCAGCACCTGCTCCAGCAAGTCGGAATCGAATGGCGGATCGACGAAGACGACATCGAAACGCTCGCGGCAAGCTTTCAGATACGCCAAGGCTTCCTGCGGCGCTACGTCTATCGCCTTCGCGGACAATAATTGCCGATTGGCTTTCAAGGATTCGGCCACGACGCGGGATTTCTCCACCATCACCACCCGACGCGCTTCGCGCGATGCCGCCTCGAAGCCCAGGGCGCCACTGCCGGCAAACAGATCCAGGCAGGATTTGCCGTATAGCTGCTGCCCCAACCAGTTGAACAGCGTTTCCCTCACCCGGTCCGGCGTTGGCCGTAAACCCTGAGCGTCAGGAAATGGCAGCAGACGGCGTCGATACTCGCCACCGATGATTCTGACCGTGTTACGCGACTGACTCATAATGCCCTGCCCAAAAAACAAGGGGCTGAGTGTACCCCGATACGCGCCGACGCGCCTCATTGTTGCGCAAACCCGCCACCATCTGTCGCACACGATGTCACAGTAGGCAGTTTATGCCTTATATATAGATTCCGGATTTTCTCGTTCGTCGCCACCTGGCAGCAACAATTGGGTAAGCCATCTCATTTGAGGATACAATTTAGCCATTTACCGAATTCAGCCGGCCTTAACGCATGTTTAGCTTCTTCAAAAGAAAAACCAAATCCGAACCCACGCAGCCGACGGAGGCGCAAACCGATAGCACGGTGGAGCTCGCCCCGATTGAGGCAATGGAGTTCCCGGCGCCGCAAGCACATGCCGAGCCCTTGGCGCCAGAGCCCGCCCCGGTCGCGCCCGAACCTATCGCCGAGCAAGCCCCTATCGCCATCTCCGCGGAGCCCAGCGCCCCCGAGGCCGAACCTGCCTCCTTGAAAAAGATGAGCTGGACCGAGCGGCTGAAAGCCGGCCTGTCCAAAACCAGGGACAAGCTTGGCAAGTCCCTGGCCGGCCTGTTTGGCGGCGGCAAGATCGACGAAGACTTGTATGAGGAGTTGGAAACGGTGTTGCTCACCGCCGATATGGGCGTGGACGCGACCAACCATCTGCTCGGCGATGTGCGCGAACGCGTCTCGCTGAAAGGACTGAAAGACTCCGCCGAACTGAAAGGCGCGCTGAAGGAATCGCTGAGCGACTTGATCTCCCCGCTCGAGCAAGGCCTGGACGTCAACGGCAAGAAGCCTTTCGTCATCATGATGGCCGGCGTCAACGGCGCCGGCAAGACCACATCGATAGGCAAGCTGGCCAAGTACTACCAGAGCCAGGGCAAGAGCGTGCTGCTCGCCGCCGGCGATACTTTCCGCGCCGCCGCCCGCGAGCAATTGATGGCCTGGGGCGAGCGCAACAATGTCACCGTGATCGCCCAGCAAGGCGGCGACTCCGCCGCTGTCTGCTATGACGCGATTCAGGCAGCCATTGCCCGCGGCATCGACATTGTACTGGCCGACACCGCTGGCCGCCTGCCCACCCAACTGCACCTGATGGAGGAAATCCGCAAGGTGAAGCGGGTGATCCAGAAAGCGCTGCCGGAAGCCCCGCACGAAATCATTCTGGTGCTTGACGCCAATATCGGCCAGAACGCGATCAATCAGGTCAAGGCCTTCGACGATGCGCTGGGCCTGACCGGCCTGATCTTGAGCAAGCTGGACGGCACCGCCAAGGGCGGCGTGATCGCCGCCATCGCCAAGCAGCGCCCGGTTCCCTTGCGCTTCGTCGGCGTCGGCGAAAGCATAGACGACCTGCGCCCGTTCAAGGCCAAGGATTATATCGACGCGCTGTTCGACTGAACGCGCCGCACTACGCGCGCTCTCACACATGCCGTCACCAGCTAAAGCGGGAACAGAATAAATGATCCAGTTCGACCAGGTCACCAAGCGCTACCCCGGTGGCAATGAAGCCCTGAAAAACCTGTCCTTCAACATCGACACCGGAGAAATGGTCTTTCTCGCCGGCCACTCCGGCGCGGGCAAGTCCACCTTGCTCAAACTGGTCGCCGGCATTGAGCGGGCCACCGCCGGCGGCGTTATCGTCAACGGCCAGAACCTGTCCAAGCTGCGTTCCAGCCAGATTCCCTATGTGCGCCAGCATATCGGCCTGGTGTTCCAGGATCACAAAATCCTGTTCGACCGCAGCGTGTTCGACAATGTGATGCTGCCGCTGGACATCATCGGCTTCGACCGCCGCGACGCCGCCAAGCGCGTGCGCGCGGCGCTGGATAAGGTGGGCCTGCTCAGCAAGGAAAAAACCATGCCGATCCGCCTGTCCGGCGGCGAGCAGCAGCGCCTGTGCATCGCCCGCGCCGTGGTGCATCGCCCCAGCATTCTGCTGGCAGACGAGCCATCGGCAAACCTGGACCGCGCCTATGCGCTGGACATCATGGAATTGTTCAAATCCTTCCACCAAGTCGGCGTCACCGTGCTGATCTCCGCTCACGACGAAACCCTGATGGAAGACTACGGCCGCCGGATCATCCGGCTGCGGGAAGGACAATTTGCCGCATGAAACACTATCTGTACCTGAACTGGCAAAGCGCCAAACTCGCGCTGCTCAAGATTTTGCGCCAACCATTCGGCAGCCTGCTGACCCTGCTGATGCTGTCGCTGGCGCTCGCCCTGCCACTCTCTCTCTACCTTGCCATCAGCAGCGTGCAAGACTGGGTGGGGAGGCTGAGCGCCACGCCTCAAGTCACCTTGTTCATGGAGTTGTCGGCGGAAGAAGCGGATCTGGCCGCGGTGACTTCTACCTTGACCCATCACCCCAAGGTCAAGAGCTACAGTTTTGTCAGCAAGGGCCGCGCGCTGGCCGATATGGAAAAGCGCAATGGCTTGCCAGGCCTGACCGATGGCCTGGACAGCAACCCCCTGCCCGACGCCTTCGTCGTCACGCCAAAGGCGCTGGAGCCGCGCGAACTGGAGATGCTGCAAAAAGAGCTTTCCGGCCTGCCCATGGTGGAGCAAGCCCAGTTTGACGCGGACTGGGCCAAGCGCCTGTACGGCATGGTGGAAATGGGCAAGCATCTGACCTGGTTCCTCGCCGCCGCGCTCGGCATCGCACTGGTCCTGGTCACCAACAACGCGATCCGCATGCAGATCCTGGCGCGCCAGGATGAAATCGAAGTGTCGAAACTGATAGGCGCGCCGGACAGCTTCATCCGCCGTCCCTTCATGTATCACGCGATGTGGCAGGGCATACTCGCCGGACTCGCCGCCTGGGGGCTGACCACCTGGCTGACCACGGTGGCCAACCCGGCGATTCGCGACTTTGCACAGCTTTATGGCGAACGAGTCGAATTACGCAATTTGAGCCCGGTTGAACTCGCCATCGCCATCGCCGCATCGGCAATGCTGGCCATGCTCGGCGCCCGCTTGGCCTCGGATCATCACCTGCGCAAGATAGAGCCCAAATAACCCGTGACGAGCCGCTATGTAAGCGGCTCAACAACTATTAATCAGTCTGTTCACGCCGCTAGAAGGCCACTGCGTTACTATCGAGTCAATAGAAAAAGTCATTGACGCAGGAACCTTTCATTGCTAGCACTCTCCATATACGAGTGCTAACATATCACTACCCAAGGAGGTAGTTATACAGATGACCACAACATTTGCTTTGCCCGTCCCGTCCACCAGCGGCAGCCTGGAGCAATACATCCAAGCTGTTAACAGCGTGCCCATGCTGACGCCTGAGCAGGAAAACGAGCTTGCAACGCGCTTTCAGGAGCAAAATGACCTGGAAGCCGCGCGCCAGCTGGTGCTTTCGCACCTGCGCGTGGTGGTATCGATTTCCCGCGGCTACTCCGGCTACGGCCTGCAGCAAGCCGACTTGATCCAGGAAGGCAATATCGGCCTGATGAAGGCGGTCAAGCGCTTCGAGCCCGATCGTGGCGTGCGCCTGTTCTCCTTCGCCGTGCACTGGATCAAGGCCGAGATTCACGAGTTCATCCTGCGCAACTGGCGCTTGGTGCGCATCGCCACCACCAAGCCGCAGCGCAAGCTGTTCTTCAATCTACGCAGCATGAAGAGCAGTTTTTCCGCGTTGTCGGAAAACGAGGCTCGCCAGATTGCCGACGATCTTGGCGTCAAGCCGGAAGAAGTCCGCGAGATGGAAACCCGCATGAGTGGCCAGGATATCGCGCTACTGGCGGACGACAACGATGATGACAGCTACGCGCCGATTGACTGGCTGGCCGACCATCACAATGAGCCGACCAAAGAACTGGAGCGTCGCGCTTTCGACCACCTGCAAACCGAAGGACTGCAGCAGGCGCTGGCCACGCTGGACCCGCGCAGCCGCCGTATTGTCGAAGCTCGCTGGCTGGCCGACGACAGCGGCTCCACGCTGCACGAATTGGCCGCGGAGTTCGGTGTATCCGCCGAGCGCATCCGCCAGATCGAAGCCAAGGCGCTGAGCAAGATGAAAACCGCGCTGAGCCAGGGCGTCGTCATCGACGGCTGATTCCGGCCCCGAAGCCACAAAAAAACCACAGGCTTGCCTGTGGTTTTTTCTTTGGACGAGCGGCCAAGTTACTCGGTGATGGTCTGGTATTTGGCCGGCAGCTTGGCATAAGCGTCACGCGCCACTTCTCGCAAGGGTTCCCAGTCGGCATTATCATCGTCCAACGTCCCCAGGAACACCCCAGCGTAAGTCGGGAATGACGCCAAAGTCATCCGCAGCGTCTGCTCCGCCTGCGACTGCTGGCCCGCCAGAATCTCCAGCTGCGCGCGTTTCAACATCACCTCGGGATACGGCCGGAACGCGGCCAAGCGATTTTCCAAGGCCAGCTTGCGCGCCAGCTGATCCGGACTTACTTTCAGGTAATCATCCACCGTGTACAAGGCATGGTAGGCAAACAGCGGCTGGGTCTCGGCGATCTCGATCAGACGCTCCATCCGCGCGGCATCGCGCTTGGCGTCATTGGTCGGCGTGTATAAACCCACCAGCTCCCAGAACATGGACAGACTGCTGAACGAAAGCCAGCCCACCCAGATCAAGGCGGTGAACAGCGGCAGCCGCAGAGGCCAGGCCAGCTGTCGCTGCCCACGCGGCGCCATCGCCGCGAACACCACCAGCATTGCCAGGAAATAGTAATACCACAGCGGATACTCCAGCATGCTGTGCGTCAAGGTCACGGCCAGACAACCCAGCGCCAGCACACCTTCCAGGCTGGCGCGCTGACTGAAGAACGGCCACAACACCCAGATGAAACCAGCGACGATCAATACCGTCACCACGCCGCCCATCTCCGCCAGCAACTGCAAGATCAGATTATGGGAATTGGTGAACAAGCCGCTATTGAAACCGGCGGCGGCGAACTGTGGCAGGGGTTGCAAGCGCACGCTCTCAGCGGCGAATTGCGACCAACCCACTCCCGTGACCGGATGCGCCCGGAAGCTCAACCACGCCTTATGCATTTCCGCGAAGCGGCGCGAGCCCATATCGTCGCCATTGGCCGCCAGGCGGGCCAGGCCAGACGCGTTCTGCAGATTCTCATGCGTCAACCAGGACAATAGGTGATTGAACCAAGGCAAGGCGAACTGCATCGCCAGCACTGACAAGCACGACAGCCACATCGCCCACAGCATGCGGCGCGACTCAGCGCTGCCGATGCGCCAGTGCCACAGCCCTGCCAAGACGGACAGCGCCACCAGATACAGCAGTATGGTGCGCGAACCGGCCCATCCCAACATCAAGGACAGGCCGAAAATCAGGATGGCCAGCCCCCAGCGCGGCAAGTTGCCCGCCGCGTACAAATAAACGGCGGCCACCACCGACCACATCAGATAGTGCGCATACTGATTGCGCTGGCCGATATGGCCGAAAATATTCGTCGTCGGATGCGCGCCATCGTAGAACAAGCCCAGGTCGGCGGCATAACCGGTAAGCTGGGCCACTCCGATCGCTGCCTGCACCAGTCCGCCAGCGAGCAAGCCCCAAGCCAACCACACCGCGAACCGCCGTTCCCCCAACTCTTCACGCAAAGATACCGTGACCGCGGCCAATAATGCCGCCGCCAGCCAAGCCAGCGCCACTGCGTAGTTCATGCCGGGAAACAACAGGGCAAGCCAGTATGGCTGCAGCACCCAGATAGCGGCCAAAGCCAAGCACCACCAAGCCGCTCGCGGCAGCTGCCGGAACAAGCCGCCGCTGGGCAGCAGGAACACCGCGGCGGCCAACAGCAGCCAGACCACATTGATCTCGCCAAACCACTGCGGCAGCGGCACATAATGGATGCGCGAGGCGAAAGGCAGAATGGCTACCAAAGTCAAGGCAACCATCGCTATGCGTGAAGAAAAACTCTGAAATGTCATTGGGTGCTACGCATCTTAATACAAGTCTGTTGGCAGGATACCTGATACCACAGCAACCATACAGCTAACCAAGCACAAATAGTTAGCTATCGCCTCAAAATATAGTTTTCCGCGTTACAGGGCTCGCCACCGTCATAACAACTGCCACCCTACCGGCATCTGTCCCCACGCCTCCTGCAATTCCTGCTTGCAGAGCTTTTTGTAACATCACCTTCACAGGCTCAAGCTGTGGTTGTGAATAAGGGCGTACTACGCTGATAAACTGCGGAATAAAATCGGGATAATTAGCAACAGCCAAGGCCATAGTTTTCTTCGCACTAGTAGAATCACCACTCAGTGCCTGGGCAATAGATAACTTTACCAAGACTAAAGGGAAAGGTTTTTTCTTTGCAACCCCACTTAAAAAATCACGCTGCACATACAAAGGAAATCCTACAGTTAAATAATTCACCAAAGCCAGATCAACCTCTTGACTCCAAATTAAATTACTCGCCATTCCCGCTAGCTCCACCTCTCTCTTCATGTTTTCACTATAGCTCAATACTGGTTGATAAATCTTAGCCAACCTCAAATAAATCTGAAAATTCATTAAAAAATAAAAAACACAAGCAACACCTAACAATACAGAAACCCACTTACCAAATCGTACACTTAACTTTATCCTAACCCCAGCAGCAGGGCTCAGAATACAGACCAACAATAGCATTAAAAGGAATGGCAAATACCATAATGGGTATTCAAACATAGAGTGGGTTAACAGCACTCCCCCAAGTGAGATCAAAAAAAGATTCTGCACACTTTGCTCACCTTTAAAAAAGTATGGGGTCAAACAAAATATCACCCCCCCGCCAAGCAGTGATACCCCCACAAAGCCAGTTTCAGCAAGCAGTTGAAATAATAAATTATGGCTATGTACAAACAACCAACTTTCCGGCACCTTTGGCCACCCTCCATATGTTTCCAGCCATACGGAATGCCAAGAGTACCCCCCAAGGCCTACCCCCAAAATAGGGTGCTCCAAAAAAACTTGCCAAGCCTTACTCCACTCAACGCGACGACGAGCTCCAGTGCCCCCTTCACTTATCCTATCCAAGCCACTATTCACATTAACAGACGACCCAAAGTCTTGCAAAACTTCCAAAATATCATGATTCAAAACCTGCAGCACCAATATTAAAAAAACAACAAAAGCAAGCCCACCACACATAAGCACCACACCTCTACCACCCCTGTTTCTCTTTAGCCAGAAGCACGCTAGAATTATAAATCCGGCAACATAAATAAGTGGTAGTCTTGCCCCACTCCATGTAACAAGAAGTGCTAAAAACATTGTGGCCGGAACAAAAAAACAAGCTCGCAAGACCTTTGTGGCAAGTAAATAGCTGGC
Organism: Chromobacterium sp. LK1; assembly: GCF_001043555.1. Taxonomy (NCBI): domain Bacteria; kingdom Pseudomonadati; phylum Pseudomonadota; class Betaproteobacteria; order Neisseriales; family Chromobacteriaceae; genus Chromobacterium; species Chromobacterium sp. LK1. The sequence goes on along the minus strand of NZ_LDUI01000050.1, from coordinate 13,115 downwards.
CGCCACCAGTCCCCAGCATAAGAACTGTGCAAATAAATTTCTTTGCCCAAAGTTCCCCATAGCCTCACGCGGACCTGCTGAGCCAAATAAAAATACACCTTTAAAATACCAAGCGATCCCCAACACTTGGCAAAAGCCAATAATCGCCTGCAGAAGCGATGCCAAAAACACAGCCCATGCAAGCCAGCTCACCAACTCACCTCTAGTTCCAGCTGTATAACCGCTCACAATCAAAGAAAGCCAAGCCAAAACAAAAAACAAAGCAGGAAATACCGGCACAGCCTCATCTGTATCAAACAGTAGAAGCACAGAAAAAGCTCCAAGCACCAAAAAGGCAACCGAGACCCTACTCTCTTTTAAATCAAATTTATTAAACAAAAAAAACAAGCCAAGCAAAAACAAACAGAATGCATTAGTTAACCAATCAGGCGACACTGAAAAATGCCATGCATTAAAGAATGGCACAACTACTGACAACACTAAAAACAAGTTTGCGTACTTATGCCTCATTCTATGCGCCATATAAAACAAAAACGGACAGCAAAGCTGTCCGAGAGATTAATCATGAATTAACGACACTCTGGAGGAGCATAGTTAGCAGATAGGGTTGCCGCACCTGGTGCACCTGTCTTACCCGAGGCATAACAAGTCCAAATAATTGGGGAACTCGGAACCGTGCTACCTGTGGCAGTTCCTGCCAAAGCAGTACTACTGGAAGTAGGAACAAGCGAAAGGGTATTAGAACCGGAAGCAGCTACATTCGTGTTATACGTGATATCAATGCGACCTGTAGTCTGATCGATAGTAATTGTATTGACACTTTTTGCGCCACTTATTCCGGTATAACCACTATTAAAGAACGTGCCATTAGACGCATTTTCAGCAACCGCCAGTTTTGCCGCCGAAGCTAAAGTAAGCCCCTCCGTAACCCGTGCACGGATTGTATAGTTCTGATAAGCCGGTATCGCAATAGCAGCCAAAATACCAATGATTGCGACAACAATCATCAGTTCAATCAGCGTAAAGCCTTGCTGAGCCTGTTTATTCATTGTGATCTCCATGTGCTATCTGTTAAGCGTCTACACCATTCAAGCAAGTCTGGCCTGCTGTAAGGTATAGTCTAGCTATTTAGCAGAAAGCATGCCATAGGCAAATCTACAATCCCCTTTGCCAACGATCGGGAGCACCACTCTCCATTTACGCCAGAATGTGCCCTTTTTAGTCACATCATTCAACGGCATTGCCACCCATGCTAGGATAGTGTTCATTAAATTAAATATTGACCTAGTGATGAACAACCAAACCTGGCTGCAACGCAGCTTCAATGCCGTCTGGCACCCTTGCACCCAGATGAAGCGCCATGAGGCCTTGCCCATCGTGCCCATTGCCAGCGCCGAAGGCGTATGGCTGACCGACTTCGATGGCAAGCGCTACCTGGATGGAGTCAGTTCCTGGTGGGTCAATCTGTTCGGCCATGGTCATCCGCGCATCAAGCAGGCGATCAAGAATCAGCTGGACTCTCTCGAACACGTGATGCTGGCCGGCTTTACCCATCGCCCAGTGGTGGAGTTGTCGGAGCGGCTAGCCGAGGCCAGCGGCCTGGCGCACGCGTTTTACGGTTCGGATGGCGCCAGCGCGACCGAGATCGCGCTGAAAATGAGCTTTCACTACTGGCGCAACAAAGGGCTTCCGGGCAAGAAGCGTTTTATCAGCCTGGAAAACAGCTATCACGGCGAGACCGTCGGCGCCTTGGCGGTGACTGATGTGCCGCTGTTCTCACATACCTATGCCGAATTGCTCAAGCCCGGCTTGCGCGCGCCTTCGCCTGACGCGCGCCGGGCCTTGCCAGGACAGAGCGCGGCGGATGTCGCGCTCGCGGCAATCCAAAGCATGGAAAAGCTATTGACCGAACATGCCGGCGAAGTCGCCGCCGTCATCGTGGAGCCGCTGGTGCAAGGCGCGGCGGGAATGGCGATGTACGATCCGCTCTACCTCAGCGAGTTGCGCCGGCTCTGCGATCAATTCCAGGTACACCTGATTGCCGATGAGATCGCCGTCGGCTTCGGCCGCACCGGCAGCCTGTTCGCCTGCCAGCAAGCCGGAATCACCCCGGACTTCCTCTGTCTGTCCAAGGGCATCACCGGCGGTTTCCTGCCTCTTTCCTGCGTGTTGACCAGCAGCCCGATTTACCAGGCCTTCTATCACGATGACGTCAGCCGCGGCTTCCTGCACTCGCACAGCTACACCGGCAATGCCTTGGCTTGCGCCGCGGCGCTGGCGGTACTGGATATCTTCGCTGAAGAAGATGTGCTCACACAGAACGCGGCCAAGGCGGCGCGTTTCGACGCGATGATGAAAGGCCTTCAAGCTCGCCCGGATGTGCGCGATTTCCGTCGCACCGGCATGATCTGGGCCTTTGAAGTCGCCACCTGCCGCGCCGACTTCGCCCAGGCTTGCTTCGCCGCCATGCTGCATCGCGGCTGCCTGTTGCGCCCGATAGGCAACACCATTTACTTCATGCCACCCTATACGATCAGCGATGAGGACATGGCGTTCTTGATCGCCGCGACCACAGCCGCGCTGGATGAACTGGCGCATGCATCCAACAGCCCGGACGGTCACGGCATCGCTTTGCCTTGATCCGCCTTGCCATGACGGTGGAGTGCAAATAGCATGGGATTTGGCAAGATTTACATCATGAATCCACTTGCATGCGCTCACTCAGCCTGCCACAACAAAACATGGATCCTCTGCTGATAGACACTCAACCGGATAGCGTGGCGGCATGGCTGGATCGGTTGCCATTCACCGACTTGCCTGAATGCGGGCGTTTGTTGAGCCAGTCCTTGCAAAACCTGTCCCGGATTGCGCTGGACAGCCATTTGCGCCACAAATTGCTGAAGCTGTACTTGAAGGCGCTGGATCGCTACTACCCCTTGCTGGAAAACGAGATCCGCCAACATGACAGCCTGGGCAATCAGAAGGTGCGCCAGCTTGCCCTGCTGAGCGTTGAGTTGTTTGCGCTGATCTTCATCACCTTCAAGCAAATCCTGCACGATCGGCTGAACAAACGCAGCCTGCTGGATAGAGAGCAGCCCAAGATCGAGCTAATGGCCTATACCATGATGGCCGCGCGCCAGTTGCTCAGCATCAGCCAGCAATGTTATTGCCCAACTCCACCAGAGTTCTGGTACGACTGTCATCAACTGCACGCCTTCGCCCGCGGCCGTGGCTGGCTGGATAAGGGTCTGGCCAATGACGACACCATCCAGACCATCTATCTGCAGCTATTGCTGATGGGCCTGACGTCCAGCAACCGGCTGGCGCCCACCGAACAAGCGCTGTCGCGGCAATTGATCTTCGACCTGGCGCCCAAGTCCCGCTTGATACCGGTCGAAGCCTTGTCCCAGGCTGTCCATGGCTATCTGGTGGACCAGCAGATCGACTCGCCGCCGCGCTTTCTGCCGATTTCGGCGAACAAGCTCGGCCCCAACTGCTTTCTATTCGATCTTGAGCCGCTGCGCGATATCCTGGAAAAAAGCCGAGAAGCCTTGCAAAAGGCACAGAACAATCGCCAGCAAGGCCTGATGACCGACGAATTGCAGCTTTTGTCTATGCTGGTGGAAGAGTGGCACCAGCCCAAGCGACGCCGGCATCCGCGCCTGAAAACCCAAGCCATCGTCGAAATCATCGCCTCGGTGCCCGGCGTCTGGTTCCATTGCAATGATCTGAGCTGGCAATTGCCGGGCATGGAGGAAGAAAGCGCCGGCCGCCTGCGCGCGCCACCGCCGCCTTGCCTGCTGGCCATTGCCAATCAAAACGACAACGGCCTGCTGCTGCATGGCTTGCCGCGTGAACAATCGCTGCGCGCCGGCGAATTGCTGCTGACCACCCCGCCCGGTCAACCGGAGAACGCCCGCCTGGCCATCGTCCGCTGGATCTCGCTGCGCGCGGATGGCCGGGAAATCGAATGCGGCGTGGAATTCATCGCTCCCCCGCCACACGCGGTGCTGGCCATGCCCAGCATCACCCACGCTGGTGACAGCTTCCAGTTCGCATTGCGGCTGGAAGAGCGGCCGGGCACACCCAAGTTGCTGCTAATGGCTGGACGTCCGTACAGCCAGCTGCGCGAATTCCATTTGCGCGACGGCGAACAGGAAACGCTGATACGCGTGTCGCGACTGCATCTGCAAACGCCGCTGTTCCAGATCATGGAATATCGCAATAGCAACCATTTCTGATTCAGATCAAGCTTTTAACTCGACACGCCCCTTCCGCTCGCCCAAGATACAGCGCCAAACCGTATTGAATCAATGAGCTACGCGCTCAAGCGGGCGGCAAACCCGCGACCAGCCCGGCGCCAGCGGCGCGGCTGCGTTTTTTTCGGGTAAACTCCCCGGCATCTATTGTTTGATTCATGGAGTTTTGGATGCGCTCGGTTATTCACGCCGCCAACCGGATTGTGGTCAAGGTTGGCTCCAGTCTCGTCACCAATGATGGCAAGGGCCTGGATATGGCGGCGCTCAATCGCTGGGCCGCGGAAATTGCCGAACTGAAGCGACGCGGCAAACAGGTGGTGCTGGTTTCCAGCGGCGCGATTGCCGAAGGCTGCCAGCGCCTAGGCTGGACCGTGCGCCCCAAGGGCGTGCACGAATTGCAGGCTGCGGCGGCGGTCGGGCAAATGGGTTTGTGCCAGGCTTATGAAACCGCCTTCCGCGGTTTCGGCCTACAAACCGCGCAGATTCTGCTGACGCATGAAGACCTTGCCGATCGCACGCGCTACCTGAATGCCCGCTCCACGCTGACCAGCCTGTTGAACCTGAACACGGTGCCCATCATCAACGAGAACGACACCGTAGTCACCGATGAAATCCGCTTTGGGGACAACGATACCTTGGGCGCGCTGGTAACCAATCTGATCGAGGCCGACGCGCTGATCATTCTCACCGATCAGCAAGGCCTGTACCGCGCCGACCCGCGCAAACACCCGGACGCGGAATTCATTCACGAGGCCGTTGCCGGCGAAGCCCGGCTGGAAGAGATGGCCGGCGGCGCCGGCTCCAGCGTCGGCACCGGCGGCATGATCACCAAGATACTCGCCGCCAAGCGCGCGGCGCGCAGTGGCGCGGCCACGGTCATCGCCTGCGGCCGCGAGCATCAAGTGCTGTCGCGCCTGGCCGACGGCGAGGGCATAGGCACCCAGTTGCTGCCGCCCACCAGCCGCATGGCGGCACGCAAGCAATGGCTGGCCGATCACCTGAAGCTGTCCGGCCGCCTGGTGCTGGATGCCGGCGCCGCGCAAGCGGTGCGCGAACGCGGCACCAGCCTGCTGCCTATCGGCGTTTGCGCGGTGGAGGGCGATTTCCTGCGCGGCGAAGCAGTCGCCTGCGTCGATCAGAACGGCGCGGAAGTCGCCCGCGGCCTGGTCAACTACAGCTCCAGCGAGGCGCGCACCATCATGCAGAAGCCGACGCGGGAAATCGAGGCCGCGCTCGGCTACATGATAGAGCCGGAGCTGATCCATCGCGACAATATGGTCGCCTTGTAACACCCTGCCGGCCCGTCGCGCGCGTGGCCGCACCCCAGGCGGCAAGCCGGTCCAGGCTTGCCGTTCTACTTAATCACCTGCTTTCTAGAGGATTCACGCGTATGAAAAAGCTGGCCCTTTCGGCGCTTCTGGCTCTGACTTGGGGCTCGGCAATGGCCGAGGACGTACTCCATATCTACAACTGGAACAACGCCCTGTCCGCGGATACCGCCAAGCGTTTCGAACAATCGTGCAAATGCCGGCTGGTACAGGACTACTACGGTGACAACGAGGAAATGCTGGCCAAGCTGGCCGCCGGCGCCAAAGGCTACGACATGGTGTTTCCCACCGCCTTCGCGGTCAGCACCTTGATCAAGCAGGGCAAGACCCAGCCGTTGAACAAGGCGCAACTGCCCAATTGGAAAAACCTCAATACAGGCTACCTGGCGCTGAACGCGCCATTCGACGCCGGCAACAAGGTGGCGGCGCCCACCGTGGTATCGCTGACCTTATTGGGTTACAACGAGACCCAGCTGCAAAAAGCCGGCGTGCTGGCCCAGGCCAATAGTTGGGCGCTGCTGTTCGACCCCGCGGTGCTGGCCAAGATCAAAGGCAGGGTCACCGTGCTGGATTCGCAGCGCGAACTGATGTCCGCCGCCCTGCTCTATCTGGGCAAGGACGCCAACTCCACTTCCCCCGCCGACTGGAAAGCCGCCGCTGAAGTGATCCGCAAGGCCAAGCCCTATTGGGCCGCCTTCAATAACCAGAGTTATATCAAGGAACTGACCGTCGGCAATATCTGGGTGGCCCACGGCTATTCCAACGATCTGTTCCAGGCGCAGCAAGATGCGCAGCACGCCAAACGTCCATTCAAGCTGGCTTACCAGCCGCAGAAAGAAGGCAATATCCTGGCGGTGGACAATATGGTGGTGCTGAAGGATGCGCCGCGGCCGGACCTGGCGCACCGCTTCATCAACTTCATGCTGGACGGCAAGAACGCCGCCGAGATCTCCAACCAGATCGGCGCCACCAACCCGGTCAAGGCCGCGGAAGCGTTCTTCAAGCCGCAGATCAAGGCCAACCCGGTGATCATGCTGGACCCGGCCAAGGGCAAGTACGTGGCCTTGAAGGACCTGGATGTGAAGTCCCGACGCGAATTGAACCGCTTATGGTCGCAAATCAAGATCGGTCGTTGATCGATGCAAAAATCCCGGTCCTGAGACCGGGATTTTTTTCATTCACCGGGCGGGTGCTCGCCCTTGCGCATTTCCACCGCCTTCATGATCACATGGGCCAACATCGCGCACAGGAAGAACAACAGCATCACCCAGGCGATGGAGCGCAGCGTGTCGATGAAGGTATTGAATAATTCCAGCAGCCAGCGTTCACCGGTCAGGTCCAGCGCGGTGCTGCCCTTGCCCGCGGCTGGCGGCAGGTATTTCTCCAGCGACCATTGCCGCACCCCGCCGGACACCCCGGTGACCACGATGGCGAAGAAAATGTATTTGCGCCAGGCGTCGGTCAGATCCCGTCCCAGGATGCGCGCCAGAATCTTGTTGACCGCCGGATCGAAAAAACGCGCGGTGAGTACCGAAGTGGCAATCGCCACCGCCAGGGTCAGGCCAAACAGAGCGTAAAACATAATCGTCCCCCGCCGCAGCAGAATGCCGTGTCAAAGCCGGGATTGTACGCCTGAGCGGCGGCGGCGGCGATCAAGGGATTGCCGTGCTGCTGCGCGCAAGCGACACCGCCTCAATCCTTGAGCGGCAAGCCGAAATGCTGATAGGCCAGCGCTGTCGCCATCCGACCGCGCGGAGTGCGCTGCAAATAGCCTTGCTGGATCAGGAAAGGCTCGATCACATCCTCGATGGTATCCGTGGACTCGCCTATCGCCGCCGCCACATTGTCCAGACCCACAGGTCCGCCGGAGAACTTCTCCAGAATCGCCTGCAGCAGCTTGCGGTCCATGATGTCCAGACCGGCCGGGTCCACATCCAGCATCGCCAGCGCGGCGTCCGCCACCTCGGCGCTGACCGTGCCGTCGGCCTTCACTTCGGCGTAATCGCGCACCCGGCGCAGCAGCCGGTTGGCGATGCGCGGCGTGCCGCGGCTGCGGCGCGCTACTTCGAACGCGCCGTCGTCCGCCAGCTTGACGTTCAGCAAGCCGGCGGAGCGGCTGACGATGCGGGTCAGTTCTTCCGCGGTGTAGAACTCCAAGCGCGCGACGATGCCGAAGCGGTCGCGCAGCGGATTGGTCAACATGCCGGCGCGGGTGGTGGCACCGACCAGGGTGAACGGCGGCAGATCAATCTTCACCGAACGCGCCGCCGGCCCCTCGCCTATCATGATGTCGATCTGGTAATCCTCCAACGCCGGATAGAGGATTTCCTCCACCACCGGGCTCAGCCGGTGGATCTCGTCGATGAACAGCACGTCATGCGGCTCCAGATTGGTCAGCAAGGCGGCCAGGTCCCCCGCGCGCTCCAGCACCGGCCCCGAAGTCTGCCGCAGATTGACGCCCATTTCGCGGGCAACGATGTGCGCCAGCGTGGTCTTGCCCAGGCCGGGCGGCCCGAACAGCAAGACATGGTCCAGCGCTTCCTTGCGGCGCTTGGCCGCCTCGATGAAGATTTCCAGCTGCTCGCGCGCCTTTTTCTGGCCAACATATTCGTCCAGCTGCTTGGGGCGCAATGCGCGTTCCAGCGCCTCTTCCTGGCTGGACAGGCTTTGCTGGGTAACGACGCGCGGCTCGGGCGCGCCGCCGTACAAGTTGTCGGTTTCAATCATGGTGTCAGCCGCCGGCCAAAAAAACGAATGCCCAATCTTACCACCGCGGCGCTATAATCGCCGCTGGTCCGCCCAATCCTGGCGGACCAACGCAACGTCTTCAGGGCGGGGTGCAACTCCCCACCGGCGGTATGATCGCAAGATCGAGCCCGCGAGCGCTTCCGCCTCCCGGCGGAGGGTCAGCAGATCTGGTGACAGGCCAGAGCCGACGGTAATAGTCCGGATGAGAGAAGACGACAAGGCCGCGTGCCGCGCTCAGTCGCCGCCCGCGGCGTGGTCGCTGCGCGCTTGGCGCGCGGGCAGGCTTGCGCCGGCCCTTTTCACGCCCTGGAACCTGTTTCTCAAACTATCAGAGGACCGTTTCCATGAGTATCGCCTTATCCCCCGACACCTTGTCCCAACGCATCGAGGCGGCGCTGAGCGCCTTGCGGCTCGGCCTGCCGGTCATCGTTCCCGACGATGACGATCGCGAAAACGAAGCCGACCTGATCCTGGCCGCCGACGTGCTGAGCGAAGCCGAAATGGCACGCCTGATCCGCGATTGCAGCGGCATCGTCTGCCTGTGCCTGACCGCCGAGCATGCCGCCCGGCTGCAATTGCCGCCGATGACGCAGCGCAACGGCAGCCGCTACGGCACCGCTTTCACCGTCAGCATAGAAGCCGCTCAGGGCGTCAGCACCGGCGTATCCGCCGCCGACCGGCTGCGCACCATACAAGCCGCCGTCCATCCACAGGCGCAGGCCGACGACGTGGTCAGTCCCGGCCACGTCTTTCCGCTGGTCGCCGCCACCGGCGGCGTATTGAGCCGGCGCGGCCACACCGAGGCCGCGGTGGAACTGGCGCGATTGGCCGGCTTCCAGCCCGCCGGCGTGCTGTGCGAGTTGATGAATCCGGACGGCAGCATGATGCGCGGCGCGCAAATCCAGGACTATGCGCAGCGGCATGCGCTGCCCATTTTGAGCGTGGCTGAATTGGCCGCCTGGATCGCCGGCCAGAACTTAGCCGCCGCGCCGCTGTCTGCTTGATCTTTGCCTCCAGCCGCGGGCAACTGCCCGCGGCTCTGCCGCTGATCCGACCATGCTTCGCTTTCTCTCCTTCCGCAGTCTGCTGCTAAGCAGCTTTCTGATCGTCGCCGTCGTGCCCTCCGCGGTGCTGATCCAACTGCGCAATGAACTGGGGCAGGCCGCCACCACGCTGCGCTCGCACCAGGAGCAGGCCAAGGACTGGCAGGACGCCAACCGCGTGTCTCGCGAGCAATCCGCGCAGTTTGAACGCGCCACGCGCCAGGCCCAGATTCTGAAAGACCGCGCGCTGGCCAATGCCGCCGTCGGCGCCTGGCAGGAAATCGCGCTGTCCCAACAGAAGCTGCTGCGTAGCGGCAATCCGGCGCTGACGCGCAGCGCCGAATCGATCCTATCGATACAACCACAGTTACAGGCGCTGCCTGCGCGCGCCGGCTCACAACGGGACCGCCTGTTCCGGCAACTGGATCAGCACCTGAGCGCGCAAAGCCTGCAGATCAACCAACAATTGGACCAGAGCCAGCGCGAATGGCAGTCCTCGATCACCGAGATGCGCCGCACCGCCGATCGGCTGGCCTGGCTGTCGCTGGTCTCCGCCCTGCTGTTGGCGCTGGCGATGACGCTGCTGATCAGCTGGCCGCTGCGCAAGCTGCAAGCCAAGATTGCGCGCATGAGCGATGGCGCTCGCCTGCAGGACTGGCGGCAATCTGGCCCCGCCGACCTGCAGCGCCTGGCGCTGGAGCTCGCTCAGCTGGATCGGCGGCTGGCGGCGCTGGAAGAACAGAAAGGCCGTTTCTTCCGTCAGGTTTCCCATGAATTGAAGACCCCGCTGGCCGCCATTCACGAAGCCGCCGCGCTGTTGCGGGAAGAAGTGCTGGGCCGCTTGTCCCCACAGCAGCAGGAAATCGTGCTCATTCTGCAGAACAACGCGCAAACCCTACGTCTGCGCGTCGAGGCCTTATTGCGCTATGATGCCGGCCAATGGCTGTCCGATATCTTGACCGTCGAAGTCTTCGATCTGCCGGCGCTGATAGCGGACCGGCTGCAGGCCAGCCGCCCGCTGCTGCAAGCCAAGCGTCTGGGCGTCGATGTCGCCGGCGCGGCGTCCCGGGTTCGCGGCGACCGCTCCAAGGTGGAAACCATTCTCGACAATCTATTGATCAACGCCATCCGCCACAGCCCCGCCGGCAGCGCCTTGTCCATCCGCCATGGCCGCGACACCGGCGGTGTCTGGCTGGAAGTCTGCGACCAGGGTCCCGGCGTGCCGACGGCGCAACGCGAGCGGATTTTCGAGCCATTCTGGAGTGGCCCACCACCGCTGGGCGAACAGCCCGGCACCGGCTTGGGCCTGGCGATGGCGCTCGGCTTCGCCCAATTGATGCGCGGCGAACTGACGCTGGAACAGCGCCAGACCGCCGGTGCCTGCTTCCGCCTGAGCTGGCCGGAACCGGAGAATTTATCATGACGTTCCCCTTCATTGACGCCTGGCCGCGCCGGCTATTCTGGCTTTGCTGTCTGTTGAGCCTGGGCGCCTGCGCCCAGCCACGCCCGCGCGCCACCGCGCCGGCGGCGCCCATCATCCGCTGCCCGGATGCCAACCAGATCTTGTTGCTGCAAGGTCAGACCCGCGATGTCCAGGCCTTGGCCCTCGCGGGCCGGGAAAGCTGCGGCAGCAGTCGCTTGCTGGGGCTGTTGCAACAGCTCCAAGCCCCGGAAAACCGCGCTGATGCGCAACGGCTGCAAATCCAGTTCGAAAGCTTGCTAAGCAAACCCGAGCAATTGGACCCCGCCAGCCTCAGCCTAGCGCGCTCAGTGCTGCAACAATTGCAGGAACGCCGCAAGCTGACCGAGGCGCTGGAGCGACAGCAGGCGCAAAACCGCGACTTGCAGAAACGCTACGATGATCTGAACGCCAAGCTGAACGCATTGCGCGAAGTGGAGCGCGATCTGCAATTGAAACCCAGCAAGACCAAGGGAGCACAGCCATGAGCACGCCCGCCCGCATCATCCTGGTCGACGACGACCCGGATTTGCTGCGCCTGGTCGGCTTGCGCCTCGGCGCCGCCGGCTACGAAGTGGAAGCATTGGGCAGCGCCGAGGCGGCGCTGAACGCGCTGGCCGCGCGCCGCGCCGACTTGCTGCTGACCGATTGGCGACTGCCCGGCATCGATGGTCTGGAGCTATTCGAACAAGTACGCCAACGTTATCCGGCCATGCCGGTCATCCTGCTGACCGCCCACGGCACCGTGCCGGACGCGGTAGACGCGGTCAGCCGCGGCGTGTTCGGCTATCTGGTCAAACCCTTCGACGGCAAGGCGTTGCTGGACAAGGTTGCCCAGGGGCTATCGCTGGCGAGCCCCGGCCGCGCGGTCGATCAGGCGGCCGCCGGCTGGCGCTCCGGCCTGGTCAGCCGCAGCCCGGTGATGGAGGAACTACTGGCCGAGGCGCGCATGGTAGCCTCCACCGGCGCCAGCGTGCTGCTGCGCGGCGAGAGCGGTACCGGCAAGGAAGTGCTGGCCAAGGCCATCCATCTGGCCAGCCCGCGCGCCGGCCAAGCCTTCATCGCGGTCAACTGTGGCGCGATTCCGGACAATCTGCTGGAAAGCGAGTTGTTCGGCCATGAAAAAGGCTCCTTCACCGGCGCCAGCGCCCGCCAGACCGGCCTGGTGCAACAAGCCGACGGCGGCACCCTGTTCCTGGACGAGATCGGCGACATGCCGGCGCCGCTGCAGGTGAAACTGCTGCGTGTGCTGCAGGAGCGCGAAGTGCGCCCGGTGGGCGCGGCGCGGGCAACCCCGGTGGATATCCGTCTGGTATCGGCCACGCATCGCGAACTGGAAACGCTGATTCAGGAAGGCAGCTTCCGCGAGGATCTGTTCTATCGCCTGAACGTGGTGTCGCTGCGCTTGCCGCCGCTGGCCGAGCGGCGCGAAGACATTCCATTGCTGGCCGCGCATTTCCTGGAAAAGATCGCCACCCGTTACCAGAAAGCCGTCAGCGGCTTTGCCGCCGATGCGCTGGAATACCTGAGCGCCGCCTCCTGGCCAGGCAATATCCGGCAATTAGCCAATGTGGTCGAACAATGCTGCGTACTGACCACCGGCTCGCTGGTGACGCTGGCCCAGGTGCAGAAAGCAGTTGCCGGCGAGGCCAGCGCGATTCCGACGCTGGCGGAAGCCAAACGCCAGTTCGAGCGCGATTATCTGGAGCGCCTGCTGCGCCTGACCGGCGGCAATGTCAGCGATGCCGCGCGCTTGGCCGATCGCAACCGCACCGAGTTTTACCGCCTGCTGCAAAAGCACGAACTGACACCGGCCACCTTCAAGCAGGAATAAGCACCAGGCAGGCGCCGCTCACCGCTGGGTCAGGCGGCGCCGTCGACTGTCGCCTGGCAGCGACAAAAAAAATCCCTGCAAAAACAACATCTTGCCTTTCACGCCTTCAATGCTGTCGCCACCTGGCGACAAATCAGCCTGCCCCAGCCTCGCCTCCCGCCGTCAGAACAAATAAAAACCCTTTAAAAACAAAGACAAAAAAGAACTGGCACGCCTTTTGCACTAGGGGAGGTGCAAAGTTCGCGGCGCCTCAAGAAGTTCAGGCGCAAACGCTGTACCTCACTTTATCGAAAGGCTGATCCCATGAAAAAAACCACTCTTGCCCTTGCCCTGATGAGTTCCTTGCTGGCCGGCACTAGCTGGGCAGCTCAAGACGCCAGCGCTCCGGTCAATGACCAAGCTCAACGCGCCACCGCCGCCAAGGGCGATGCCAGCGCTCCGGCC
>NZ_LDUI01000005.1:0-194532 GCF_001043555.1 Chromobacterium sp. LK1 | reverse complement strand
CCTGTTCAAAGTCTCGCGAGCTAAGGCGAGACAAGGCGTTGCGGCTGAGAAAGCGGTATGTACGGTTGGTACATGAGCATTTCGAAGCGGTTTTCAACGCCCTTGTCTAACTATTCCGCCGACGCGTAGCAGATCGTAAACAGGTTCTAAGCCAGCGCAACTATTTGATGCATTGACGGGTCGAACCAGGCTTTCAACACGGAAAGCATGGCAATTGAAAACCATCCTTCTTTGCGCCGCGGCCGCATTGGCCGCGATTCCCGCCGCCGCCTCCGCCTATAGCGACGAAGCGCGTTTCCCCTTCGCCGGCCAGCCCGGCGAACTGCCGCTGGAAGTGGTGCTGCGCTTCGCCAAGAACCGACTGGGCGAGGACGGCCAGTTCGAATACCGCAGCCTGAAAGTGATCCAGACCAGCCAGCCGGAAGCCTTCGACCAGGCCAGCATCGCGCTGCTGCGCGAAGGCCTGATGGACGACAGCGTCAAGGGCATGCGCCAGCGTTTCCAGCTCAGCCGCGAAGGCAATGTGTGGACCATACGCTCGGTGAAGGAGGATTTCTCCTGCTGGCGCGGACGCAAGGGCTGGGGCGTCAAGCCCTGCTCTTGACGGCGGCGAGTCGGGAACCGGCCAAGCATTTGTTTTTTTGGGGTCTTATCGCGGGAGCGAAGACGCCGTTATAATGGGGGCAACCTTTTTGCGGACGGGCTATCCGGAGGCGCCAGCGTGAACCGCGCGCCGGGCAGCCCGCCTTTTGTATTTCCGCCTTTTGAATTTCAGAGTCCAGACAAAGATCGCCATGCAAGAACAATACAGCCCGCGCGCGGTGGAAACCGCCGCCCAGCAGAAATGGCAGAAAACTGCCGCCTTCAAAGCCGTGGAAGACGCGTCGCGTCCCAAATACTACGCGCTGTCGATGTTCCCGTACCCGTCCGGCAAGCTGCACATGGGCCATGTGCGCAACTACACCATCACCGACGTGCTGGCCCGCTTCAAGCGCCTGCAGGGCTTCAACGTGCTGCAGCCGATGGGCTGGGACGCTTTCGGCCTGCCGGCCGAGAACGCTGCGATGAAGAACGGTGGCGCGCCGGCGGCCTGGACCTACGCCAACATCGAGTACATGAAGCAGCAGCTGGATAGCCTGGGCTTTGCGCTGGACTGGGAGCGCGAGCTGGCCACCTGCAAGCCGGACTACTACCGCTGGGAGCAGTGGCTGTTCACCCGGTTGTTTGAAAAGGGCGTGATCTACAAGAAAAACGGCGTGGTCAACTGGGACCCGGTGGACCAGACCGTGCTGGCGAATGAACAAGTGGTGGACGGCCGCGGCTGGCGCTCCGGCGCGCTGGTGGAAAAGCGCGAAATCCCGATGTACTACTTCCGCATCACCGACTACGCCGAGCAGCTGCTGGCGGACCTGGACAAGCTGGACGGCTGGCCGGAACAGGTCAAGACCATGCAGCGCAACTGGATAGGCAAGAGCTTCGGCTCCGACGTGGCCTTCGCCTACGACGAAGCCAGCATCGGTCACGCCGGCCAGCTCAAGGTCTACACCACCCGTCCGGACACCCTGATGGGCGCCACCTATGTGGCGGTGGCCGCCGAGCACCCGCTGGCCAGCCAGGCCGCGGCCGGCAAGCCGGAGCTGCAAGCCTTCATTGCCGAATGCAAGGCCGGCTCCGTGGCCGAGGCCGATATGGCCAAGATGGAAAAGAAGGGCATGGACACCGGCCTGTTCGTCGTCCATCCGCTGACCGGCGCCAAGCTGCCGGTATGGGTGGCCAACTACGTGCTGTGGGGCTATGGCGAAGGCGCGGTGATGGCGGTGCCGGCGCATGACGAGCGCGACTTCGAGTTCGCCAACAAATACCGCTTGCCCATCCACCAGGTCTACGCGCCGGCCAGCGGCGAGGACAACTTCGATGCCGCCGCCTGGCAGGACTGGTACGCCGCCAAGGATGACAGCATCCGCACCGTGAACAGCGGCAAATACGACGGCCTGAACTTCTCCGCCGCCTTCGACGCCATCGTCGGCGATCTGGAAGCCAAGGCCGCCGGCCAGAAGAAAACCCAGTATCGCCTGCGCGACTGGGGCATCTCGCGCCAGCGCTACTGGGGCTGCCCGATTCCCATCATCCACTGCCAGAGCTGTGGCGACGTGCCGGTGCCGGAAAAAGACCTGCCGGTGACGCTGCCGGAAAACGTGATTCCGGACGGCGCCGGTTCTCCGCTGGCCAAGATGCCGGAATTCTACGAAACCAGCTGCCCGAAATGCGGCGGCGCGGCCAAGCGTGAAACCGACACCATGGACACCTTCGTCGAGTCCAGCTGGTACTACGCGCGCTACGCCTCGCCCAAGTGCGACACCGCGATGGTGGACAAGAAGGCGGCCGACTATTGGCTGCAAGTGGACCAATACGTCGGCGGCATCGAACACGCGATTCTGCACCTGTTGTACGCGCGCTTCTTCCACAAGCTGATGCGCGACGAAGGCCTGGTATCCAGCGATGAGCCGTTCAAGAGCCTGCTGACCCAGGGCATGGTGGTGTGTGAAACCTTCTATCGTGAATTGCCCAACGGCGCCACCGACTGGATCGCGCCGCAGGACGTGGAATTGGAGCGCGACGCCAAGGGCAAGATCGTCGCCGCCAAGCATCGCGTCGACGGCCTGCCGGTGGTGGTCGGCGGCATCGAGAAAATGTCCAAGTCCAAGAACAACGGCGTGGACCCGCAGGAATTCATCGAACAATACGGCGCCGATACCGCGCGTCTGTTCATGATGTTCGCCGCGCCGCCGGAGCAGAGCCTGGAATGGTCAGACGCCGGCGTGGAAGGCGCGTTCCGCTTCCTCAAGCGCTTGTGGAAGGCGGTGAACGAGCATGCCGCAGCCGGCCTGGCGCCGGCGTATGGCGGCGGCGAATTGTCCGCTGGCCTGAAGGATCTGCGCTTCAAGCTGCACGCCACCATCCAGAAAGTGGCCGACGATTACGGCCGCCGTCAGCAATTCAACACCGCCATCGCTGCGGTGATGGAACTGCTGAACACCTACGACAAGACCGACAAGAGCGGCGACGCCGGTCGCGCGGTGGCGCAGGAAACGCTGGAAGCCGTGGCGCTGCTGTTGTCCCCCATCGTGCCGCACATCTGCGACGCGCTGTGGACCGCGCTGCGCCCGGGCAGCGAACTGCTGCAACAGGCTTGGCCGAAAGTGGACGAGAGCGCGCTGATCAAGAGCGAGATCGAACTGATGGTGCAAGTGGGCGGCAAGCTGCGCGGCAGCATCACCGTGGCCGCCGACGCGGCCAAGGACGCGATCGAAGCCGCGGCGCTGGCGCATGAGAACGTGCAGAAGTTCATGGAAGGCAAGCCGGCCAAGAAAATCATCGTGGTGCCGGGCCGCCTGGTCAACATCGTGGTGTAAACCCGACGTGGCTCGGCCCTGGCGTGGATTGCGCCTAGGGTCGGGCCCGCATTGTTTCCCGATAAGGAATCGCGAATGAGACTTTCCCTGCAATGGCTGTGGCTGGCGCTGCTGGCCATCACCTTGAGCGCCTGCGGCTTCCACCTGCGCGGCCTGGGCGGCCCGATGAAGCCGCTGCCGTTCGCCTCGCTGTATTTCGACGGCGGCGGCACCGCGGTGGCCGGCGATGTGCGCACCGTGCTGGCGCGCGACCCGCGTCTGCAACTGCTGGACAATCCCAAGCAGGCCGAGGCGGTGGTGAGCATCCTCAGCGAAAACCAGGCCAAGGACATCCTGACCCTGAACGTGGGTGGCAAGATCAACGAATACCAGCTGACCTATACCGCCGTGGTGCGCACCGTGTTGTTCGGCGTGCCGGTGGAGCCGGACATGACCGTGGTGGTGCGTCGCAGCATGAACTACTCCGACAGCGCCATCCTCGGCAAGGAACAGGAAGAAGCGCTGATCTGGGCCGACGCCCGCCGTGACGCGGCGGAGCAGATCGTGCGCCGTTTGGCCTATCTGAAAAAGCCGGCCGCCGCGCCGCTGACCGGCCCGCAAAGCCTGAAGCCCGTCGATGCCCAGCCTAAGCCCTGACGCGCTGATCGCGGCGCTGGGCAAGGGCCTGGCGCCGCTCTACCTGGTGCATGGCGAAGAAGCGCTGCTGGCGTTGGAGGCCGCCGACGCTCTGCGTCAGGCGGCGCGCGAGCAAGGCTACCAGGAGCGCGAAGTGCTGACGGTGGAGGCCGGTTTCGATTGGTCGCAACTGCGCGACGCGATGAGCAGCGTCTCGCTGTTCGCCGAGCGCAAGCTGCTGGAAATCCGCATCCCCAACGGCAAGCCCGGCACCGAAGGCGCCGAAGCATTGCAACAGCTGGCGGCGCAGCCGCCGCAGGACACGGTGACGCTGATCACCCTGCCCAAGCTGGAGCGCGCCCAACAGCAGTCCAAGTGGTTCCAGGCGCTGGAAAAACTGGCGGTGACGGTGGAAGCCCGTCCGGTGGGCCGCGCCGAGCTGCCCAGCTGGATCTCGCGCCGGCTCAAGGCCCAGGGGCAGTCGCTGGGCGGCGAGGCGCTGGCGTTTTTTGTCGATCGCGTGGAAGGCAATCTGCTGGCCGCGCGCCAGGAAGTGGACAAGCTGGCCCTGCTGTATCCGGCGGGCGAACTGAAGCTGGAACAACTGCGCGCCGCGGTGGCCAATGTGGCCCGCTTCGACGTGTTCCACCTGTCCGAATCCTGGCTGGCCGGCGATGTGCCGCGCGTGCTGCGCATGTTGGACGGCCTGATGGCCGAAGGCGAAGCGCCGGTGCTGGTGTTGTGGTCGCTGACCGAGGACGTGCGCATGCTGCTGCGCTTGCGCCAGGGCCTGAAGGACGGGCGCAACGCGCGCGACATGGCGCGTGAACTGCGTTTGTGGGGCGATAAGCAGCGCTTGGCCGAGCCGGCCTTGCGCCGCATCGGCCCGCGCAAACTGATGACCGCGCTGGACGAATGCGCGCGCATAGATCGTCAGATCAAGGGCGTGGAAGCCGGCGATCCGTGGCGGACCATGCGCGGCCTGGCGGGCTTGTTGGCGGCTTGATCCCGCGCGCGAGCGCGGCCATGTTTACACAGATTCGCGCCCGGTGCGCGGCAAACAGGAGAGCACGATGGCTTTATTCGATTCCTTGAGCGGTTTGCTGTCCGGCGGCGCGGAAGGCGGCGCTGGCGGAGCCTTGCAGGCCTTGCTGCAACAACAGGGCGGCTTGTCCGGCCTGCTGGAGCAATTCCAGCAAGGCGGCCTCGGTGAGCTGGTGTCTTCCTGGGTGGGCCAGGGCGGCAATCTGCCGGTGTCGGCCGAGCAGATCCAGCAAGTGTTGGGCTCGGAACAACTGTCCGGCCTGGCCGAGAAATTCGGCCTGGAGCAGGGCCAGCTGTCGCAACTGGTGGCCGAGCACCTGCCCGGCCTGGTGGACAAGCTGACCCCCAATGGTCAACTGCCGCAGGGCGAGGATCTGCTGTCCCAGGGGGCGGACCTGCTCAAGGGTTTGTTCCGCTAATCTTACCCGTCCATGCAACAACGCCGGCCGCGAGAGACTCGCCGCCGGCGTTGTTCATGGGAGCAGGGAAGAAGGCTTAGAACGTGTTTACGTTCTCGCGAGACAAGGCGAAAACGAGCGAAAAAGCGGAATGTACACGTGGTGCATGAGCATTTTGAGCTTGGTTTCAACGCCGTATCGCCGACGCGCAGCAGATCGTAAATAGGTTCTTAATGATGATGGCCGGCCACACCTGCCGTCACCGTCAACTCCGCCGCCGGGCTCTTCAAGTCATGCGCGTCCTGACCGGCGACCGGGATATCCGCCCAGTTGGTTTCGCCCTGCTCGCATTGCTGCTTCACCTTGAAATAGAGCTTGCCCGGCTGGGCGGCGATCTTGGCCTGGAACACGAATTCATCGTAGAAATTGGACGGCAGCTTGCCGCCCTTCCAGGTGATGCGGTTCACATCCTCGCTCACTTTGCGGCCGTAGTTGTCGAAAGGCTTGACCGCGGCCTTGCTCACTTCCACTTCCCAGCCGGCTTTCGGCATCGGCTGCGCCAGGCGCACGCCTTCCGGCATTTCCACGCTGATGGCGGTGGTGGGGCTGCCGTTGCAGCCATGGCCGATCTTCAGCACGCCCTTGTAATAGCCGCCGCTGGCGGCGGTGGGCGTTTCCAGGGTGACGTGGGCGAAGGCGGAACCGGAGGCGGCCAGCAAGGCCAGCAGGGCGAGTTTTTTCATTGGAGCTCTTTGCGGATCAAGGTTAGCGCCGTTGCCGGCCAGGGGCGACAAATGCGAATGAGGATTGACCGCATCAGTTTAGCGCCTGCTCATTCCTTCCACATGCGACAAAGTGTCGCAGAGTCGGCATGAGAATAATGCAAGTTGTAACGTCATTGTCATGGCCGCTATACTGGTCCGCTCGCCCAATCGTTCAGGAGCAGTCATGATGGTTCGTGCTTTATCCGCGGCAACGCTAATGATGCTTTCCACTCATGGCTGGGCCGCTGGCGCATACAGCGGCCTCGGTGCCGCCAGTGTCAGCGCGGAAGAGGTGGCGCGTTATCGCGCCGCGCCCTTGCCGGCGGAACTGAGCCGCAAAGTGCAGAACATGTTGGACCTGCGCGCGCCCGGCGCCGGCGTGCTGGCTCCGGACGGCAAGGCCCTGTACTTCAGCTGGCGCGTCACCGGCGTGCCGCAGGTGTGGAAGCTGGACGGCCCGCAGCGCTTCCCGGTGCAACTCACCGGCGGCGAAGACGCCACCCTGATTCAGGACGTCAGCCCGGATGGACGCTGGCTGGTGCTCAGCCGCGACCGCAAGGGCGAGGAAAACCCTGGTCTCTATCTGCAAGCCGCCGCCGGCGGCGCGCTGCGCGAAGTCCAGCACAAGCCCGGCGTGCAGACCCAGTTCCAGTTTCTCAGCAAGGACGGCCAGTGGCTGTACTACCGCAGCAACGACGAGCGGGCCGACAGCTATACCCTGTACCGCTACCGGCTGGCCGACGGCCATCGCGAGCGCCTGTTCGGCGAGAGCGGCGCCTGGAGCATCGCCGATCACCGCGACGACGGCCGCCTGCTGCTGCAAAAGACGCTGAGCAATGCCAGCGCGGAATTCTATCTGTGGACGCCGGACGGCAAGCCGGCGCAGCCGCTGTTGGGTCAGGGCGAGGCGGTCGACTACCGCATGGACTTCGGCCTGCGCGACGGCGAATACCTGGTGCGCAGCAATAAGTTCGGCGAATACCACCGCCTCTATCTGTGGCGCGCCGGCGTGTTCCAGCCGCTGACGCCGGAGACGCGCGGCGATGTCGACAACCTCAACATCGACCGCGAGCAGGGCCGCGTCTACTACACGCTGAGCCAGGACGGTTACGGCAAGGCGCTGGCGCTGGACGGCCGCCGCGGCTACCGCGCGCTGAAACTGCCGGCCTTCCCCGGCGCGGCCCAGGTCAATGTGGTCAACCTCAGCCGCGACGGCCGCTACGTCAACTTCAGCGTGGAAACCGACACCGCGCCGGCCAGCAGCCATGTCTGGGACAGCAAGAGCGGCAAGCTCAGCCAATGGCTGTTGCCGTCCGCGCCGGAGCTGGACACCCGCGGCTTCGCCAAGGCCAGCCTGGAAAGCTATCCGGCGCGCGACGGCACGCCGATTCCGATGTTCGTGCGCCGGCCGGCGCGCTGCGCGGCCACGCCCTGCCCGGTGGTGGTCAACTTCCACGGCGGGCCGGAAGGGCAGAGCCGCGCCGGCTTCTCGCCGCAGGCACAACTCTTCGTCGACGCCGGCTTCATCTATGTGCAGCCCAATGTGCGCGGCTCCATCGGCTATGGCAAAACCTGGCTGGACAGCGACAACGGTCCGCGCCGGCTGCAAGTGCTGTCCGATATCGAAGACGCCGCGCGCTACATCCGCAGCCATTGGGGCGAGGCCGGCGCGGCGCCCAAGGTCGGGGTGATGGGCGGCAGCTACGGCGGTTATTCCACGCTGGCGGCGATGACCATCTTCGCCGGCGCTTACGACGCCGGCGTGTCCAATGTCGGCATCGCCAATCTGGTTAGCTTCCTGCAAAACACCGCGCCCTACCGCCGCGCGCTGCGCGCCGCCGAATACGGCGACCTGGAACGCGACCGCGCCGCGCTGGAGCAACTGTCGCCGATCAATCACATCGACAAGCTGCGCGACCCGTTGCTGATCATCCAGGGCGTCAGCGATCCGCGAGTGCCAGTGGGCGAAGCGCTGCAAATGTACCGCGCGATGGCCGGCAAGGGCGTTGACGGCGGCCTGATCCTGTTCCCCGATGAAGGCCACGGCGCGGCCAAGCGCGAAAACCAGGTGCTGCAGCTGGGCCACAGCCTGTGGTTTTTCCAGCGCCACCTATTGGGGCAGAATGGAGGAGGCGCCGCCGAAGCCGGCCGCGTCGAATCGGGAGAAAAGCATGAGTCCAAAGGCGCTTGAAGATTACCTCCATCAACACATCCCGCTGTCCGCCGCGATGGCGGTCAGCGTGGCCGAGGCCAGCGGCGAGCGGGTGATCCTGCACGCGCCGCTGGCGCCCAATATCAACCACCGCGCCACCGTGTTCGGCGGCAGCGCCTCGGCGGTGGCCATCCTCGCCGCCTGGTGCCTGGTGTTCATGCGCTTGCGCGAGCGCGGCCTGCCCGGCCGCGTCATCATCCACGGCAACAGCATGCGCTATGACAAGCCCATCGCCGCCGGCTTCCTCGCCCGCGCCGCCGCGCCGGATGAAGCCGCCTGGGACAAGCTGGAACGCGCGTTGCGGCGCGGGCGCATGGGGCGGCTGCGCCTGGAGGTGGCGTTGGAGTGCGACGGCGAGGCGGTGGGCGGCCTGGAAGGCGAGTTCGTGGTCCTGCCCGGCGAAGGAGATTCCCAGCACTGAAGCACCCCCGGCGCCGCGGTATCGCTTATTAAACTTTAAATCCAATCTGAATAGCCTATTTTTTGTGCTAAAAAGAAATATCTTGTGCCGGGTTGGATTGAGCGATAGCCAATGAAAACGCGCCCGGCGTTCCGGCCGCAGCCGCGCCGCAACGCCGGCGGACGCGGACTGGGGGAGGCCGATGGCTTTAAAAGCGCAAAAAGAGCTGGAGCTGGTGCTGCGTCTATTGCAGCGCAAGGGTTTGCACGCGGTGGACCGGCAGTCCTGGCCGCCGCCGCTGCCGGATGTCGGCGCCACCCTCAGCGACGGCCGGCGCATCGCTTTTGAAGTGACGGAAGTGCATGCCGACGAGCACTTGTTCGGCGGTGGCAAAGGCTGTTTGCGCGCGCGCGAAGTGCGCCAGGCGCAGCAGGGCGAGGATGCGCCGATCAGCGTGCCCAACGCGCCCATCGCCGCGATCAAATACCGGATCCAAGCCAAGTGCGTGAAGCGTTACGCGGCCAAGCCCGGTTATGAGTTGAGCCTGCTGCTGGCGGCCAATATTCCGCAGTTCGGCGGCGTGGCCGCCACCACCCTGTTTCCCGCCTTTATCCAGGAAGCGGCGCTGACCGCCGCCACCCATGATCTGCTGGAGTCGTCCGCCTTCGAGCGCGTCTATCTGCACCTGATCCAGCCCGGTGTGCTGTACGAGTGGAGCAAGCAAGACGCCTGGGTGGAAATGGCCAAGACGGCGGACGAGGGCGCTCGTCCGCCTTTTTGGGTGGAGCCGGTACTCGGCGGCGTTTGTTGGCAGGGCGGCGTGGTTTAGCGCGCGCGCAGGCGGATGCGGCGGAAGCGGGCTTCCACGCTCATCCGCTGGCCCAGCGCCAGATACAGTTGGTGCTGGCCATCGACATGGCGATAAATTCTGACCCGGTCCGCGCCCAGCAATAGCAGCTGCTCCAGATAGTTGAAGAATCCCATCCATTGACCGCGCCCGTTGCGGTCGTCAAAGTCGATATCGCGTGCCACTCGACTAAGCAGGCCCTTGCCAACGTATTCCCGATTGTCCTTCAGCCATTGCAGCAAATGGGCCGCGCATTCGCGGCCATAGGCGCTGTCGGCGGGGTAATCCTTGCTGGGCGCGGGCATTTGCCAGTAATGCGGGTAGGTGCGGCCGGGGCAGAAGCGGACGAAGGGCAGCAAGATTTCTTGTTGCTCCAGCGAGCGCAGATGGTAGCGACGACGACGGGGGAAGGCTTGAGGCTGTTGCATGGTGTTTCTCCTGCTGTGACACAAGATAAACCACCTGCCAGGGAAGGCTGAGGTGAGGCAGGCGCGTGGCAGGATTGGCGTACTGGTCTACTTACCAAACCAGCGAGTGCATGGCACTCCCCCACCATGCGCCTGCCAAAGGGCACGGCCATAGTAAAGCTGCTCACACGGCACGCCGCGTAAGCAGAAGTTGGTAAGTAGAGGACGAGACGCCAATCCCGTGTGCCGCGTGTGGGCGGCAACGTGGGGATTGTTGCCGAGGGTGGGACTTGGGTCAAGCTGGAGTGGCTGATGTGGGGTCTGGGGTGCGAAGCGCCTGTTCATGATCTTTTCGAGAGGATCATTGCCCCTGACATGACAGGGTGGGGGCGTGGCTTGAACGTCTGGCTTATCCACAAGGAGGGGCGCTTGGGTAGGGTTATCCACAGTGCGCGGGCGGGACGGCAGTGAAGGCATGAGGCGCTAGCGCGCGTGGCGGCTTGCCGCCCAGGTTCAAACCGTTTCCGTCCCCGCCGCCGCGATCTCGCGCTTGTTGCCGTACATCTTGCGGTCCGCCACCGTCAACAGCTCGTCGATCAGCAAACCATCCTCCGGGTAATAGGCGATGCCGATGCTGACGCCCACGGAGATCAGGTTGTCGCTCACTTCGTAAGGTTGGTGGATCACCTGCTTCAGGCGGTTGACGATCTTGTCCGCCTCGCGGTTGGATTCGATGTCTTCCATCAGCACCACGAATTCGTCGCCGCCCAGGCGCGCGACGGTATCCTCGCCGCGCAGCTCTTCCTTGATGCGGGCGGCGATCAATTGCAGGATGCGGTCGCCGGTGACGTGGCCGTAGGTGTCGTTCACCGGTTTGAAACGGTCCAGGTCCAGGAACAGCAGGGCCAGCCGCTTGCCGCTGCGATCCACCCGCGATATGGCGTGTTGCAGCCGGTCGTAGAACAGATTGCGGTTGGCCAGGCCGGTCAGGCGGTCGTGATTGGCTAGATAGAACAGCTGGTTTTCGCGCTGGCGGCGGCCATGGGCCAGTTGCAGATAATGGTGGGCCACCAGCAAGAGCCCGGCCAGCAAGGCCAGGGACAGGAAGGACAGCATGCCCCATTCGAACACGCCGATCTGACGCCAGCCCAGTTGCTGGCTGACGGTCAGCAATAAGGGCTGGTTGGCGCCGCCCAGCGGGTGGCGGGTTTCCAGCCGCGGAAACAGCAGGGCCTCCAGCGCGCTGGCGCTTTCGGCGCGGTGCAGCAGCACTGGCGCGCCAGGCGGCGAGCTGCGGTGGAATAGGCGCACTTCGGCGCCGTCCGACAGCGGCAATTGGCTGGGCAGCAGGCTGTCGGCGCGTATCGCCATGGCGGCGAAGTGGGCCGGGGCCAGCGGCGCGGACAGCGGGGTGTTGAGCACGTCGTCCATCGCGCGGATCAGCAGATAGCCGGCCGGCAGGCCGGGCAGCTTGATCTGGCCGGAGATTTCCATGCGTCCGCTTTCCAGCGCGTCCTGCAAGGCCCGGCGCACGCTTTGCAGCCGGCCCAGGTCGGCGGCCAGCAAGGTGGACGGCTGCACCGGTTCGATGAAGGAGAGCGGGAAGACGCCAAAACGACGTTCCCATGCATCGCCGCTGGCGGCGGGCAGCGGCAGCGCGTGGCCGTAGAGCTGGCGCAGCCGCTGTTTGAGCTGCGGCAATTGCTCGGGCGCGATGCGTTCGATATGGCCCAGCCACAGGATTTGCGGGTAGCGGCGCAGTAGTTGCCGGGTGAAGCGTTTTTCCGCTGGCAGGTCCTGGCGGCGGTCCAGGGTGCTGAAGGCGGCGTAGCTGTCCAGCACGGTTTCATTGTTTTGCAGCTTTTGATTGAGCTGCTCGGACAGTTGCAGCGCGTCGCGGTTGAACTGCTGCTCCGCGCTGAGCAAGGCATGGCTGGCGATGGACAGGGCGACCAGCGCGCTCAGCACCAGCCATATCGCGATGCATCCTGCATAAACCAGCCGTGTCCGCATGTAGCAACCGTAGGAAGGGGGAAAGAGGGGATAAGGGAGTTTATAAGAAGGCCGGCTTATTTTTTAGCTTTGACTGATGAAAAAGCCGATTTTAAGTAGTTGTACGTAAAACAATACTGTTGTTTTTCGTCATGAAAATGACATGAAACAGCCCGCTGGGCGGGCTGTTTTTATGACGACATGGCTAGGGCTTGTTTCAGCGCGTTGGAATCCAGTCGGCGATCAAGCGCTGCGGGGTGCCGCAGGCTTTGCGCTTGAGCACGAAATTGCGGCACTTCTCCAGGAATTGGCCACGGTTCTCCACCATGTCCTGGCGCATTTCCAGTAGCTCGGCCTGGCGGCAGCGTTCCATCTGTTCCAGGTCCAGCCCGGTCTTGCGCGCGCGGTGCTGGCGGAAGCGCTCGTCGTTCAGCGCCAGGCCGGCCGCTTGGCGCAGCCAGACGCCGAAGTCGTGCGGATCATGCGGGCCGATGTCTTGAATCATGCCCAGGCGCCAGGCTTCGCGCGCGCTCAGCGGCAGGCAGGCCTCGGTCAGCAGCCGCGCCTGTTCCGCGCCCACCGCGCGCGGCAGGCTGTAGGTCCAGTATTCCGAGCCGTACAAGCCCATGGTTTTGTAGTGCGGGTTGAGCACCACGCCACCGCGGGCGAACACCAGGTCGGCGGCCAGCGCCAGCATCACGCCGCCGGCGCCGGCGTTGCCGCTCAGGCCGGCTACCACCAATTGGCGCGCGGTCAGCAGTTCTTGGCAGACGTCGTCTATCGCCTGGATATTGGCCCAGGCTTCCAGGCCCGGTTCCGGCGCGGCCTGGATCACATTGAGGTGAACGCCGTTGCTGAAGCTGCCGCGGCCGCCGCGCACCAGCAGCACGCTGGTGTCCTGGGCCTTGGCCCAGCGCAGCGCCTCGCTCAGCCGCTGGCATTGCTCGGTGCTCATCGCGCCATTGTAGAACTCGAAGGTCAGTTCGCCGACGCAGCCGTATTCGCGGTAGCGGATGGGCTGGTAGCTTTCCTCGCAATGCGGGTGGGTGGCGATGGACCAGTCCAGCCGCGGCACTTGGTCGAGCAGGCCGGCCAGCACGTGGCGCGCCGGGCGCTTGAAGGTTTCCTCGCCCGCTTCCGGCTTGCGCCGCAGCGCGCCCAGCCACAGGCTGTGCTCGCCGGCGCCGACCAGCACGGCGTCGTCGTGCACCGCCAGCAATTGGCCGGGCTGGCCGGAGCGGTGGTCCAGGTGGGCGTCGTAGACGTAGTAGTCGCCGCCGGCCAGTTGCGCCAGCACGCCGGGCTGGCCGTCGGCGGCGTCGATGCGGCGCTTGATCTCGGCGGCCGGCTGTTGCCACAGGAAGGCGCGGTCGCTCTGACGCATATTGGGCTGCAGCCGGCCGCGCACTTGCGGCTGGCTGTAGTCCAGCGGCTCGGGCTCGAAGCCGGTGCCGAATTTTTCCACCACGTCGCGGATGCAATACAGGGCGGCGTCGCTGACCGGGCCGTTGTAGAGCTCGGATTTGCGCACGTCCGGCGGCATGTCGAATTCGCAGCTGGACCAGATCGGGCCTGCGTCCATTTCTTCCACCGCCTGCAGCGCGGTGACGCCCCAGCGTTTTTCCCGCAGGGTGATGGCCCAGTCCAGCGCCGAGGCGCCGCGGTCGCCGACGATGCCGGGGTGGATGATGACCACCGGCCGGCTGCTGTCGCGCCACAGGGTTTCCGGCACCCGGTCCTTGAGGAAGGGGCAGATGACGATATCGGCGCCGGATTGCTGGATGTTGGCGCTGACTTCCTGCTCGTTGGTGAACAGCTGCACGCTGACTTGGTGACCGGACTGGCGCAATTCCAGCCAGGCGCGCTGGGTGAGTCCGTTGAACGCCGACGACAACAGGATGATTTTCAATGACCGCATGACCGCTCCTTGCCCTAAATGGAATGCATGGCCGGCGGCGGTGCGCCGGTTCGGCCATGTGCTTGGGCGAGGATGATAGTTTTAGTCTGAATAATGACAAATGACTAATGTCAAGCTTGATGCGATTGAAAATCACAACGCATTTTCATGCCAAAAATAATGACAGATGCTTTTGCTTTATGGTCTGTATATATGGTGGCGCGTGGCGAGGGGAGGGCGTGCCTAGTCCTGCTGGTTCAGGCATTGCTTGATGCCGGCCAGTTGCCGCCGGCTGACCGGCAGCGCTTGTTCGATGTCGGCCAGCCGCACCTGCCATTGTTCTTCGCCGTCGGCGGGCGTGCGGAACAGCTCGCGCAGCGCGTGGCGCATTACCAGGCAGTTGCGGTGGATGCGCACGGCGGCGTCGCCCAGTCTTTGCTCCAGCGCGATCAGCGGTTCGTCCAGCAGGTATTCCGCGTCCGGGGTGACCAGGGTGACGTATTTGAGCTCGGCCTTGAGATAGCGCGCCTGAGAGAAGGGGATGGGCAGCAGGCGATCGCGTTGGCGCACGGTGAAGCTGGCTTCCGGCTGCGGCGCTTCGCCGCGCTGGCGGCCGGCGCGCTCCAGCGCCTGGCGCAGCCGCTCGCGCCGCACCGGCTTGAGCAGGTAGTCGACGGCTTCCAGTTCGAAGGCATCCACCGCGTATTGTTCGTGGGCGGTGGTGAAGATCAGCAGCGGCGCCAGCGGCTGGCGGCGCAGTTGCTGCGCCAGTTCCAGGCCGCTGATGCCGGGCATGGAGATGTCGGCCAGCACGATGTCGACGACGTTCTGCGTCAGCCAGGCCTGGGCCTGGCGGCTGTCGGTCAGGCAGTAGATATGGGGCAGGCCTTGCTCGCGCAGCAGCTGGCGCAGGCGTTCGCAGGCCAGCGGTTCGTCGTCCACCACCAGCGCGCGCCAGTCTTGCCAGGGGCTTACAGCACCCATTGCGGCTTGCCCAGCTTTTCCACCAGCATGCGCCAGGCTTGCAGGATTTTCTGGAATTTATTATTGGTGGGGGCGAGGTCGCGCACCTTGCTCAGCATGTCGTGGGCGCGGCGCATATGGCTTTCGTGCCAGCCCTGGCGGTGGACGTAGGCCATGGTGGCATTGATCAGGTTGAGCATGACCTGGATGTTCTGCGGCATTTCCTCGTGGGCTTTGACGAAGCGTTCGATGGCGGAGTCGAACTGGCCGGCCTGGGCTTCGCGCACCGCCTGGTTGTTGAGCTCCAGCACCGATTGCACATTGTCGGCGATCAATTGGCGGCCGTCCTCGCCCAGGCCCACTTCTTCGAACATGTCGCCGAAGCGCGCCAGCAGCTCCTCGTCGTCGTGATGGTTGCGCACCAGGTCGCGCATCACGTGGTTGCCGGATTCCTTGTGGCCTTGGGCGTAGCAGGCGCGGGCGAATTCCATTTGCGCGTCGCTGCTGAGCTTGGGCGCCAACTGGCGGAACTTGGCCTCGGCGTCGGCGAATAGCTGGCGGGCCTTGTCGCGGTTGCCCTTTTTGTCCTGCAGCTGGCTGTCCACCACGCCGGCCATCCATTCGCCTTCTTCGTTGTAGCGGTAGTCGCGGCGCAGATTGGACAGGGTGCGGCCGACATTGGCGGTGTCGCCGCGCGCCAGTTGCACGCGCGCCAGCGCGGCGTAGTGGGTGGGGCTGCGGTGCCAGGTGTATTTGGCGATGTCCAGCGTGGTCTGGCAGGCTTCTTCCGCCACTTCCAGCTGATTGTTGAGCAAGGCCACTTCCGCCAGTTGCTGCTGGCGGCGGAACACCACCGGGGAGATGTCGGTGGCTTGCTTGAGCGTGGCCTGGGCCTCGTCCAGATTGTGGTTGTTGCGGTAGAGCTTGGCCAGCCAGTCGTAGGCTTCCATCACCCGGTCGTTGTCGGTGAGCACTTCTTCGAACAGCAGCCGCGCTTCGTCGTAGGCTTTCAGGCCGGTCAGCGATTTGGCCAGGCCCATCTTGGCCCAGGGCACCGGCTTGAGGCGCAGCACGTCCATGTACAAGGAGCGCGCGCTGTCGAAGTCGCCTATCTTCAGCGCCAGCGAGCCCTTGAGTTTCATGAAGTCCAGCGTGAATTCGCCGCGTTCGCCGATCAGGCGCGAGCAGACTTCGATGGCGGACAGGTATTCGTGGCGCATGATGGCTTCATCCACCAGGCGGAAGGCTTCGCGGCGGCGCATCGCCTTTTCCAGCCGTTCGCGCAGCACTTCGCCGGTGAAGGGCTTGAGCAGGTAGTCGTCCGGCGCCAGTTCCGCGGCGGAGATCACGCGCTGGGAGCGGCGCTCGCCGGTGACGATCATGAACACGCAGGACTGTTTGATCAGATTGCGTTCCTTCACCTCTTCGAACAGGTAAAGGCCGTCGTAACCGTTGCCCAGGTCGTAGTCGCACAGCACGACGTCGAATTCGTATTTGCCCATCTTGGCCAGCGCGTCGCCGGCCTTGCTGGCGTATTCCACTTTGTCGGCGCCGAAGGACGACAGGGTCATCGCCAGCGCGCGCTGCATCTCAGGCAGGCTGTCGATGATCAGGAACAGGCGTTTGCTGTACGGGTCGTCGTAGCCCTTCCGCGGCGCGGCGCCGGTCTTGGCGGCGGCGGCGACGCTTTGGAAGGTGGTCGAGTTGGTATTGGCTGTGCTCATCTCGCTATCTTTGACGATTCTCCGCAAACTGTCATCAGTGTGACTTACAAAAATCGCTCAAGCGGGGCGAGCGGCTCAGCCGGCGCTCAGTTTGGCGTAGCGCAGGTCCAGCCACTTCACGCCGTGCTCGGCGAAATTGATTTGCAAGCGCACATCCTCGCCGCCGCCTTCGGCATTGATCACCACGCCGCTGCCGAACTTGGCGTGTTCCACCGATTGGCCGATACGGAAGCCCTGGCTGTTGTCGGCCGCCACGCGGCCCACTTTGGGGGCCGTGCGCCAGGATGCGCTTGTCGATGCATTTGTCTTGGTCGGCGCTTTCACTTTAGCAGATAGGTCGTGGGTGAGTTCCGCCGGGATTTCGTCGACGAAGCGCGAGCGGATCGGGTAGCGGCTCTGGCCGTGCAGCATGCGGCTTTGCGCGCTGGACAGGTAGAGGCGCTGGCGCGCGCGGGTGATGGCCACATACATCAGCCGGCGTTCTTCCTGCAGGCCCTTGCCGTCGTTCATGCTGTTTTCGTGCGGGAAAAGGCCTTCTTCCAGGCCGGAGACGAAGACGGCGTCGAACTCAAGGCCCTTGGCTGCGTGTACCGTCATCAGCTGCAGCGCGTCGCTGCCGGCTTCGGCCTGGTGTTCGCCGGCTTCCAGGCTGGCGGCGGTGAGGAATTCGGTCAGCGCCTGCGCCGGCTCGTCCGGCATGAAGCCGGTGGCGGCGTTGATCAGTTCGTCCAGGTTGGCCAGCCGTTCCTCGCCTTCCTTCTTGTCTTGCTCGTACATCGCGCGCAGGCCGGAGTCGTCTATGGCCAGGCTGACGGCCTCGGCCAGCGGCAGCTCGCGGCCGCGCTCGCGCATGCGTTCCACCAGCAGCACGAATTCGCCCAGCTTGGCGGCGGTGCGGCCGCCGCCGGAGGCGCAGGCCGCCTGCCACAGGGTGACGCCTTGTTCGCGGCTGACCGCTTGCAGGCCTTCCACGGTGCGTGCGCCGATGCCGCGCGCCGGCACATTGATCACGCGCAGCAGCGCGTTGTCGTCTTCCGGATTGGCGATCAGGCGCAGATAGGCCAGCGCGTGCTTGATTTCCTGGCGCTCGAAGAAGCGCAGGCCGCCGTAGATGCGGTAGGGAATCTGGGCGTTGACCAGTACGTGTTCCAGCAAGCGCGACTGAGCGTTGGAGCGATAGAGCACGGCCATGTCGGACAGATTGAAGCCGTCGCGCTTGAGGCTGCGCACTTCGTCGATGATGAATTCGGCTTCCTCGCCGTCGGAGTAGGCTTCGAACAGGCGGATTTTTTCGCCTTCGCCGGCGTCGGTCCACAGGTTCTTGCCCAGCCGGCCGTCGTTTTGCTCGATCAACGCGTTGGCGGCATTGAGGATATTGCCCATCGAGCGGTAGTTCTGTTCCAGCCGCACCGGTTCGCTGACCGAGAAATCATTCAGCAGGGCGCGCATATTGCCCACTTCCGCGCCGCGGAAGGCGTAGATGCTCTGGTCGTCGTCGCCGACGGCGAACAAGGAGCCGCCATCGCCGGCCAAGAGCTTGAGCCAGGCGTACTGCAGGCGGTTGGTGTCCTGGAACTCGTCCACCAGGATGTGGCTGAAGCGGCTGCAATAGTGCTGGCGCAGCGCCTGATTGGCGCTCAGCAGTTCGTAGCTGCGCAGCAGCAGCTCGGCGAAATCCACCACGCCTTCGCGGCGGCACTGGGCGTCGTAGGCGGCGTACAGTTCCACCAGCTTGGCTTCGTAGGGATTGAGCGCCGGCGGCAGCCTGTCGGCGCGCAGGCCGGCTTCCTTGCTGCCGTTGATGAAGCTTTGCACCGCGCGCGGCGGGAATTTCTCGTCGGATAGCTCCAGGCTTTTCAGCAGGCGCTTGATCGCCGCTTGTTGGTCGGCGGAGTCCAGGATCTGGAAGGTTTGCGGCAGGCCGGCGTCGCGGTAGTGGGAGCGCAGGAAGCGGTTGCACAGGCCGTGGAAAGTGCCTATCCACATGGTGCGAACGTTCACCGGCACCATGGTTGCCAGCCGGGTCTGCATTTCGCGCGCGGCCTTGTTGGTGAAGGTCACCGCCAGAATGCCGCTGGGGCCGATTTGTCCGGTGGACAGCAGCCAGGCGATGCGGGTGGTCAGCACCCGGGTCTTGCCGCTGCCCGCGCCGGCCAGCACCAGCGCGCTCTTGGCGGGCCAGGTGACGGCGCGCAGTTGTTCTGGGTTGAGGCCGGCGAGGAGATCTGTCATGGCGATGCGTCTATCAGGTTCAGGCAAAACGCCATTTTACACCAGGCGCGCGGCGTGGCGGCTTTAGTGCCGTCTAGCCGCGTTTGCGCCGCTTGTGATCGGGTTCTCGGCGCTCAGGCCGGCTTCAACACCATCAGGAAATACACCGCCAGCATCGCGCAGAACGCCGGATAGCCCAGATATTCCCAATAGCGGGCGTAACGCCAGTAGCGCGCCGGCAGCGGCTGGTCGGCGGCGACCGCGGCGCGGGCCATCGTCGCCATGCGGGTTTGCAGCCTCAGCACCGGCAGCCAGCACAGGCCGGCGAACAGGAACAGGCCGATGGAGGCGAGCAGCCAGCCGCTGCTGAGCGGCCAGCCGGCCTGGCGCGCCAGCCACAGGCCGGACAGCGGCTGGAAAATCACCGCCGGCGTGGTGAACCACCAGTCGGCGCGCACCACCAGCCGCGCCACTTCTGCCTGCGCCGCGCTTTGGCGGCCGCGGTTGGCGAAGAACATATAGAAGGCCGAGCCGAAGCCGGTGCCCACCATCAGGGTGGCGGACAGGATGTGCAGGGTCTTGACGATGAGATAGTCGTTCATCTGGAAATCTCCCGGCGGGCGCCCAGCCATAGCAGCATGGCCAGGATGGGCAGGTTTTTCACTAGGGGCGCGAACGGATGCAGCCAGTTTTCCGGCAGCCAGAGCGCCAGCGCCAGGCTGTAGCCGGCGACGGCGGTGGCCTGGGCCAGCCATAGGGCGCGGCAGGGGCGCCACAGCGTCAGCAGGCCGAAGGCGATATCCAGGCCGCAGGCGGCGAGGAAGAGCGGCGCGGCCCAGGCCGCCGGCAGCGGCAGCCGTTGCAGCAGGGCGATGGAGGCGTCCCAGCCGCTGAGCGGCGGTTGCAGGCCGCTCCACAGCCACAGCGCCGCCAGCGCGTATTCGATGCCGCGGGTGGAGGGGCTCATGGCGCTTCCCGGAATTGGCGGCTGGCCAGCGGCGCGCGTTGCAGCAGCGCGCCAAGCGCCGTGGGATCGCCGCAGCTGCCGCGGTTCAGCATGTCCAGGGTGTCGCGACTGAGCAGGCTGGTCGGCCAGCGTTCGGCCAGGGCGGCCAAGGCCCGGCTGGCCTGCGGCGGCAGGTTGAGGATGTAGGCGGGCGAGGGCTTGCCCTGCAATTGGCGCAGCTGCCGCAGATAGTCGGCCAGCGTCAGCGCCTCGGCGCCGACGAAATCGATCACGCCGTCGGGTGCGTCGTCGGCCACGGCCAGCCGCGCCAGTCCGTCGATCACATCGTCGCGCGCCACCGGCTGCAGCCATTGACCGCCGCCGTCGGGCAGCAGCCACAGCGGCAAGCGCGCCAGTTGCAGCAGCAGGCGGCTGCTGGCGCCTTGCGGGCCGTAGATCAGCGAGGGGCGCGCAATGCGGGCTTCCAGGCCGCTGGCCAGCAGGGCGGCGTCGCCGCGGCCCTTGCTGGCCAGGAACAAGGTGGTGTCCTGTGGATCGGCTCCCAGCGCCGACAGCTGCACCCAGCGGCGCACATCGGCCTGGTAGGCCATGCTGGCCAGTTGCAACGGCCCCAGGTGGTGGATGGCTTCCAGCGCGCCGGCTGGCTGGTCCAGCAGTTGGCCGGCGGCGTTGACCACCACGTCGACGCCTTCCAGCCAGTGGCGCCAGTCGGCGCGCGGCTGACGCAGGTCCAGCTGTCGATGCGAGGGCGCGCTGACCTGGTGACCATCCCGTTCCAGCCGCTGGCGCAGCGGCCGGCCGATGAAGCCGCTGCCTCCCAAGAGCAGTATCTTCATTGCGCAGCCTCCCGGGGCGCGGCCGGCGCGGCTTGGACCTGATGAGCGCTGGGACGCGGCGCCACTTGCTGCCAGACCAGGCGCAGCAGCACCAGCAACTGCGCCACCACGCCCAGCAAGGCCCACATCAGGATGCCGCGGATGTCCTGCCACAGGGAGCTGGAGGGCGCGTCCGGCGCGAGCAGCAGCACGGCCAGCAGCGGACCGGCCAGGATCAGTATCAGGAAGGCGCGCTGCCAGAACGGCCCGCCAGAGCCGTGTTCGCACAGCGCCTGGGTCACTTGCCGCAAGGGGGCGGCCAGCAGCCACCAGCACAGCAGGCTGCACAGCAGGGGGACGATGATCATGCTGATGATGAATCCGCTCATGGTGTTCTCCTTTGTTTCTGAAATTTCTGTCAAAACAGAAATGTGATGGCAAAAAAATGCGCGGGGTTTCCGGCGGCGCAAGGCCGCCCGGTGCCGCCCGCGTGCGCGGCGAACTTATTTATCCCGTCCCAGCAGCTTCTGGATGCTGGCGCCCATCTTCAACACCCGGCTCAGCGTGGCGGTGGACAACCGCAGCATTTCACGGGTCCAGGTGGTCAGCGTGTCCATGAACTGCCAGGTGTTGCGGATGCGTTCCTGCGCCAGCGGGCTCTCCTGTTGGAAGTCCGGGCTGTCTATGCATTCCTTCAGCACCTGCAAGGTGGGCTCGATTTCACGGCGTTGCCGTTCCGCGACGATGATGCGGAATAGTTCCCAGACGTCGCCCGAGGTCTCGAAGTGGTCGCGGCGGTCGCCCAGCACGTGCACGATGCGGATCAGCTGCCAGTTCTGCAGTTCTTTCAGGCTGTTGCTGATATTGGAGCGGGCCACATTGAGGGTGTCGGCCAGTTCTTCGGCGTTCAGCGGGCGGCCGGTGATGAACAGCAGCGCGTGTATTTGCGCGACGGTGCGGTTCACGCCCCAGCGGGTGCCCATTTCGCCCCAGTGCAGCACGAAGCGTTGAGATACGGGTGTCAGTTCCATGGCGGAAACAATAGTTGTTTCCGAAATTTCTGTCAATGCAGAAATTGATTGGCATGAAGTAAGGCAGGAGCGGCGGAGAAAGGGCCGCGCCAGACAAAGGGCGCGGCGTTGTTGGCATCAGTGCTGGTGGAACAGGACGTTGTGTCCGGCTGAGCCGGTTTCAGCGGTTTGGGCCTTGCGGCCGCGGATGCGGTCCCATACTTTTTCGTGGAAGTAGTAGGCCACGGTGTTGACCAGGGGCTCCACCAGCGCCAATAGGCTGGAGACGCCGATATTGCCGGTCAGCAGATACGCCACGCTGAAGGCGACGGTGAAATGGCAGATAGCGAAGGTGATGGTCTTGAGCATGGCTGGGCTCCACATTGAGTATTTATTGAATGATAGTCATTATCATTTGTGTGAGCCAGTTGAATATTTTGCTTAGAGCGATAGCATTTTACTAATGAGATTTTTGTTTTGATTGTGGATGGCTGCTGGCGGTAGCAGGAAGGCCGCTGCTGCGAGGAACTTGGTGTCTGTTCGCGATCTCGCGAGTGCCGGCGAGACAAGGCGTTGTGGCAGGGAGACGGTGGATGAGGCTGCGAAGCCGCATCCACCGTGTTACGCCGCGCGACGCGCGGCGGAACGTAAACAGGTTCTTACATCTTGACGCCCAGTTCGCGCAGACGCTCGTTCAGATAGCTGTCCGCGGTATAGCGCTCGGACAGCACCACTTCCGGGCGCGGGTGCAGGAATAGCGGCAGCGAGATGCGGTTCTTGCTCGCGCCTTCGCCGCTGGGGTTGACCACGCGGTGTTGGGTGGACGGGTAGTAGCCGGCGGACGCTTCTTGCAGCATGTCGCCGATATTGACCACCAGGGTGCCGAAATCACAGGGCACGTCCAACCATTCGCCCTGCTTGTCCTGCACTTGCAGGCCGGGCTCGTTGGCTGCGGGCAGGATGGTCAGCAGATTGATGTCGCCATGGGCGGCGGCGCGCAGCGATCCGGCCGGTTCCTGGCCGGTCAGCGGCGGGTAGCGCAGCACGCGCAACAGGGTTTTCTGGCTGTCGGCGATCATGTGCGACAGCGGCTCGGTGTAATGGGCGGCGATGTGGGCCGGGGTGTATTGCTGCACCCAGGACAGCAGTTCCTGCGCCAGCTGGTTGGCGATGGCGTAGTAGCGGTCGGTATCGGCCTTGAGCTGCGGCGGCACGCGGCCCCAGGGGTAGATGTGGAAGTATTCCTTGATGTCTTTCAGGGTTGCGCCCTTGGCGGTTTCCGACACTTCCGGCGAGAACCAGCCGTCCTGGCGTTCCATGGAGAAGGCGTAATCGTATTTGGCCTGGCTGTTGAAGAAGGCGAGCCAGTCCGCATAGATTTTTTCGACCAGGTCTTGGGGTACCGGATGATTGACCAGCACGCCGAAGCCGGTTTCGTGCAAGGAGCGGGTGAATTGTTCCGCGGCGTCCGGTGCGTGGTAATCGACAACTCTGACGTTCATGGGGTGGGGTTCCTGAGGATTGCAGGACGCTGCCATTCAATGGCGGGGCAGGCGTCAAGGGCTGGGATTTTACCCGCGCGCCTGTGCATCACCAAGCGCTTGCTGTAGTCCTTCAGGACAGATGTCGCGCTGTAGCAACTGGGCTTCAGGCGCCGCGGCGGATTCGCGGGGAAGAACCCGCCGCTCCAGCCGCGCTTTCGGCGCAGAATCGGCCCGCGCGCAGCAGTTGCTGCACGCGCCAGAACAGAAAATCGGATGAAACCAGCGCTTCGCGGATGTCGATGAACGCGGCGCCGACTATGCGCTGGATAGCGAGCGGGTCCGCGCCGATCTGTTCCAGCAGCAGCGCATCGTAATGCTCTAGCGGCGCTTCGACGATGGCGTTGTCCTGCCAGCGGCGCAGGCCCAGGCCGTGTTCGCGCCAGTGGCGCCATTGCGCGGCCAGCGCTTGCCGTTCCGCGGCGCTGAGCGGGCGTTGCTGCGGCAGGCAGGCGGCCAGCCGTTCCAGCGGCAGCATGGCCAAGCTCCATTCCGCCATCTCGTCGCCGGCTTGCCAGGCCGGTTCCGGCACGGCGATGACGGACAGCGGGCAGTGCGCGGGCAGTTGCTCGGCCAACAGCGCCAGCGCCAGGTGGTCGCCGGCGTTGCGGCCCAGCCAGACGGTGAGCGGGCGCGGCTGTTCCAGCAGTCGCAGCAGCGCCCTGCGGCTGGCCTGATGCCGGCGCAGCCAATCGTCCTCGTATTCCGGCAGCCAGGGCTGGGCTTGCAGCAGTTGTTGGTGCCAGGCCAGGCGCAGCCCTTGATCGATGGCATCGGCGTCCAGCAGCGGACCGGCGCTCAGGTCTTCGATGAAGGCCAGCACTTCGCCGTCGAGCAGGCCGTCGCGCCGCAGCGCCTGCAGCATGCCGGCGCCGGAGTCGCCGACGGCGACATGCAGCCGGTTCGCGCTCACACGCGCTGGTCCATGTCCAGCGCCGGGGTGCCTTCGCAGGCGCGCGCCACCACGCGGGCGGGCACGCCCACCACGGTGGTGTGGGCCGGCACGTCTTCCAGCACCACGCTGCCGGCGCCGATCTTGGCGCAGGCGCCCACCTGGATGTTGCCGAGGATGGAGGTGTTGGCGCCGATCAGCACGCCGTCGGCGATCTTGGGATGGCGGTCGCCGTGTTCCTTGCCGGTACCGCCCAGGGTCACGCCTTGCAGCAGCGAAACGTTGTCGCCGATGACGGCGGTTTCGCCGACCACCACGCCGGTGCCGTGGTCCAGCATCACGCCCTGGCCGATGCGCGCGGCCGGGTGGATGTCGGCGCCGGTGACTTCGGAGATGCGGTTTTGCAGGAACAGCGCCAGGGTTTTACGCTCTTCGCGCCACAGCCAGTGGGTGATGCGCTGGCACTGGATGGCGTGGAAGCCCTTGAAATACAGCAGCGGGGTGGAGTAGTTGTCGCAAGCCGGATCGCGGTCGAAACAGGCGCTGATGTCGGCGCGCGCGGCGGCGCTGATGGCCGGGTCGGCGTCCAGCGCTTCGCGGAACAGTTCCATCAGCGCGCGGGCGTCCATCACCGGGCTGGCGAGCTTGCTGGACAGGTGGAAGGCGAGCACGTCTTCCAGGGTGTTGTGGCGCAGCACGGTCATGTGCAGGAAGCTGGCCAGCATGGGTTCATCCTGGGCGGCTTGCGTGGCTTCCTGTCGGATGGCGAGCCAGAGCGGATCGCCGTTTGCTTCGTTCATCTTGCAAAACTCCCTTGAGCTGCGGCGGCGCGCGCCTCAGCGGTCTTTCAATTGCCAGAACAGCGCGCGGTCGAACGGCGACCACCAGGCGGTGCGCACGCCGCTGGCGTCCAGCGCGTTGCGCACCCACTGGTTGCAGGTGGTCAATGGGCTGTAGCGGCCGTTGGCCAGGTAAAAGGCGTCCTGCTCATGGTAATGATAGCCCTGCATCCAGACGGCCTGTCCGGCGCCGTCGCGGGCGATGGCGGCGCGGATGTAGCCGGTCAGCCGCCGGTATTGTTCGGGCGTGAGCAGGATGCGCCGGGTGGCGGCGTTTTCGCGCGGCGGCGGCAGGTATTCCACGTGCAGCACGGTGCCGTCCAGGCCGGACAGCGCGTAGAGCGCGTTGCCGGGGGTGAGGTCGGACCAATTCTGCGTGTCCAGGAAAAAGCTGCGGCTGCCCCAGCCTATGCCGACATAGGGCTGTTTGTCCAGATTAGGCCGGAGGCGCGGATGCTGCGGCGAAAACTCATTGTCCCAGTCCATGCCCGCGGCGCGGCGCGGCAGCAGCAGGCCGGCGTGCACGCCGTTGCTGTCGAGATAGACCGGAATACCGGCGGCCGGCGCGCGCCAGTCGCGGTTGGCGGGCAACAGGCCCAGGACCAGCGCGGTCAACAGGTAGAGGAGCGGCAGGGCCAGCAGGCATAGCAAGCACCGCAGCGCGCGCCGGAACAGGCGCGGCCGCCGCGGGGGCAAGATTGTTGTCATGGGCGGAGCTTAGAGAAGGACGACGTCGAACTGCTCCTGGGTATAAGTGGCTTCCACCGACAGGGAGATCGGCTTGCCGATGAAGTCGATCAGCATCGCCAGGCTTTGCGATTCCTCGTCTATGAACATGTCGATCACCGATTGCGCGGCCAGGATGCGGTAGCCCTTGGCGTCGAACTGGCGCGCCTCGCGCACGATCTCGCGCTGGATCTCGTAGCACACGGTCTGCGCGGTCTTGATCTCGCCGCGGCCCTGGCAGGTGGGGCAGGGCTCGCACAGCACGTGGGCCAGGCTCTCGCGGGTGCGCTTGCGGGTGATTTCCACCAGGCCCAGGCTGGTGAAGCCGTTGAGGGTGACGCGGGTGCGGTCGCGCGCCATCGCCTTGGCCAGTTCCGCCAGCACCGCGGACTGGTGCTCGTCGTTGTCCATGTCGATGAAGTCGACGATGATGATGCCGCCGAGGTTGCGCAGCCGCAGTTGCCGCGCAATAGTCTGGGTGGCTTCCAGATTGGTCTTGAAGATGGTTTCGTCGAAGTTGCGGTTGCCGACGAAGCCGCCGGTGTTGACGTCTATCGTGGTCATCGCCTCGGTCTGGTCGATGATCAGGTAGCCGCCGAACTTGAGGTTGACGCGGCGCGCCAGCGCCTTGTCGATCTCGGCCTCGATGCCGTGCAGTTCGAACAGCGGGCGTTCGCCGCTGTAGCGTTCGATCTTGTCCACTGCGATCTGCACGTATTGCTCGGCGAACTCCACCATGCGGCTGTAATTCTCGGTGGAATCCACCACCACTTGGTCGGTGAAGCCGCTGACCATGTCGCGCAGCACGCGCACCGCCAATGGCAGGTCTTCGTACAGCAGGCTTTGCGCCGGCAGGTGCTGGGACTTGTGGCGGATGTCGGACCACAGCTTGGACAGGTAGCCGATGTCGGCGGCCAGTTCGTCGTCGCGGGCGGTCTCGGCGCTGGTGCGGATGATGTAGCCGCGCGGGCTGTTGGCCGGCAGCAGCTTTTCCAGCCGGGATTTCAGGCTGTGGCGTTCGTTCTCGCTGTCTATTTTCTGCGAAACGCCGATGTGTTCTTCCTGCGGCAGGTGCACCAGGAAGCGGCCGGCCAGCGATATCTGGGTGGACAGGCGCGCGCCCTTGGTGCCGATCGGATCCTTGATCACCTGCACCAGCACGGTCTGGCCTTCGAACAGCATTTTTTCGATGCGTTGCGGCTCGGTCGGGTGCTGGCGTTGCTCCAGCACATCGGCGATGTGCAGGAAGGCGGCGCGCTCCAGGCCGATTTCAATGAAGGCGCTCTGCATGCCGGGCAGCACGCGCTTGACCTGACCCAGATAGATGTTGCCGACGATGCCGCGGCTGGCGGCGCGTTCCACGTGCAGCTCCTGGACCACGGCGTCTTCCAGCACCGCGACCCGGGTTTCCTGCGGCGTGATGTTGACCAGGATCTGTTCCTTGGGCCGCGGCAGATCGCGCGGCAGGGGTATCGATTGATGCAGCATGGTGGTCCCCCGCGCGCTTAAGGAAATTGAAAGCCGAATTCGCCGAGCAGCGCCGCGGTTTCGAAGATGGGCAAGCCCATGACGCCGCTATGGCTGCCGTGGATGCGCTCGACGAAGACGCCGGCCTTGCCCTGGATGCCGTAGGCGCCGGCCTTGTCGAAGGGCTCGCCGCTGGCCAGGTAGCGTTCGATGTCCTGTTCGCTGAGCGGGCGGAAGAATACATCGGTGACCGAGGTCTTGAGCCGTACCTTGTCGTCCTCGCGCACGGCCACGCTGGTGATCGCCTGGTGGTTGCGGCCGGAAAAGGCGCGCAGCATGCGGCGGGCGTCGTCGGCGTTTTCCGGCTTGCCGAAGATTTCGCCGTCCATCGCCACCGTGGTGTCGGCGGCCAGCAAGGGCCGCGACGGCAGACCGCAGGACATCACCACCTGCCAGCCGGCTTCGGCCTTGGACAGCGCCAGCCGTTCGGTATAGGCGACGGCGGACTCGCCGGGCAGCACCGATTCATCGATATCGGCGTGGATGCGCTCCAGGTGCATGCCCAGCTGTTCCAGAATTTCGCGGCGGCGCGGGCTGCCGGAAGACAGGTAAATCCGGGTGTCATTTGCGGTCATGATAGTCTGCTCATTTGTTCTTTGGGTCGCTGCCTAGGTTACCAGACGCGTGATGCCGCAACCATCGAATCCGTCAGGCTCCGGGCGTTTTCAGGCCGGTACGGTCGGGTTTAAATGGTGTCAATTCGCTGTTTTTAAAGACATGGGCGCGGCGCGCGGGCGGGTTTTTTTCCAGGGCTCTGCTGCGGCGCGGCGCTGTCCCCGGTATCATGCCGGTTTGCTTCCGATGCCCCTGCCGTCATACCCCGATGCCGAACGCTAGCCCTCCCCCGTATGCCCGTGCCGCCACCTTGGCGGCCATTTTGTTGATCCTGTTCAATCCCTTGGGCATCGATCTTTACCTGTCGGCGATGCCGGCGATGCAGTTGCATTTCCAGGCCGATGTCGCGCTCAGTCTCAGCGTGTTCATCTTCAGCCTGGGGCTGGGACAGTTGCTGTTCGGTCCGATGGCTGACCGCTTCGGCCGCAAGCCGGTGGCGCTGGGCGGCCTGTTGCTGTACGCGGCGGCCGCGTTTGGCGCCAGCCGCAGCGACAGCCTGAGCGGCTTTCTGGCCTTGCGCATGCTGCAGGGCCTGGGCGCCAGCGCCAGCTCGGTGTGCGCGTTCACCCTGGTGCGTGATTGTTTTTCCGGCAATGCCGCGGCGCAGCGCTATAGCCTGCTCAACGCCGCGCTGAACGTGGTGCCGGCGATGGCGCCGCTGTTGGGCGGCTGGCTGACCGCGCGCTGGGGCTGGCAGTCCTGCTTCCTGGTGCTGGGCGGCAGCGCGGTGCTGGCCAGCGCGTGGCTGGCCTGGAAGATGCCGGAAACCCGGCCCGCGGCTTCCAGCGCCGCCGGCCCGGCGATGGGCATGCGCCAGGTGCTGGCCACCCCGGCGCTGCGTCGTTACGGCGCTTGCTGCGCGACCGCGCTGGCCTTGATCGTCAGCTATGTGACGCTGGCGCCGATGGTGTTGATCGAGCGCGGCGGCATCAGCACCACGACCTTCGGCCTGCTGTTCGGCGGCAATGCCTTGTTGGTGATGGCGGCCAGCTTCCTCGGCCTGAAGCTGATCGGCCGTTTCGGCCAGAAGGCCATGCTGCGCTACGGCCTCAACATCATGTTGCTGGCCGGGGTCTTGCTGCTGGCTTTGTCCGGCCAGCCGGGCGCCTGGCACTATATGCTGCCGATAGGCGTGCTGAGCGTGGGTTTCGCCTGGACGCTGGGTCCCGCCAGCGGCATGGCGATGGCGCCGTTCTCCCAGGCCGCCGGCCGCGCCGCCGCCTTGCTCGGCTGCGCTCAGATGCTGTTCGCATCGGCGGTGTCGGCCGGCCTCGCCGCCTTGCCGCTGCCGGGCGAGTGGGCGCTGGGCGCGACGGTATTGCTCTTGGCCGGCGCCTGCCGTTGGCTGACCCGTTCGACGGCGGCGATTCGGGAAAATACCCACTGATTTTCAAGCGTTTGACATGTATTGTGAGATTTGTGGCGCCGGTCCCGCTTTAGCGCTTGTCTGGCAGCCTACAATCGGCAGACAATTGGCCCAAACTTGAAAATTGACTTCTACAATGAAGCGCGGCGGCAAGCCGCCCGGCGCTTCTCCGCTCTTTCGCACTGATTAGCAGGTTTCATGAACAAACATATTCCGCGCAAGCGTTTCGGCCAGAATTTCCTGCAGGACGCCAGCGTCATCGCCAATATCGTGCATGCGGTGAATCCGCAGCCGGACGATGTCGTCATCGAAATCGGCCCCGGCCTGGGCGCGATCACCAAGCCGCTGCTGGCCGCGCTCAAGCATTTGCACGTGGTTGAGATCGACCGCGACATCATCAGCCGCCTGCAGACGGAGTTTCCGGCCGAGCGTCTGAGCATACATGCCGGCGACGCGCTGGCTTTCGATTTCGCCTCGGTGGCGGAAGGCAAGCTGAAGATAGTCGGCAATTTGCCGTACAACATTTCCACGCCGCTGCTGTTCTATCTGGCCACTTACGGCCAGAAGGTCACCGACATGCACTTCATGCTGCAAAAAGAGGTGATCGAGCGCATGGTGGCGGAACCGTCCACCGCCGATTACGGACGGCTGACGGTGATGTTGCAGTACCGTTTTGAAATGGAGAACATCCTGCACGTGCCGCCGGAAGCGTTCTGGCCGCCGCCGAAGGTGGACTCCGCCGTGGTGCGGATGATTCCGGCGCCGGGCCGTTGCGGTGTGGCCAGCGACGAGCTTTTGCTGGAGCAAGTGGTGACCACGGCGTTCTCGCAGCGGCGCAAGACGCTGAAGAACAATTTGAAGGGCCTGCTGGACGCGGACGGCTTCGCCGCGCTGGAGATGGACCCCGGCCTGCGCCCGGAAAACCTGCCGGTGGAGGATTACGTTCGGCTGGCCAATTATCTGAGCGCGAAGGGCCACAAGGCCAAGCGTCAGTAAGCGGGCCTTACACACCAAAAAATACGAGCGGGCGTTCAGCGCCCGCCGCACTACAAAGAGTCGTCCGTTCCCGCCGCTTGATCGGCGGGGATTGTCTATCACAGGAAGTGAACAAGGAGAAACTTCATGCGTATTCGCTCTACCCTGATCTGTGCCGCCACTCTGGGCGCCTTCTGCGCCGCTCCGGCTATGGCCGCCGAACTGACCGGCACCTTGAAGAAGATCAAAGATTCCGGCGTGATCGTGCTGGGCAACCGCGATGCCTCGATCCCGTTTTCCTACTACGACAACAACCA
This sequence comes from Chromobacterium sp. LK1, assembly GCF_001043555.1. Classification (NCBI taxonomy): domain Bacteria; kingdom Pseudomonadati; phylum Pseudomonadota; class Betaproteobacteria; order Neisseriales; family Chromobacteriaceae; genus Chromobacterium; species Chromobacterium sp. LK1. The sequence continues at coordinate 164,055 of NZ_LDUI01000005.1, read as the reverse complement.
GAAGCCGGTGGGCTATTCGGTGGACCTGGCCAATAAAGTGGTAGAGCAGGTGAAAAAAGAGCTGAAAATGCCGAACCTGCAGGTCAAGTACAATCTGGTGACCTCCCAGACCCGGATTCCGCTGGTGCAGAACGGTACCGTGGATCTGGAGTGCGGCTCCACCACCAATAATGTGGAACGCCAGAAGCAAGTGGGCTTCTCGGTGGGCATCTTCGAGATCGGCACCCGCTTGCTGACCGCCAAGACCTCCGGCATCAAGGACTTCCCGGATCTGAAGGGCAAGAACGTGGTGACCACCGCCGGCACCACCTCCGAGCGTCTGATCAAGGCGATGAACGCCGACAAGAAGATGGGCATGAACATCATCTCGGCCAAGGACCACGGCGAATCCTTCCTGATGCTGGAATCCGGCCGCGCCGCCGCCTTCATGATGGACGACGCGCTGTTGTACGGCGAAATGGCCAAGGCCAAGAATCCGGCCAACTGGGTGGTGACCGGCAAGGCCCAGTCCTACGAGATCTACGGCTGCATGCTGCGCAAGGAAGACGCCGCCTTCAAGAAGGTGGTGGACAGCGCGCTGAGCAATACCTTCAAGTCCGGCGAGGTCAACAAGATCTACGCCAAGTGGTTCACCAGCCCGGTGCCGCCCAAGGGCCTGAACCTGAACTTCCCGATGTCCGATGAATTCAAGGAGCTGATCGCCAAGCCGACCGACAAGTCTGCCGAGCAGATGTAAGTCGCGGTTGGCGCGTCGCCGCCCCGTCCTCCTCGCTGTCGCGCGGAGGACGGCGCGCGCGGCCGTACCCGCTTTCTTTGTGTGTGGCTGGCCGTGTGCGCCGGCCGCGGCCCGCCGGCAGCCGGCGGGCTGGCGTTGTGGGAGTGAAGCATGAATTACCACTGGGACTGGATGGTGTTTTTCAAGTCCACCGGGGTGGGTAGCGAAATCTATCTGAACTGGTTCGTCACCGGCCTGGGCTGGACCATCGCCGTGGCGCTGGCCGGCTGGGCGATCGCCTTGGCGCTGGGCTCGGTGCTGGGCGTGATGCGCACGGTGCCGAATCGCTGGGTGGCCGGCATCGCCACCGCCTATGTCGAGTTGTTCCGCAATGTGCCCTTGCTGGTGCAGCTCTTTGTCTGGTACTTCCTGATTCCGGATCTGCTGCCCGAGGGCATGCAGACCTGGTTCAAGCAGGACCTGGCGCCGGCCACTTCCGCCTTTTTGTCGGTGGTGGTGTGCCTGGGGCTGTTCACCGCTGCGCGGGTGTGCGAACAGGTGCGCACCGGCATCGAGGCCTTGCCGCGCGGCCAGCGCAATGCGGCGCAGGCCATGGGTTTTACCCTGCCGCAGGTCTACCGCCATGTGCTGCTGCCGCAGGCTTTCCGCATCATCATCCCGCCGCTGACCAGCGAGTTTTTGAATATTTTCAAGAACTCCTCGGTGGCCTCGCTGATCGGCCTGATGGAACTGCTGGCGCAGACCAAGCAGACCGCGGAGTTTTCCGCCAACATCTTTGAGGCCTTCACCCTGGCCACCATCATCTATTTCGTGCTCAATATGAGCTTGATGACGCTGATGGCCTGGATCGAGCGGCGCGTGCGCATTCCCGGCATGATGGGGGGCAAGTGATGGAATTGGATTTCAGTCAGATCGTTCCGGCGCTGCCGGGATTGTGGCAGGGCATGCAGCTGACCCTGAAGTTGTTGGTGATGGCGGTATTGGGCGGCGTGGTGCTGGGCACCTTGCTGGCCTTGGCGCGGCTGTCCGACCACCGGGTGCTGGCGCCGCTCGCCAAGTTCTACGTCAACTACTTCCGTTCGATTCCGCTGCTGCTGGTGATCTCCTGGTTCTACCTGGTGGTGCCCATGCTGTTGAACTGGATCACCGGCAATCTGGAGCCGGTGGGCGCGTTCACCTCCTGCCTGGTGGCCTTCGTGATGTTCGAGGCGGCGTATTTCTCCGAGATCGTGCGCGCCGGCATCCAGGCCATTCCCAAGGGCCAGGCCGGCGCCGCCTACGCGCTGGGGATGAATTACGGCCAGGTGATGCGGCTGGTGATCCTGCCGCAGGCCTTCCGCAAGATGACGCCGCTGCTGTTGCAGCAGTCCATCATCCTGTTCCAGGACACTTCGCTGGTGTACGCTGTCGGTTTGATGGATTTCCTCAATACCGCCCGCTCCAAGGGCGATATCGTCGGCTTGCCGCATGAGTTTCTGCTGTTTGCCGGCGCAGTCTATTTCGTGATCAGTTTCGGCGCTTCCGTGTTGGTGAAGCGCATGCAGAAAAGGTTGGCTGTATGAGCGCAATGATTTCCCTGAAGCAAGTCAGCAAGTGGTACGGTCAGTTCCAGGTGTTGACCGATTGCAGCACCCAGGTCGCCAAGGGCGAGGTGGTGGTGGTGTGCGGGCCGTCCGGTTCCGGCAAGTCCACGCTGATCAAGTGCGTCAATGCGCTGGAGCCGTTCCAGAAGGGCGAGATCATCGTCGACGGCATTTCGGTGGGTGATCCCAAGACCGATCTGCCCAAGCTGCGCAGCCGCGTCGGCATGGTGTTCCAGCATTTCGAGTTGTTTCCGCACTTGTCCATCACCGAGAACCTGGCCATCGCCCAGGTCAAGGTGTTGGGTCGTGGCCAGGACGAGGCGCGCGACAAGGGCCTGAAACTGTTGGACCGGGTGGGCCTGAAGGCGCACGCCGACAAGTTTCCCAGCCAGTTGTCCGGCGGCCAGCAGCAGCGGGTGGCGATTGCGCGCGCCTTGGCGATGGACCCGATCGCGATGCTGTTCGACGAGCCGACTAGCGCGCTGGACCCGGAGATGATCAACGAGGTGCTGGACGTGATGACCGAGTTGGCGCACGAAGGGATGACCATGATGTGCGTGACCCACGAGATGGGCTTTGCCCGCCGCGTGGCCAATCGCGTGATCTTCATGGACCAGGGCCACATCGTCGAGGATTGCGACAAGGACGAATTCTTTGGCGATATCGATGGCCGCTCCGAGCGTGCCCGTCACTTCCTGTCCAAGATCCTGCAGCACTAAGAGCCTGTTCAAAGTCTCGCGAGCAAGAGCGAGACAAGGAGAAAACGGCTGAGAAAGCGGAATGTACCGCGGTACATGAGCATTTCGAAGTTGTTTTCAACGCCGTATCGCCGAAGCGCAGCAGACTATGAACAGGTTCTAAGCCAGGTTCTGGCTAAAGAGAAGCCCGCCGTTTGGCGGGCTTTTTCTTTGGACGGCGCGATCAGTTGCCGTTCTTGATCTGTTGGCTGACCTGGTTTTCTTCCTGGTTCAGCGTGTTTTGCTCCTGCTTGGTGATGTGGCCGTGGTCCATCTTGGCCATGCCTTGTTCCTGCTGGCGGATGTCGCGGTCTTCGCGGTGCAGCTTGCGAGCTTCGTCGCGGCTGATCTTGCCGTCCTTCAGCTCCCGATTGATGCGGTGGTCCTGATGGTGCAGGCGCTGATTGATTTCCTCGCGGCGCGGATGCTCTTTCTGCCATTCGGATTCGGCCCGGGCCTGGGCGGCGAACAATAGGCTGGCGGCGAGCAGGCTGGCCAGCATGAGGGGGCGAGCGTTCGTTTTCATCTTGATCTCCTTGGATGGCAATGACTGCCAGATGTGAGCCTAGGAGAGAATGCCGCAAGTGTTTGTTAAGGCTGGTTAATCTGTGTTGCCGCAGGCCGGTGGCGACATGAAAACTGAGAAATCCCCGTCCGCGGGAGCGTGTCGCTGCAGAAAGGCCAGCTTGGCGGCGCGGTCCAGGCGCTTGAACGCGTGTTCGGCCTTCAGCGCCTCGGAGCGGCCGGCGCAGACCAGCACCAGGGCCAGCGCTTGCGGCGGATTGAGCCGGGTGTAGCGCGCGCCCTTGCCCGCGGCATGCTGGGCGTAGCGGCGCGCCACATCGGTGGTGACTCCGGTGTAGAGCGCGCCGTCGCGGCAGCGCAGCACATATAAAAACCAGGGCCGGGGAGTGCCCCGGCCCTGTGTCTGCGTGGAAACGGCGGACTTAGATGCTGGCATCCAGATTGGCCAGCGGGCTGATCAGCACCCGCTCGGTACGGTTGCCTTTTTGCAAGGTGACGCGCAGCTTCCATTCGCCGACGGTGATTTCATCGCCCTCGCGCGGAATGCGCTCCAGGCAGTCCATCAACAGGCCGGCCACGGTGTGGAAGTCTTCATCCTCGAAATCGCCCAGCACGATGTGCTGCTCCAGCGTCACCAGCTCCAGGCTGCCTTCCACGTCGTAGCTGCCGTCGGCCAGCGCCATGATGGCCGGCCGCTCGTGGCGCTCGTGCTCTTCCGGGAACTCGCCGGCAATCGCTTCCATCAGGTCCTTCTGGGTGACGATGCCTTCCAGGCTGCCGAACTCGTTGACCACGAAGGCCATGTCCGCCGAATGCTGGCGGAAGCTTTCCAGCGCCTTGAGCACGGAGACGGTTTCCGGCAGCACCAGCGGCTGGCGCAGCGCGGCGTCGATATTCATTTCACCGCCGTCCAGCAGCTGGGTCAGCAGATCCTTGCGCGCGACGATGCCCAGCGGCTCGTCTATGCTGCCATCCTTGATCACCACCAGCCGCGAGTAGGGGCTGTCGCGCAGCACCTTGCGCTGTGCGTCCTGGCCCTGGCTCAAATCCAGGCGGTGCACATCGGCGCGCGGGGTGGCGATCACGCGGATAGGCCGCTCAGCCAGCGTCAGCACGCTGTGTATCATCGCGCGCTCGTTCTGGGCGAAGGCTTCCTGGGCTTCTGCATCCTTGCTGTCCTCCACCTTGCCTTCGTCGGCGCTGGGGCTGGTCAGCTTGCTGCCCATCAGGCTCAGCACCGCGTTGGCGGTACGCTCGCGCAGCGACTGGCTGCGGTTCAGATAGCGGATGCGGTTGGCCTGCGACACCTGGTTGAAGGCTTCGATCAGCACCGAGAAGCCGATGGCCGCGTACAGATAGCCCTTGGGAATATGGAAGCCGAAGCCTTCGGCCACCAGGCTGAAGCCAATCATCAGCAGGAAGCCCAGGCAGAGCATCACCACGGTGGGGTGGGCGTTGACGAAGGCGGTCAGCGGCTTGCTGGCGGCAATCATCATCATCATGGCGATGATGACGGCGAGCATCATCACCGGCAGGTGTTCGGCCATGCCGATGGCGGTGACCACCGAGTCGATGGAGAACACCGCGTCCAGCACCAGGATTTGGGCGACGACGGTGCCGAAGGCGGCATAGGCTTTCTGGCCGTTGCTTTTGACTTCATCCACGCCTTCCAGGCGTTCGTGCAATTCCGTGGTGGCCTTGAACAGCAGGAACACGCCGCCGCCGAGCATGATGAGATCGCGCCCGGAGAAGGGCTGGCTGAACACGTGGAACAGCGGCGCGGTCAGCGTCACCAGCCAGGAAATGCTGGCCAGCAGGATCAGGCGCATGATCAGGGCCAGCGACAAGCCGGTGATGCGCGCGCGGTCGCGTTGGTGCGGGGGGAGTTTTTCCGCCAGGATGGCGACGAAGATCAGGTTGTCAACGCCTAGCACCACCTCCAGGATGATCAGCGTGAGGAGGCCCAGCCAGGCAGAAGGATCAGACAGCCACGAAACGTCCATGATGAAAGCGCAAATTCCTTATAAATAAAAACGGGGTAAAAATAGCACAGTCGGAGTGGGATTAACAAAATTCCCTTGTCCGATGCGCGGAACTCATGAAAAAACCCCGCCGCGGCGGGGTTCGTCCACTCGGCTCACAGGCCGCCGTAGGAGTGCAGGCCGGCCAGGAACATATTGACGCCGAGGAAGGCGAAGCTGGTGACCAGCAAGCCCGCCACCGCCCACCACGCCAGCGGCGCGCCGCGCCAGCCCTTGACCAGGCGGATGTGCAGCCAGGCGGCGTAGTTCAGCCACACGATCAAGGCCCAGGTTTCCTTCGGGTCCCAGCTCCAGTAGCCGCCCCAGGCGTCGGCGGCCCACATCGCGCCCAGGATGGTGGCGATGGTGAAGAACAGGAAGCCGACGGCGATGGCCTTGTACATCACCTCGTCCAGCACTTCGGCCGGCGGCAGCTTGTCCCGCAGCCAGCCCTTCAGCGCCAGCAGTTCGGCGACGCCGAGCATGGCGGCGATGGCGAAGGCGCCGTAGCCGACGAAGTTGGCCGGCACGTGTATCTTCATCCACCAGGATTGCAGCGCGGGGATCAGCGGCTGGATTTCATGGGCCTGGCGGTCGAAGGTATACCACAGGATGAAGCCGACCGAGGCGCAGATCACCAGCAGCACGAAGCCGCCCATCTGGCGCGCCGCGTACTTGGCTTCGTAGTACAGATACATCAGCGCGGTGATCAGCGTGAACAGCACGAAGACTTCGTACAGATTGGATACCGGGATGTGGCCGATGTCCGGGCTGATCAGATAGCTTTCGTACCAGCGGGTGAACAAGCCGGCCAGCCCCATCACCGCCGCGGCCCAGGTCAGGCCGCTGCCCATGCGGTTCAGCGTGTCGGAGCGGGTCAGCAGCCCGCACCAGTAAGCGAAGGCGGCCAGGAAGAACAGCGTGCACATCCACATGATGGAGGACTGGCTGGACAGCATGTATTTGAGCAGGAAGGCGGTTTGGCCGCGCGCCAGCTCATGCTGGTAGACCTGTATCGCCAGCAGCGAGATACAGCCGGCCAGCGGGAAGAACCAGCGCCAGGATTTCCAGAACCAGCCGAGTCCGATCAGGCCCAGCGCCGAGCCGGCCAGGATGGCCTGCTCGTAGACGTCCATGTAATGGTTGTACAGCACATAGCTGTAGCCGGCGGCGGCCAGCACCAGCAGCGCGTACAGCCAGTCGGCCAGGTTCAGCCGTTTCAAAAGCGGCTGCTGCGAGAAAGAAGCGTGGGCCAGTTCCATCATGCACCTCGTACCAGCTGTTTGATGAGTTGAGTATGGCGCGCAAAGTCGCCGTCCAGGTCGCGATTATGCCGGTTCGACGTCATCGCCACCCGTACTTCGGTACTGTTGACGCGCACCCACAGGCGCAGTTCGCGCACGTAGAACATCAGGATGATGCCGAATACCAGCAGCAGCGAACCCAGGTAGACCAGGGTTTTGCCCGGCGAACGGGTCAGTTGCAGGCCAGAGGCCTGTACCTGCTCGAAGCCGTCCAGCTGCAGGAACACCGGTGTGCCGTAATCATGCAGCGCGCTGACCGCCACCAGGCTGTCCAGCAGGAAGCGGTAATGGCCGCTGTCCAGCGGCATCGGTTTCTGGCCGGCTTTTTCATCGGCCACCGCCATCACATCGACTACCGCGCCTTGCAGGATCTTGATGTAAGTCTGCGCCACCGCCTGGCGTTTATCCTGCGGCACCCTATCGTCCAGGAATTTCTCCAGGCCGATGAAGCCGCTGTCGCCGAAGCGCGCCAGCACCCATTTGACGCTGTCGGTGAACTGCTGCTGCATCGCCGGGCTGATGGCGTCGCCCTTCAGCGCCTTTTGCGCGGCGCGGCGGGCGATTTCATCATAGCGCGCCGGGTCCAGCAGCGCGGCGCGCAAGCGCATGAAGCGCTCCACGCTCATCTCGTCGTCCAGCGGGATGCGCACGTATTGCAAGGGCTCGGCCACGGTCTTGCGCACGCCGGCCATCAGGTAGCTGGCGCCGTCCTGCTGGATGGGCGCCATATAATGCAGGTATTCCACCGCCTGGCCCTGGGCGTCGCGCAGCTTGAAGCTGATCGACGGGCCCTGGTTTTTCAGCTGCTTGTCCTGTTTGACCTCGCGCGCGTCCTGCATGCGCTGGGACAGGGTGCGCGGCGCGCCGTCCTGCGGCTTGCCGGTGTTCTCGATATTGAACACGCGCAATTCGCCCAGCTCCAGCGTGTAATCCTTGCCATTGGCCTTCAGCGGCTGGCTGGACATGGACACCGCCTTGACCTCCACCGGGCGCGATTGCGGCGCGGCCAGGTTCCAGGCCTTGAAGGTGAGCGGGGAGGCGCCATCGCCGAAGCTGGACTGGTAGATGGCGACGCCATCCACGATCAGCGGGTGGTTGACCTTGACCGTGGCCTCGGTGCTCTTGCCGCTGGCCTTGTCGGTGACCACGATGTCGCTGGCGAACAGCTTGGGCATGCCGTTGCTGTAGTAATCGACATGGAACTTCTTCAGCGTGATGATGAAGGGCAGTTCCTGCACCAGATAGCCGTTGCCGGCGTTGAGGAAGGTGACGTCGGCGCTCTTGTTCTCGGCGATGGTGACATTGCCGCGGAAGGACAGATTGCTGGCGTCTAGCCGGCTGGCGGCCGGAATCTGGCTTTGCGGGATGTCGCGGGTCTCCGGCACCACGCTGCCCACCAGCTCCGCGATTTTCAGCGGCAGGTTGCCGTCCAGCAGACCGCCGATGCAGATCACCACCAGCGCGATGTGGGCGAAGAAGTAGCCGAGCTTGCCGGCCGCGCCCTTCTTGGCCGCCAGCATCAGGCCGTCGTCGCGCGCCTGTTCCTTGACGCGGAAGCCCTGCGCCTGTAGATAGGCGCGCGCGGCGTCGGCGTCGAAGCCGGCGGCCGGGAAGCTGGCGCTGTGCTTCATCGCCGCCAGCGAGTTGTCGGAGGCTTTTTCGCGGAAGGCGCGCATGTCCTTGATGAAGCCGGGACCGTTGCGCAGGATGCACAAGCTGGTGGAAATCACCAGGAAGGCGAGGATGGTGAGGAACCACGCGGAGTGGTAGACGTCGTATAAGCCCAGCCATTCGAAGGCCTGGAACCAGAATTGACCGAACTCGAAGGCATAGTTGGGATAAGGCTCGTTCTGCTTGAGCACGGTCCCGATTATCGAGGCGATGGCCAGTATCGTCAGCAGGCCGATGGCGAAGCGCATCGAGCTGAGCAATTCATACCAGGCATGCGCCAGGCCGTTGCGGCTAGTTTTTTTCATCATGGCGTAAAGTGCAAAAAGGAAAGCCCGTGAACGGGTCTTCCCTTTTGAGCCGGGGTGCCGGACAAAGTTGCCGGCGCGTCTCGAAGTGCGGATGGCGCCGTCTGGCGCAAGCGGCGCGGAGTTCCCAACACGGCGCGGCCCTTGCGGGCCGTCATGTCCGGCCGGCCGCGAAGGCGGCGCGGCCGGCCGGCATTGGCGCTCAGCGCAGGCCGGAAATGTATTCGGCCACGGCCTTCATTTCCGCGTCGCTCATGCGGCTGGCGATATCCTGCATCGGGCCGTTCTTGCGATCGGCGCCGGCTTTGAAGTCGTTCAGCTGCTTGACGATGTAGCCGGCGTGCTGGCTGCCCAGGCGCGGGTATTGGTCGGGCAGGCCTTTGCCGGAGGGACCGTGGCAGGACATACAGGCCGGCACGTGGGTGCCGTTGTTGCCGATGCGGTAGATCTTGGCGCCCAGCGGCATTTGGGTCTTGTCGGACGCTTCGCGATCTTTGGGCTTCTGCTCGCTGTAGTAGGCGGCGACATTGCGCATATCGTCCTCGGACAGCGTGGAAGCCATGCCCAGCATGGTCGGGTTCTTGCGTACGCCTTCCTTGAACGCCTTCAACTGGGTGTACAGATAATGCGCGTTCTGACCCGCCAGCGAGGGATTGGCCGCGGCTACGCTGTTGCCGTCGGTGCCGTGGCAAGCCGCGCAAACCGTTTCGACGATCTGTTTGGCCTTCACCGGGTCGGCCTTGGCGGCTACCGGGGCCGCCGCCAACGCGTTTCCGGCCAGGGTTGCAGCCGCCATCGCCAACAGCATCATACGTTTCATGGTCGCTCCTTTAGGGGCTATCCCTAAATATCTGTAAAAGTGGCAATTTCAAACCTGCTATTCTATACCAACTGATTTCACCCTTACTACTATGTCGACTTTTCAAAACGCCAGATTTTATACCACTGTCAATCATATGAAGGACTTGCCGCCGACGCGAGCCGAAGTCGCTTTCGTCGGCCGCTCCAACGCCGGCAAGTCCAGCGCCATCAACACCCTGGCCAACCATGCCCGCCTGGCGCGGGTTTCCAAGACGCCGGGCCGTACTCAGCACATTAACTTTTTTGAGCTGGGCAACGAATGTTTTCTAGTCGATTTGCCCGGTTATGGCTATGCCGAGGTGCCGGAAGCGGTGCGCGCGCACTGGGTGGAACTGTTGGGCCGCTATCTGCAATCGCGCCAGAGCCTGATCGGCCTGCTGCTGATCATGGACGCGCGTCATCCCTTGAAAGAGCTGGACCGCAAGATGTTGGAGTTCTTCCGGGTGACCCGGCGGCCGGTGCACATCCTGCTGTCCAAGGCCGACAAGCTGTCGCGCCAGGAGCAGTCCAAGGTGCTGGCGCTGGTCAAGCGCGAGCTGAACGATTATCCGGACGTCAGCGTGCAGATGTTCTCCAGCCTGAAGAAGAGCGGCGTGGAGGAAGTGGAGCAAGTGGTGAACAACTGGTTCGACCAGCACTTGGGACAGCCGGCCGCCGAGGACGAGGCGGAGCCGGAACTTTAAGCCGCGGCCGCGGACCTAAGCTAGCAGGTGGCCAACACCTCCCGCTTGCCTCCCTGAGCGGGGCCTGATTGATCAGGCTTACCCCCGGCAGCAGCTTGCCGGGGTTTTTTATGGGCGACGAAAACGACAAAGGCGAAGGAATCATCCTTCGCCTTTGCTTTATGACTGCGTGGAAGCCTTACAGGCTGGTGACCACGGTCTCCACATGCAGGTTCTCGGCGGCGTTGCGCACCGCGTCGCTGGAGCGGAACGGCCCCAGGCGAACCTTGTAGACGCCTTCCTGGTTCACGATGCCGAGTTTGGATTCGTACTTGTCGTCCATCTCGCCCAGCATCTTCTGCACCATGGCTTCGGCGTTGGACAGCTTGGAGAAGCTGCCCAGCTGCAGGAACTTGGGCGTGTCCTCGGCGCGCAGCGCGGCACTGACGGGACGGGTGCTGGCGATGTTCTCGCCGCCGGCGTCCGGCCATACGCGCTCGATGGCGATCTTGGCGCTGCCTTGCTTGATGAAGCCCAGGCGGTAGGCCGCGGCGTAGGACAGGTCCATCAGGCGGTTCCGGTGGAAGGGGCCGCGATCATTGACGCGCACCACCACCGATTTGCCGTTGTTCAAATTGGTGACCCGGGCATAGCTCGGGATCGGCAGCGTTGGATGGGCGGCGGTCATCGCGAACATATCGTAGCGCTCGCCGGAGGACGTCTTGCGGCCATGGAACTGCTTGCCGTACCAGGAGGCACGGCCCGTGGCTTGATAGGGCTTTTCGCGCGTGTCGGGGCGGAAGCTCATGCCCAGCGCCGTATAGGGCAGGTTGGCTGACTTGATCAGCGGCTCTTCCTGCGGCACGGCATCCGGCACCAGGTTCAGGTTGACCGGAATATGGTCGGCGGGACCATCGTTCTGGAAATAAGCTCCATTCTTGGCAACGGTTTTCTTGTTGCCGGTCGACGAGGACGCCGACTGGTTGGTGGCGCTGGCCGTCTTCACGGTGGAACAGGCCACGAGTACGAGACTGACGAACACAAGCCACAGCCATCGGAGTACTGATTGCATAGATCTCCCTTATGCTGTCGGAACCACTGCAAAACCTTGCGCGCCGTTGAACATCATGACGCTAAACGCTTGCCCGCAAGCGCTTGGGCTAGGCTTTCCAGAGTCCCTTGTTGGGCCGATCTGCGAACCGCTTCAGCTTCCCCCTGCGAAATCGAGCTGTCGCCAAGCCTCGAACACTGTCACCGCGACCGCGTTCGAAAGATTGAGACTTCTTGATTCGGGACGCATCGGCAAACGAATCCTCTGCTGCGGAGGCAATGACTCCAGCACTTCAGGCGGCAGACCGCGGGATTCGGGACCGAACAAAAAAACGTCCCCAGGTTGATAGGAAATCCGGTCATGGCGCTCGGAGCCCTTGGTGGTGGCGGCGAAAATCCGCCGTCCGCGCAAAGTCTCTTGACAAGCCGCCCAATCCTCATGAACCACAACGCGAGCGTACTCGTGATAATCGAGTCCCGCGCGTCGCAGCTTGGCATCCTCCAAAGGGAAGCCCATGGGCTTGACCAGATGCAGTTCACAGCCGGTGTTGGCACATAAACGAATCACATTGCCCGTGTTGGGCGGTATTTCCGGCTGAAAAAGAATTACAGTGAACATCGTTGGCAGGCTGGATTGTTCCAAAGAATCAAAATCTTGGTCAAGTTTTAGGAGAAAAGGCCCTGGCGAGCACCCAGCCATCGACCCGTTTTGCCCCCTGTTTTTTCAAAATTTCGGCCAGTGCCGACAGGGTGGCGCCGCTGGTGGCGACGTCATCGACAATGGCGATGGAAAGCCCGTCACAGCGGCAATTTACGCCGAAAGCATGGCGGAGGTTTTTCCGGCGTTCGGCGCGCCCGAGCGAGGCTTGCGGCCGAGTGTTGTATTTTCGCCAACACAAGTCCGCGCTCAAACGGCTTGCCATTGTAACAGTGATTGCTTTCGCCAGCTCATGGCTTTGGTTGAAACCGCGTTCGGCAAGTCGTTCTTTTGCCAATGGAACGGGAATGACAAAGTGATATTCATGGGCGTGGCCGGCGGCGAAATCAGCCAATAGACTGCCCAGCGCCACGCCCATTTGCAGTTGCTTGCCGTATTTGAACGCATGGATCAGCGCAGCGATCGGGTAGTCGAACAAATAGGGCGCGTGCAGCGCGTCGAAGGCGGGAGGGCGGCGTTGGCACTGCCCGCACAGGCCGGCCGCGGCCAGGGGCTCGGCGCAACGCGCGCATTGGGTGGCGGGCAGCCGCGGCAGTTGTTCGCGGCAAGCGGCGCAAAAACCACGCCGAGCGCGCCAGTCGCCGCAGAGCAGGCAGGGTTGATTAAATATTGTGCACTTGTCAATTATGAGCTGCGTTAGGTTTGACAGCATCCGTCCCTCCCCAGCAAGATGCGGCTGATTCGCTCCACGCCCGGCCGGGCGTGGCATTCCGACGATCCCGGCGGCGCAATCCGGAATTCCTTTGATCGATCAAGGGCTTCCTCCGTCGGGACGAGACCACTGCCAGGATTGACCATGCATTCTTCCGCTATCGAATTCAAGCCTTCCGCCACCCCGCACCGCGAGTCCGCCAGCTGGGCTGTGGCGGAAATCGAGGCGCTGTTGGCGCTGCCCTTCATGGAGCTGGTGTTTCGCGCCGCCGAGATCCACCGCCAGTTCTTCGACCCGACCAAGGTGCAGCTGTCGACGCTGATTTCCATCAAGACAGGTGGCTGTCCCGAGGACTGCGGTTATTGTCCGCAGTCGGCGCATCACGACACCCCGGTACCCAATCAGCCGATGCTGACCGTGGACGAGGTATTGAGCGCCGCGCGCGCGGCCAAGGCCAATGGCGCCGGCCGTTTCTGCATGGGCGCCGCCTGGCGCGGCCCCAAGGACGCGGACCTGCAGAAAACGCTGGAAATGGTGAAGGAGGTCAAGGCACTGGGTCTGGAAACCTGCGCCACCTTCGGTTTGCTGAGGGAGGGCCAGGCCGAACAGCTGAAGGCTGCGGGCCTGGATTATTACAATCACAATCTGGATACCTCACCGGACAAATATTCCGATATCATAGCCACGCGCGACTACGAGGACAGACTCGACACTTTGGGAAAAGTACGCAATGCCGGTTTGTCGGTGTGCTGCGGTGGTATTGTTGGCATGAATGAAACCCGCAACGATCGCGCGGGTCTGATTGCACAGCTAGCGAATCTAGAGCCGCAGCCGGAATCGGTGCCGATCAACAAGTTGGTCAAGGTAGAGGGCACGCCGCTGGAAGGCGCCGCGCCGCTGGACTGGACCGAGTTTGTGCGCACCATCGCCGTAGCCCGCATCGTGATGCCCAAAACCTATGTGCGCTTGTCCGCCGGTCGCCGTGAAATGGACGAGTCCACCCAGGCTTTGTGCTTCCTCGCCGGAGCCAATTCCATCTTCTACGGCGACAAGCTGCTGACCACCGGCAACCCCGAAGTGGACGCCGACCGGCAACTGCTGGAAAAGCTTGATCTGGCGCCGCTTTGAGTGGTTTGGGCGGCGGATTCGCGGGCGATGTAAAAAATGTATATATAAGGAGTAGCTTCGGCGCTCGGCCTGCCGGCCGCCGCCAAGCCCTTTTCACGGGATATTTGAGCCGATATGCGCCTTCAAGACCTGCCTGCCGCCCTGTTGGACCTTTCCGCCACCCACCGCCGCCGCCAACGCGCGGTCATCGATAGCCCACAAGGGGTCGAGGTGGTGGTGGACGGACGTTCCTATCTTTCTTTCGCCAGCAACGACTATCTGGGACTGGCCGACCATCCCGCGCTGGTGCGCGCAGCGCAGCAGGGCCTTGAGCGCTGGGGCGTGGGCGGCGGATCTTCCCATTTGCTGGCCGGTCATTTCAGCGTGCAGCAAGAAGCCGAAGAGGCGCTGGCGGAATTCGTCGGCCAAGAGGCGGCATTATTGTTCGGCTCCGGCTACGCGGCCAATCTGGCGATTGTCAGCAGCCTGCTGGACCGCGGCGACGCGGTGTTCGCCGACCGTCTGAACCATGCGTCGCTGAACGACGCCTGCCGGCTGAGCCGCGCCGAGTTCAAGCGTTTCCATCACAACGACTTGGCGCAGCTGGAGCGGCTGCTGGCCGAGTCCGACGCCAAAACCAAGCTGATCGCGGTGGAGTCGGTGTACAGCATGGATGGCGACGAGGCGCCGCTGGCGGCGCTGCTGGCCTTGGCCGAGCGTTACGATGCCTGGTTGTACGTGGATGACGCGCATGGTTTCGGCGTGCTGGGCGAGGGGCGCGGCGCGCTGGTCGAGCACGGCCTATCCAGCCCGCGGCTGATCTATATGGCGACACTGGGCAAGGCCGCCGGCGTGGCCGGCGCCTTCATCGCCGGCGGCGGCGAGCTAATCGATTGGCTGATCAATTCGGCGCGCAGCTATATCTACACCACCTCCCAGCCGCCAGCGTTGGCCTGTGCGATCTTGGCCAGCCTGCGTTTGATAGAGGCGGCCGACGACAGGCGCGCGCGCTTGAGGGCGTCGATCGAAACCATTAGATGCGGACTGTCCGGAGGAGAATACTCCGTAGGGGCTTCCCGGACGCCGATTCAGCCACTTATCATAGGTAGCGATGAACAGGCGCTGGCGTTGGCCGGCCGCCTGCGCGATCACGGGCTGTGGGTGCCGGCGATTCGCCCGCCCACGGTGCCGGAAGGCGCGGCGCGTTTGCGCCTGTCCTTGTCGGCCATGCATGAGCCGGAGCACTTGCAGCGCTTGTTGTCCTGTATTCGGGGCGACGCGGCGCCCTGAGTCCGCGCGCCCATGGGGAGGGGCGCGCCGGCATGGCCGGATTTTCCAGCTAACTCATACTACGATAATCACATGAAGAGCATGGCTGAATATCTGGCGACGCCTGAGCAGGCCGCCGCGATGGCGCTGTCTCTGCTGCAAGGGCAGGGCGGGGTGCGCATTGCCGCGGTGTGGCGGCAGCTGGGCGAGGCCTGGCAATTGCTGGCCGCCATCGGCGCCGCCGATGCGCTGCCCAGTGCCGAAACGCTGGCCGGCGGCGGCCGGCTGGAAGCGGGCTGCGAGGCGATGCCTTTGCGCGCCGGCGAGCAATTGCTGGGCTGGCTGGTGTGGCGCGGCGATGCCGGGCCGGCGTTGAACGAGGCCGCCGCGCTGCTGTGCGCCCATTTGCTGTGCGCGCGGTTGGGCGCGGAGCAGGCGGCGTCGCGCGCGGCCAACGACGCCTTGCTCGATATCTCGCAACTGGCCGAGGAGTGCGGCACCATCGATCAAGTGCTGCCCTGCCTGCATCGGCAGATGATGCGGCTGATGGACGCCAGCAATTTCTACATCGCCTTGTACGATGACGAGGCCCAAGTCATCCATTTCCCGTTTTATGTCGACCAGCGCGATCCCGCTCCTCCCGCCAGCGATGCCGTCTTCCCGCTGGCCGGCCAGGCGCCGTCGCTGACCGCCTGGCTGATACGCGGCGGCAAGCCGGTGGTGCTGAGCCGGGAGCGTTTGCTGGAAGTGTGCCAGCAGGAGGGACTGAGCCGGCAAGGGCTGCTGCCGGCCAGCTGGATGGGCGCGCCCTTGCTCAATGCCGGCGGCCATGTGATAGGCGCGGTGGTGCTGCAGCTGTACGAAAATCAGACGCAATTGACCTCGGCCGAGCAGCAGCTGTTCCTGTTCGCCGCCCGCCATGTCGGCTTCGTGTTGGAACGGGTGCTGCACCGCAGCCAATTGGAGCGCCAGGTCTGGCTGCGCACCAGCGAGCTGGAAGGCGCCAACGCGAGGCTGCGCGCCGAAGTGGCCGAGCGCCAGCGCGCCGAGCGTTTCCAGGGCGCCTTGTTCAGCATCGCCGAGTTGTCGAATACCAGTCTGTCGCTGGAAGCCTTCCTCGGCGGGCTGCACCGCTTGCTGGCGGAGATGGTGCCGGCGCGCAACTGCCTGGTGGCCTTGTACGATCAATTGGAAGACCGCATCAGCTTTCCCTATTGCGCAGATGAGTACGCGCCGCCGTTACAGCCGCACCGTCCGGGCAAGGGCTTTATCGAGCAGGTGTTGCATAGCGGCCGCCCCTTGCTGATCGACCCCTATTCGCAACAGAACCGCCAGCCGGAAGCCAGCGCCGATTTGCCGCGGCCCAAGAGTTGGCTGGGCGTGCCGCTGTATTGCGGGACCGATCTCTTGGGTGTGTTGGCGGTGCAGAGTTACGACGAGGACGTGAGCTATAACTTCCGCGATCAGGAAGTGCTGGAGTTCGTCGCCAACCATATCGGCGCGGCGCTGACCCGGGTCAAGGCCTTGGAGAGCCTGCAAGCGGCCTACGCCGAACTGGAGCAGCGGGTGCGCGAACGCACCAGCGAGCTGGACGCGGTCAACGCCCAGCTGGAGTTCGACAGCCTGCACGATCCGCTGACCAAGTTGCCCAACCGCAGCTATTTCTCCAAGACCCTGCGCCGGGCCTGGGACGCGTATATCCATGGTAGCGGCGAGCGCTTCGCGGTGCTGTTCATCGATCTGGACCGTTTCAAGCTGGTCAACGACACCCTTGGTCACCTGGCCGGCGACCATCTTTTGTTCGAGGCCGGCGCGCGGATCCGTACCTGCCTGCGCCATTACGACTTTCTGGCGCGGCTGGGCGGCGACGAGTTCGCGGTGCTGATGTTCGGCATGGATGGCGGCGGCGACTGCGAGCGCATCGCGCAGCGCATCGTCAACGAGTTCGATCGGCCGGTGATTCTGGCCGGCCGCGAGGTGTTTTCCACCGCCAGCGTCGGCGTGGTGCTGGCCGATCTCGAGCATTATCACAAGGCCGATGACCTGCTGCGCGACGCCGATCACGCGATGTACTGCACCAAGCAGCAGGGGCGGCAGGGCTATACTCTGTTCAATCACGAGCTGCGCATCAACCAGGCGGACCAACTGGCGCTGGAGAGCGAACTGCGCCGCGCGTTGGAAGAGGAAGGGCAGTTACAGCCGTATTTCCAGCCTTTCATCGACGGTCACAGCGGTGAACTGGTCGGCTTCGAGGCGCTGGCGCGCTGGCAGCATCCGCTGCGCGGCCTGATTTCGCCCGGCTTGTTCCTGCCCATCGCCGAGGAAAGCGGGCTGATCACCCGGCTGGACCGCTACATCCTGAACGCCGCCTGCGCGCAGATGGGACTGTGGCGCGCCCAAGGCAGGGTGGGCCCGGAAGTGGCCTTGCACATCAATCTGTCCTCGGCGCATTTCCACGATCCGGAACTGGCTGGCTGGATAGGCGAGCGCATCCGCCATTACGGCCTGCCGCCGGCGATGCTGCATCTTGAAATCACCGAGAGCGCGCTGATAGACCAGCCTGAGATCGCGGCCACGGTGATGCACGCGCTGCATGAATTGGGCGTGAGGCTGGCGCTGGACGATTTCGGCACCGGCTATTCCGCGCTGTCCTATCTGCACCGCTTTCGTTTCGATGTGTTGAAGATAGACCAATCCTTTGTCTTCGATCTCGACCGTCAGCAGGAATCGGTGGCCATCGTGCGCGCGATTCTGGCGCTGGCCAAGGCGCTGGACCTGGACGTGGTGGCCGAGGGCGTGGAAACCGCCGCCCAGCTGGCCATGCTCAAGGAGATGGGCTGCGGCAAGCTGCAGGGTTTCTATTTCGCCGCCCCGGCGCCGGCCCAGGGCATGGACTGGGAGCGGCTGGCGCGCTTCCGCCGGGAGTTCCAGCATGGAGCCTAGCCGCTGGCGGCGCTGGCCGCAGGTTTTCAACCGCTGGCGCTACAATCTGTACGCGCCGGTTTACGACCGGCTGGCGCAGGCTTTCGCCGCGCGCCGGCGCCGTTCCATCGCGCTGCTCAATCCCCAGCCGGAGGAGCGCATCCTGCTGGTCGCGGCCGGCACCGGCCTGGACCTGGACTTCATGGTGCGTTGTCGCCACTTGGTCGCCATCGATATCTCCGACGGCATGCTGGCGCGCTTGCGCGCCCACGCCGCGACGCTGGGCATGGAGGTGGATGCCCGGGTGATGGACGCGCAGGCGCTGGAGTTCGCCGACGCCAGCTTCGACGCGGTGGTGCTGCACCTGGCGCTGGCGGTGGTGCCGGACCCGCGGGCCTGCATTCGCGAAGTGGAGCGCGTGCTCAAGCCCGGCGGCCGGGTGGCGGTGTTCGACAAGTTCCTGCACGACGATCAGCGGCCCTCGCTATTGCGCAGCGCCGGCAATCTGCTGTCGCGCGTGATCGCCACCGATATCAACCGGAGGCTGGCGGATATCCTGGCGGCGTGTCGCTTGCGCAAGGTTCATGACGAAGATGCCGGCCTTGGAGGTTTCTTTCGCATCGCGATCTTGCGAAAATGACGGTTTCCCCTCATTTAATCGTCCATGAGTCTGTTTGTTGAAACGCTGGGCCAGGGCCCGGACGTGGTGATGCTGCACGGCTGGGGTTTGCACGGCGGCGTGTTCAGCCGCGTGGCGGAGCGCTTGGCCGCCAGCCATTGCGTGCATCTGGTCGACCTGCCGGGCCACGGCGCTTCCGCCCCGCTGGCCTCCTTCGACGCCGACGCGGTGGCCGATCTGCTGGACCAGGCCTTTCCGCTGCCGGCGCAGGTGGTGGGCTGG
Organism: Chromobacterium sp. LK1; assembly: GCF_001043555.1. Lineage (NCBI taxonomy): Bacteria > Pseudomonadati > Pseudomonadota > Betaproteobacteria > Neisseriales > Chromobacteriaceae > Chromobacterium > Chromobacterium sp. LK1. Next base: position 145,031 of record NZ_LDUI01000005.1, on the reverse strand, counting down.
TCGTTGGGCGGCCTGGTCGCCCAGCATTGGGCCGCTCGCTATCCGGACAAGATAAAGAGCCTGGCCTTGGTGGCGACCAGCCCGCGCTTCGTGCGCGACGAGAGTTGGCCGCACGCGCAGGAGCGCAAATCCATCGAGGCGGTGGCCGCCAGCCTGGACGGCGCCTTCGAGCAAACGCTGGAGCGTTTTCTCGCCTTGCAGATGATGGGCGCGCCGTCGGCGCGCGACACCTTGAAGGCCTTGCGCGCGGAATTGTTCTCCCATGGCCGGCCGCAAGGCCTGCTGCCGGCGCTGGAATTGCTGCTGGAAGCCGATGCGCGCGCGCTGGCTGGCCGCATCCGCTGCCCGGTGGGCTTGTTCTACGGCGTCCGCGACGCCATTACCCCGATCGGCGCCGGCCGTTGGCTGGCCGCCGAGCTGGCCGACGCCCGGCTTTATGAATTCCCGCAAGCGTCGCATGCGCCGTTCTTGTCGCACGAGGCCGAGTTCCTCGCCGCGCTTGCCCAGCATTTGGATGCCCACGCATGACAGAAGCGTTCTACACCGACAAGGCGCGGGTGCGCGCCTCATTCGAGAAGGCCGCGGCCAGCTACGATTCCGCCGCGGTGTTGCAGCGCGAAGTCTCCGACCGGATGGCCGAACGGCTGCAGTACATCAAGTTCCAGCCGCAAGTGGTGCTGGACGCCGGCGCCGGCACCGGCTACGGCGCGGCGCAATTGCGCAGCCAGTATCCGGAGGCGCGGGTACTGGAACTGGACCTGGCGCGGGCGATGCTGCAGGCCTCGCGCGCCAAGCAGCAAAGCGGCGACGGCTTGCTGAAGAAGCTGTTCCGCCCCAGCCTGCCGTGGCAGGTGGTGGCCGACATCGAGCGGCTGCCGCTGGCCGACGCCAGCGTGGACATGATCTGGTCCAGCCTGGCGATACAGTGGGTCAATGTGCCGGACAAGGTGTTCGCCGAATTCCGCCGCGTGCTGAAGCCGGAAGGCATGCTGATGTTCTCCACGCTGGGGCCGGACACCCTGCACGAGCTGCGCGATGCCTTCGCCGGCATCGACCGCGCCACTCACGTCAACCAGTTCATCGACATGCATGACCTGGGCGATGCGCTGATGCGCGCCGGTTTCGCCGAGCCGGTGATGGACATGGAAAAAATCGTGCTGACCTATGGTCGCGCGCGCGATGTGATGGCCGACCTGAAAGCGATAGGCGCGCACAACGCCACCAGCGGCCGCGGCCGCGGCCTGATGGGCAAGCATGCCTGGCAGCGGGTGGAGGCGGCTTATGAGGACCGGCGCCGCGACGGCAAGCTGCCGGCCACCTACGAAGTGGTGTACGGCCATGCGTGGAAGGGCAGCGGCAAGAAGCTGGCCAAGGTCAGCGACGATGGCCGCCAGGTGATCGAGTTCGTCAAGAAACCGCCGCGCGCCGAATAGACGGCGCAATCAGGAGCCCTGAATGGGAGTGGAAATCCGCGCAGCGCGCCCAGGGGACGCCAGTTGTCTCGCCGCCCTGTCCATCCAGGTGTGGCTCAGTACCTATGTCACCGATGGTGTGCGTCGGGACATGGCCAACTATGTGTTGAGCGAATTCACGCCGGCGAATTTCGAGGCCTTGATCGCCGATCCCGCGCATCATCTGCTGGTGATGGAGCAGGATGATTTCCTGATCGGCTACGCGCTGTTGAAGCGGGACAGCCGCTGTCAGGGCTGCGACTTCGCCACCGTGGAAGTCGAGCGGCTCTATCTGGTGGAAAGCCGTAGCGGCGAAGGCCTGGGCCGGCGCTTGCTGGAAGCGGCGCGGCGTTGGGCGCTCGCCCTGCCGGAGCCCGCTCGCCTGTGGCTGACGGTGTGGCACGGCAATGAGCGCGCGATCGCGTTCTACCGCCGACTGGAGATGGACGTCCACGGCGAATGCTATTTCGAATTGGAGGGCGCGCGGCATCTGAACTATGTGATGCTGGATTCCGCGTCCGTTGGGGCGGCGCTGATTGCCGCCGATGTCTGAAAGCCTGATGGAATCATGATTAGCAAACACATACTCCGGCCCTGGCTGCTGGCGAGCATGGCCGCGCTGCTGGCTGCCTGCTCCACCTTGTCCCCTCCGCCGGCGGCACAGCCGCCCAAGCCGCTGCAAAAACCCAGGATCGGGCTGGCGCTAGGCGGCGGCGCGGCCAAGGGCTTCGCCCATGTCGGCGTGATCAAGGTGCTGGAAGCGGCCGGCATCAAGCCGGACCTGATCACCGGCACCAGCGCCGGCAGCGTGGTCGGCAGCCTGTACGCGTCCGGCCTTAGCGGCATGCAGCTGCAGAGCCGCGCCATCCAGCTGGACGAATCCAACCTCACCGACTGGACCTTGTCGAGCAAGGGCGTGATCAAGGGCGAGAAGCTGCAGAACTGGATCAACGCCCAAGTGGTGAACAAGAGCATAGAGCAGCTGCCGCGCCCGTTCGGCGCGGTGGCGACCGAGCTGGACAGCGGCCGCAAAGTGGTATTCCGCCTGGGCAACACCGGCCAGGCGGTGCGCGCCTCGGCCAGCATCCCCAATGTGTTCCTGCCGGTGAAGATAGGCAGCAAGAGCTATGTGGACGGCGGCCTGGTCAGCCCGGTGCCGGTCAGCGCCGCGCGCGAGATGGGCGCCGACTTCGTCATCGCCGTCGACATCTCGGCGCGGCCGCGCAAGGGCGCCGCCACCGGTTTCCTGTCCATGCTGGACCAAAGCCTGAACATCATGAACGGTCCGGCGCTGGCGCAGGAACTGAAGCAGGCCGACGTGGTGATCCGCCCGCAGGTGCAGGACATCGGCTCCGCCCAGTTCGACGCGCGCCACCAGGCCATTCTGGAAGGGGAACGCGCGGCGCAGGCGGCCTTGCCGCAAATCCGGCAGTTGCTGCAGCAAAAAGCCGTTGCCATGAATAAGTAATGGCATAATGCTGCCGGGCCGGCCCTGCACCGCAGCATGGCCGGCCGCCCACCATCAGCAACCGCGGGCTCCGGCCCGCCTGGAGACCTGGATGATCAAGCTTTACGGCGCAGCGCTGTCCCCTTATTACAACAAGGTAAAAATCGCCTTGCTGGAAAAGGGCGTCAACTTCCAAGAAATCCTCACCGCCCCTTCGCAGCAAGAAGAACTGCTGGCGAAGAGCCCGATGGGCAAGATTCCCTTTGTCGAAGTCGGCGGCCACGCGATGGCGGAATCATCGGTGATCCTGGAATGGCTGGAAGACGCCTATCCCACCGCCTCCCTGCTGCCGCCGACGCCGAACGGCCGCGCTCACGCGCGCCAATTGAGCGCGATATTGGATTTGTACGTGTTGATGCCGGCGCTGCCCTTATACCGCCATTGGCTGTTCGGCAGCCCGCTGGAAGCCAATGCCGTGGACACGGCCCGCCAGCAGGTGGCGCGCGGCCTGGCCGCCGCCGGCCAGATGCTGGACTATGGCCCCTGGGCCTGTGGCGAGGATTTCAGCCACGCCGACATCAGCGCCGCCTGCATTCTGCCGGCGCTGGCGCAGATGAGCCAGGCGCTGTTGGGCGAGGACATCACCGCGGCCTTCCCCGAGCGTGACAGTTATCTGCAGCAACTGTCCGCCCGCAAGAGCGTGAACCGCTGCTGGAGCGAGCGCGAGGCGGCATTGAGCGCGTTCCGCGCGCGTCAACAGCAGTAGGATAGAGCGTGGGGCACCGCTGAGCCGCTTGCCGGAATGCGGCGTTTGAGCAATTATAGAGTTCAAACTCCAATCAAGTGTTTGCGTTAGCGCGAACACCATTCCCAAGCGGGAGGCGGTGATGAAGTTCGATATTCAGCTGCTGCTGCTGGCATTGGCGCCGGTATTCCTGGCCTGCGTCGCCGGCGAGCTGTGGTATTTGCGTCGCCAGGGCCGGCTCAGCCTTTACGACTGGCGCGACTCGGTGTGCTGCGCCTGCCTGGGCTTGCTGCACCAGGGGGCGGACAAGCTGGCCTGGGTGCTGGTGCTGCCCTTGTATGCGTGGATTTACCAGCAGCACCGGCTGTTTCAGTTCGCCGATTCCTGGCTCAGCTTCCTGCTGTTGTTCATCGGCCAGGATTTCCTCTATTACTGGTTCCATCGCGTCAGCCACCGCGTGCGCTGGCTGTGGGCTGCGCACAGCGTGCATCACAGCTCCACCCGCATGAATTTCACCACCGCCTTCCGCCAGAGCCTGATGTATCCATTGGCCGGCATGTGGGTGTTCTGGCTGCCGCTGGCCTGGCTGGGTTTCCCGCCCGAACAGGTGGTCGGAGTGGTATTGCTGAACCTGGCCTTCCAGTTCTTCGTGCATACCCAGGCCTGCCCCAAGCTGGGCTGGCTGGAATATGTGTTCAATACCCCGTCCATCCATCGCGGCCATCATGCCAAGAATCCGCGCTATATCGACCACAATTACGCCGGCGTGCTGGTGATCTGGGACCGCCTGTTCGGCAGCTATGTCGAGGAAAGCGCCGACGATCCCTGCGACTACGGCACGGTCAAGCCGGTGAACAGCTTCAATCCGCTATGGGTCAGCGTGGTGGAATGGCGCGACATGCTGCGCGAGGCCTGGCGCGCGCCCAATTGGAAAGACCGCTGGACGGTATTGTTCGGCCCGCCGGAAGAGGCGGAAGCGGCGGCCGCGCGCTGGCGCTGAGGACATGAAAAAAGCGGACCGGGAGGTCCGCTTTTGCGTGGTGGCATCAGGATGGTTTGTCGCTTGAAGAACGTTTCAACGCGGTATCGCCGATGCGCAACAGATCGTGGGCGGGTTTTAAACCAGTACCTTGCCGTTCTTGGCCGGCAAGGTCTTGCCCTTGGGCTTGTGGTTCATGCGCACGGTGTCGGTCTTGCCGTCCAGCGAATACTTGACGTCGTAGCCAACGACTTTCTCGCTGCTTTCGTTCACCTCATTGCAGATGGTCTGGGTGCTGCTGACCTGGTCGCGTTGCTGCATGCCTTCCTGCACCTTGTTGCCGGCCAGGCCGCCAGCCAGCGCGCCGATCACGGTGGCGGCTTTCTTGCCGTTGCCGCCGCCTACTTGGTTGCCGAGCACGCCGCCGAGCACGCCGCCTATCACCGAGCCGGCGATGCGGTTCTGATCCTGGACCGGCGCTTGATGCGTCACTTGCTCCTGGTGGCAGACCTGCTTGGGCGCGTTGACGGTTTCCTTGATCGGCGTTACCGCCAGAATGCGGGCGTGGGTGGCGTGGACCGGAGTGGCCGGCTTGGCCGGCGCGCTGGGTTCGGCGGGTTTCGCCGCCGGTTTGTCCGTGGCGGCCACGGCTGCGGGCGCAGCTGCGGCAAGCACCGCCGGCGCGGAAGCCACGGCCGGGGGCAGGCTAGCCGCGGGAGCGGAAGCGGCGACCGGCGCGCTGGCGACTTGCTGTTGCGGCGCGGCGGCGGTTTGCGGGTTGGACTTGATGGCCTGGAAGCCGGCCACGCCCAGGCCGCCTAGGGCGATGCCGCCGCCCAGCACGCTGGCGATCAATACGGATTGTTTCATGCTTCGTCTCCAAAACGGGGCCGTCTATGCGGCCGTAATCATGATGAGTGAGATGAAATTCAGACACTTCATAGTGGCAGACAGTTGCAAATCAAATGTTTTCCATTTGTTACTAAAAGTGGCGAATCGTTAGTGTTTCCGCTGGCCTCGCGACTAAGTGACGCCGGGTATGAATTTGATTTATATCAATATATGCGCGAGCATTCACTTGCTTTTATGCGATTTGGCTGGATGGAAGGGCTGACGGGCGGCTTGGCATAAGTTCGCAGTAGTCTGGGGGATTTTCGGCAATTAGAGCAAAGTTTTTGTTCAATTAATCGAATTTAATTCCATTGTGTTCAATTTATGACGCGTATAAGGCATAAAACTTCAATCGCTTGGTTTGACGCAAGCTCGGCTTGAGTGCTTAATGTTCTGCTTGTCGATGTTTGCAACAGAATCGACGCGGCTTGCCTGAATTGTCATGCTGTTGGTATTAATGTTGCTGGGAAATGATGATTGAGGGGCTTGCCTTGACTGAGATATCAACCGAAGCCGGTTTGAAGCGCGGTTTGAAAAACCGCCACATCCAATTGATCGCGCTAGGCGGCGCGGTGGGCACCGGGCTGTTCCTGGGCTCCGCCAGCGTGCTGAAGGCCGCTGGCCCATCGATGATCCTGGGCTATGCCATCGCCGGCCTGATCGCCTTCATGATCATGCGCCAACTGGGCGAAATGGTGGCGCAGGAGCCGGTGGCCGGCTCGTTCAGCCACTTCGCCTACCGCTACTGGGGCGATTTCGCCGGTTTCCTGTCCGGCTGGAACTACTGGGTGCTGTACATCCTGGTCAGCATGGCGGAACTCACCGCCGTCGGCGCCTATGTGCAGTACTGGTGGCCGCATGTGCCCGCCTGGGTATCGGCGCTGGTGTTCTTCGTCTGTATCAACGGCATCAACCTGGCCAACGTCAAGGTTTATGGCGAGGCGGAGTTCTGGTTCGCGCTGATCAAGGTAGTGGCGGTGATCGCGATGATTCTGTTCGGCGGCTATCTGCTGCTGACCGGCACCGGCGGTCCGCAGGCCTCGTTCAGCAATCTGTGGAGCGATGGCGGTTTCTTCCCGCATGGCTTCAGCGGCTTGTTCATGATGATGGCGGTGATCATGTTCTCCTTCGGCGGGCTGGAGTTGATCGGCCTGACCGCGGCCGAGGCGGATAACCCGCGCACCACCATCCCCAAGGCGGTGAACCAGGTGATCTACCGCATCCTGATCTTCTACATCGGTTCGCTGGTGGTGCTGCTGTCGCTGTATCCGTGGAGCAAGGTCGCGTCCGGCGGCAGTCCCTTCGTGATGATTTTCCAGCAGATCGGCTCTGGCCTCACCGCCAATCTGCTCAACTTCGTGGTGCTGACCGCTGCGCTGTCGGTGTACAACAGCAGCGTTTACGCCAATAGCCGCATGCTGTACGGCCTGGCCAGACAGGGCAACGCGCCCAAGGCCTTGATGCAGGTGGACAAGCGCGGCGTGCCGGTGTCGGCGATCCTGGTGTCGGCGTTGGCGACCTTCGCCTGCGTGATCCTCAACTATGTGCTGCCGGGCGAGGCCTTGGGCATCCTGATGTCCTTGGTGGTGGCCGCGCTGGTGACCAACTGGGCGATGATCAGCCTGACCCATCTGAAGTTCCGCCGCGCCAAGGTCGAGACCGGCGAGCAACTGGTGTTCAAATCGTTCTGGTTCCCGCTGACCAACTGGATCTGCCTGGCTTTCATGGCGATGATTCTGTTGATCCTGCTGCTGACTCCGGGCGCCGCGGTATCGGTCTATGTGTTGCCGATATGGCTGGGGCTGCTGTGGGTAGGCTATCGCGCCAAGGGCGCGCCGACGGGGGAACCCGCGCGTCAGACACCCTGAGTAGGGCTTCCGCGCTCACGCAGTGGGCGCATCGGCAGGGCCGCCTGATTTGGGCGGCCCTGCCTTTTTGGGGCGAGTGGAACACTGAGTTGGCGCTGCGATTTTGGACATAATGTCTATTTGTTCATGACAAGGGCTGTCATCTTTGGATGGATTCTAAATGTATTGAAAAAGACTTTTGACCTTATGTCGTATTTTGTTTAGTCTGATCGTGGTTTGTTTGAAGTTGATGTATCTGCTGGGAATGTCTTACAGGCTTTATTGGACTTTTTGTCTAATTGGCGAGTGGTGAGGGCCTTGCTGCATTGATGAAGCAACACCGTTCCATTCACTAATCAGCAGGAGGCGCCAAGGTGAGCGTTACCCCCACTTCCACCGGTTTGAAGCGCGAGCTGAAAAACCGCCATATCCAATTGATCGCGCTGGGCGGCGCGATCGGTACCGGCTTGTTCTTGGGCTCGGCCAGCGTGTTGAAAGCGGCCGGACCGGCGATGATTGTCGGCTACGCCGTCGCCGGCTTCATTATTTTCCTGATCATGCGCCAATTGGGCGAGATGCTGGCCGAGGAGCCGGTGGCCGGTTCGCTCAGCCATTTCGCCGACCGCTACTGGGGCAAGTTCCCCGCCTTCCTGTCCGGTTGGAATTATTGGGCGCTGTATGTGCTGGCCGGCATGGCCGAACTGACCGCCGCCGGCGAGTATGTGCGCTATTGGTGGCCGGATGTGCCCACCTGGCTTACCGCGCTGGTTTTCTTCACGGCGATCACCGGCGTTAATCTGAGCAGCGTCAAATACTATGGCGAGACGGAGTTCTGGTTCGCGCTGATCAAGGTGGGCGCGGTGATCGCGATGATCGTGTTCGGCGGCTATCTGCTCTTGTCCGGCAACGGCGGCCCGCAGGCTTCGGTGAGCAATCTGTGGCGCGACGGCGGCTTCTTTCCGCATGGCGTAGGCGGCCTGTTCATGACGATGGCGGTAATCATGTTCTCCTTCGGCGGCTTGGAACTGATCGGCATGGCGGCGGCGGAGACCCAAGACCCGCAGAAAACCATTCCCAAGGCGGTGAACCAGGTGATCTACCGCGTGCTGATCTTCTACATCGGCTCGCTGCTGGTGCTGTTGTCCCTGTATCCATGGAGCAAGGTGGCCGCCGGCGGCAGCCCCTTCGTGATGATTTTCGAGCAGATCGGCGCCGGCTTCGCCGCGCACGGGCTTAATTTCGTGGTGTTGACCGCGGCCTTGTCGGTGTACAACGGCGGCGTCTACGCCACCAGCCGCATGCTGTTCAGCCTGGCCCGGCAGGGCAATGCGCCCAAGAGCATGGCCAAGCTGGACAAGCGCGGGGTGCCGGTCAACGCCACCTTGCTGTCGGCGCTGGCGACTTTCGCCGGCGTGGTACTCAACTACCTGCTGCCCAGCGGCGCGCTGGCCTTGTTGATGTCGCTGGTGGTCACCGCCCTGGTGATCAATTGGGCGCTGATCAGCCTGACCCACCTGAAGTTTCGCCGCGCCCAGGCCGGCCGCAAGCTGGTGTTCGCCTCGCTGTGGCATCCGTTCGCCAATTGGCTGTGCCTGGCCTTCATGCTGATGATCCTGGGCGTGATGCTGTTCACGCCGGGCATTGCGGTATCGGTGTATGTATTGCCGGCTTGGCTGCTGGTTTTGTGGCTGGGTTTCCGGCTGAAGCGGATGGGGGCGGACGCGGCCGGTCTGGCCGTCGACAAGGCGTGAGCACGTATGCCGGGCTTGACGTACTGGTGCGTAAACCGGCATGCTTCCAAACTTATGAAGCAGATCATCCCTTTCCAGACCAAGTCGTGGTGGTGGCGCAGCTAATCGGCGCGCCAGGGATTTTCGTATCTGCTTTCCGGGCCGCCGTCATGGGCGGCCTAGTTGTATCCAGCGTTACCCCGTGCGGCGGCAAATCGTTTTGACTCAGGAGTTGTCATGTCTCGCACGCAATGGGGTTCCCGCCTCGGTTTCATTCTGGCTTCGGCCGGCGCCACGGTTGGCCTGGGCTCCATCTGGAAGTTTCCCTACGTCACCGCGATGAATGGCGGCGGCGCGTTTCTGCTGATCTATCTGCTGTTGACCTTCACCCTGGGCATTGCCTTGTTGATGGCCGAGATCGCCATCGGCCGCGCGGCGGCCTGCGGCGCGGTGAGCGCCTTCGCGCGGCTGGGCTCGCGTCATTGGAAGCTGGTGGGCTACGCCGGCGTGCTGTGCGGCTTCCTGGTGTTTTCCTTTTACAGCGTGGTGGGCGGCTGGACGCTGGGTTATCTGCTGCGCGCGGTGGACGGCCGGGTGATGAGCAATGACCCGGCGGCGCTGGCGCGCTTGTTCGGCGATTATGTGTCCGATCCCTTCGAATCCCTGCTGACCCATGCGCTGTTTGCCGGGCTGACCCTGTTGGTGGTGATGTGCGGGGTGCAGAAGGGGATTGAGCGCGCCGGCAAGGTGTTGATGCCCTTATTATTCCTGTTGATGCTGGGCCTGATCGCGCGCTCGCTGACCCTGCCCGGCGCGGAAGCCGGCGTGGCGGCGCTGCTGACGCCGGACTTCTCCAAGGTGACGCCGGGCATGCTGGTGGAAGCGCTGGGCCTGGCCTTCTTTTCCTTGTCGGTGGGCGCCGGCTGCATGATCGCTTATGGCTCCTACCTGGGCCCGGACACGCGGCTGGGCGGCGCCGCGTTGTGGGTCACCGGCCTGACCACGCTGACCTCGGTCCTGGCCGGTTTGATGATTTTTCCGGCGATTTACGCCTTCGGCCTGAATCCGCAAGCCGGACCGGGCCTGACCTATATGACCATGCCGGTGGTGTTCAATCACCTGCCTTTCGGCCAAGGCTTGGCGGCGGCCTTCTTTCTGCTGCTGCTGATGGCGGCGCTGACTTCGTCGGTATCCTTGCTGGAGCTGGTGGCGGTGTTTCCCATCGATGAATGGGGCGTCAGCCGCCGCAAGGCGACGCTGGCGATCGGCCTGCTGGTGTTTTGCGCCGGCATTCCGGCGGCGCTGTCCTTCGGCGTGCTGGCGGACTGGAAGCTGTTCGGCCGCAATGTGTTCGAGTTGATGGACTACACCGCGTCCAACATCCTGCTGCCGCTGGGCGGCATCGGCACCGCCTGCTTCGCCGGCTGGGTGATCTGGCCGACCATGCGCGCCGAGCTGCAATTGCCCGTGGCGCTGAGCGCCGGCGTGCGCTTCATCTACTGCTGGGTCGCGCCCGCCTTGATCGGCCTGGTGCTGATTTACAATATCTGAGCCTAGGGCAATGCCTGCCGCGCGCCGCGAAGCGGCGCACGGCGAGCGCGTGTTGTTCCGTGGGCTCTGGACAGCTGCTCAGAGCCAGCGCAGCAAGCCATAGACGATGAAGCTGACCACAATCGCGAGCAGGGTCTTGCCGTTCTTCCACGCCACCGCGATGGCGACCAGAGTGCCGATCAGATAGGCGTTGCCCAGCGACAGATCAATGCGCCCGGCCGGGGCCAGCGCCATCGGCACCACCAGCGCCGACAGCACCGCCGCCGGCACATAGTGCAGCGCGCGGTTCAGCCAGTCAGGGAAGGCCAGCCGCTGGCCGAACACCAGAAAGCTGGCGCGGATCAGCAAGGTGGCCGCCAGCATGCCGAAAATCATCCACCAAGAGTTCATGCCGCCTCCTTGCGCTTGCCTTCCAGCAAGAGTCCGGCGCCGACGCCGAGCAGCGCCGCCAGCATCAGGTCCAGCTTGTAGGGTAGGCCGCGCGCCAGCAGCGCGGTCAGGCCGGCCACCGCCGCGGCCGCCAGCGTGGGCCGCTTTTTCAATTGCGGCGCGACGATGGCGGCGAAAGTGGCCACCATGGCGAAATCCAGGCCCAGTTGCGCCAGCCCCGGCACCGAGCGTCCCAGCAGCACGCCGGCCAGCGTCCACGCCTGCCAGTTGCCGTACATCGCCAGCGAAGAGCCCAGCCAATACCACTGGCCGCCGGCGGCGCCCTGGGTGCGGAAGCGATGTTCGACCACGGCGAAGGTTTCATCGGTGAGCCAGAACGCCAGCGGCCAGCGCCAGGCCAGCGGCCATGGTCGCGCATAGGGCAACAGGGTGGCGCTGTACAGCGCGTGGCGCAGATTGACCACGAAGGTGGTCAGCCAGATCACCGGCAGCGCGGCGCCGGCCGCCACCAGGCTGACGGCGATGAATTGCGAGGAGCCGGCGAACACCAGCAAGGACATGGCTTGAGTGCTCAGCGGGCTGAGACCGGCGGCGATGGCCAGGGTGCCGAAGATCACGCCGAAGGGAGCGGCGCCTATCAGCATCGGCAGGCTGTCGCGCGCGCCTTGCCATGCCCAGGCGGCGGGGGTGGAGCGGGTCATCGGGGCGTGTCCTTGCGGCAATGAGATGGATTCATCATGCCGCCGAAACCGGCTATCGTCTTGAACGATTTTGCGGGGGATGGCCGCGTGGCTTTGAGCTGCTTCTCAGAGCCTGTTCAAAGTCTCGCGAGCAAGGGCGAGACAAGGCGAAAACGAGCGAAAAAGCGGAATGTACACGTGGTACATGAGCATTTTGAGCTTGGTTTCAACGCCGTATCGCCGAAGCGCAGCAGACTTTGAACAGGTTCTCAGCGGCGCAGGCCCAGTGCGCGTTGATAGGCCGCTGGCGCCAGGCCCACGGTGTGGCGGAAGGCGCGGGTCAGATGGGCCTGATCGGCGAAGCCCAGGCTGAGTGCCACCGCGCCGGGCGTTTGTCCCTGCGCCAGCAACTGGCGCGCGCGATTGATGCGCAGCTGATTGCGCCAGGCCACCGGCGGCAGGCCGAAGTGCTGGCGAAACTGGCGGCACAGCTGCCACGGCGAGAGCTGGGCCGCTTCCGCCAGCGTTTGAAGCGACAGGTTCTCGTTGATGGCGTCGGCCAGCATTTGCCGCGCCAGCTCCACCGCGCGCGGGGCGGCGGCTTGAGTCTGGTCGTGAACTTGCATATGGCGCTGCAGCACCGCGCCGAACATTCGCTGCAACGCCGATTCGCGCAGCAGCCGGTCCTGGCTTGCGCGCAGCAGGCGGTGCAATTGGTCCATGCCGGCGGCCAGCGGCGCGTCCAGCACCACGGTGTCGAGAAAATAGGGTCGGGCGTGGGCGTCGCCGCTGATGTCGGCGGCCAGCCGCTGCAGGAAATCAGCGGATGGGTAGAAGCCGCGGTAGGCCCAGCCGCGCGCGTCGGCGGTCTCGCCGGTATGCACTTCGCCGGGGTTGATCAGCACCAGCGCGCCGACGCCGGCGCGGTGGGTGCCGCCGCGATGGCGGTAGGACTGCGCGCCCAGGGTCAGCGCGTTGACCACGTATTCTTCGTGAAAATGCGGCGGGAATACTCGCTGGGCGTAGCTGGCGTCCAGGCATTCCAGTGCGCCGATGTCGTCGGCGCGGAAGAAGTCGGAACGATCGGACGCCGGGCGGGACATGGCGGGGCGTCGCTAGCGGCCCTAGGAGCCGGCCATGAAGGTGCGGATGCCGGAGCCGACGAACTGCACGCCGATGCAGATCAGCAAAAAGCCCATCAACCGCGTCATCACCTCGCGGCCGCCGCGGCCCAGGCGCTGGGCGATCAGCTGAGAGGATTTCAGCGTCAGCCACATGCCGAAGCAGGTGCCGCCGATGGCGGCGAAGGTCATCGCGAAGGCCAGCGCCTTGGCCGGCAGCGTGGTCAGTTCGGCGATCTCGGTGGAAATGCCTATCACCACGGCGATGGTGCCGGGGCCGCTGATGCCGGGCATGGCCAGCGGGAAGAAGGCGTAATCCTCGCGTTCGCCGGTCTTGGGCGCGTTGCCCGGATCCTGCGACAGGAACAGCATGCGGTAGCCGAGCACGGCGACGACGAAGCCGCCGGAAATGCGCAGCGCGCCGTAGGAAATGCCGAAGGCGGACATGATCACGTTGCCGGCCAGCAGGCTGACCACCATGATGGCGGCGGCGAACACGCAGGCGCGGCGCGCCTGATTATCGCGCGCAGAGTCGCTCATCTCACGGGTCAGGGTGATGAACAGCGGAATCTTGGACAGCGGATTGGTGATGGTGATCAGGCTGAGCAGCCCGCCGAACAGGAATTGGAGCGACAACGTCTTGAGCATGGCACTGCGCTGATGAAGCGAACATTACATGGAATGGACGCAGTCTGCCTGAGGCCGCGGGCCAGTGACAAGGGAAATTCTGTTATTGGCCGCAGGGAGCGCGCGCGGCATGACATTGGCTGTGGCATTATGCCGCACAGCTGGCCATGGCGGCTGTGCTAGAGTGCGGAAAACCGGAGGAATCCCTTTATGAAAAAGACATTGAGCGCGCTGCTGGGCCTGTGCCTGTTGAGCGCCGGCGCGATGGCGCATGAATTCAAGCTGGGCGATCTGAAGATAGGCCATCCGTGGAGCCGGGCGATGCCGGAGAGCAGCCCGACCGGCGGTGTCTACCTGCTGCTGAGTAATCGCGGCAAGACCGCCGACAAGCTATTGTCGGCCAGCACGCCGCGCGCGGCCAAGGCCGAACTGCATACCCACATCAACGACAATGGCGTGATGCGCATGCGCGAAGTGGCCGGCGGCGTGGAAGTGGCGGCCGGTCAGCAAGTCAAGTTCGCGCCCGGTAGCTATCACGTGATGCTGATGGGTTTGAAGCAGCCGCTGCGTGCCGGCGATCATTTCCCGCTGACGCTGCGTTTCGAGAAAGCTGGCAGCGTGACGGTGGATGTGGCGGTGGAAGACGGCGTCGCGCCAGCGGCTGAACACGCGCATTGAGCGGAATGGCGCGATGCTACCGGTAACGTTGCGCCGAAGTTACATCGTGCGGCGCAGCAATCGACGCGGGCTGGAGTAAAAGCTTTACCCCGCGTCGGCGACTGGGCAGACTTGGCCTCGGGAATGTGTTGCAAACAAGACGTCATTGCCACTGCCGGCTCCCTGACAAGGTTCAACGCCAAGTCTGCACAAAGAGAGAAACGATGGAGGAGCGGTCGCTAGCGGTCGCGCACAACAAAATCCAGGGACGCCGGCAGTTCCTTTCCCTTCCCATGATGTATGCTGTCAGCCATCTTCTTGCCGACCGCGTTTTCCCGCATGACATCCTTGATTCCCCCCGCCAAAACTCCGCGCCTGAGCATTGAATACTGCACCGGCTGCCGCTGGCTGCTGCGCGCCGCCTGGATGGCGCAGGAACTGCTGACCACCTTCGAGAAGGAGTTGGCGGAAGTCGCCTTGCAGCCGGGCAGCGGTGGTGTGTTCCGCGTCGAGCTGGATGGCGAACTGCTGTGGGACCGCAAGGCCGATGGCGGTTTTCCCGACATCAAGCTGCTGAAACAGCGAGTGCGCGACCGGGTGGCGCCGCAGCGCTCGCTGGGCCATAGCGACGGCGCCGTCTCCTGATCCGGTCATCGCCATGAGCGAGCCGCTGCGCAAGATTATCCACGTCGACTGCGACTGCTTCTACGCCGCCATCGAGATGCGCGACGATCCTTCGCTGCGGCCGCTGCCGCTGGCGGTGGGCGGCCGGCCGGAAAGCCGCGGCGTGATCGCCACCTGCAATTACATCGCGCGCCGCTACGGCGTGCGTTCGGCGATGTCGTCGGCGCGCGCGCTGCGCTTGTGTCCGGATCTGCTGATCCTGCCGCCGGACATGGCGCGTTACCGCGAAGCCAGCCAGAAGATCATGCGCATCTATGAGCGCTACACCCCCTTGATCGAACCCCTGTCGCTGGACGAAGCCTATCTGGATGTGAGCGGCCAGCCGCATGAGCAGGGCAGCGCCACCTTGATGGCGGAGGCGATCCGTCGCCAGATCCGCGAGGAGGTGGGCATCACCGCATCGGCCGGCATCGCGCCGAACAAATTCCTGGCCAAGGTGGCCAGTGACTGGAACAAGCCGGACGGGCAATTCCTGATCCGGCCGCAGGACGTGGCCGGCTTCGTCGCCACGCTGCCGGTGGAGAAGATCCATGGCGTGGGCCGGGTCACCGCGCAGCGGCTGAACGAGCTGGGCATTCGACGCTGTGGCGACATGCTGGCCTGGGAGCTGACCGATCTGCTGCGCCATTTCGGCCGCTTCGGCGAACGCCTGTATGAGCTGGCGCGCGGTGTCGATCCGCGGCCGGTGTCCACCGACCGCAGCCGCAAATCGATCAGCGTCGAGGAGACCTATGCCGTCGATCTGCCCGACGTCGCCGCCTGCCTGTCCAAGCTGCCGGAGCTGATAGACCGCTTGAGCGCGCGCATCGCGCGCAGCGGCAACCCCGCGTTCAAGGGTTTGTCGGTCAAGCTCAAGTTCGATGATTTCAACCAGACCACGGTGGAGCACAGCGGAGGCCAGCTGTCGCCGGCGCGTTTTGGAGAGCTGCTGCGGGTGGGTTTCGAGCGCGGCCGGCGTCCGGTGCGCCTGGTCGGCGTCGGCGTCAAGCTGGCTGACGAGCACGATCTGCCGCGCCAGCTGCGCCTGTTCGGTCGCGACGGTCGCCCGCTGCCGGACCTGCCGGCGGCGGACGCTGTCGCGGCCGAGGCGGAGCCGGCAGCGAGAGACGCCGGCCAGCCTCCGCAGCATAGCTAAGGCTGGCCGGCGCAAGGCCGGGATCAGGGGGTTTTGAAGTCGCCGGCGTAGACCTGGAACAGCTGGGCCGGGTCTATGTGCTTGCGTAGCGCGGCGTTCACCTGTTCCACCGTCAGCGCGGCGATGGCGGCGTCCACCTTGGCGTTGAAGGCCATGGCGCGGCCGATCTGCAACTGGCCGTCCAGCGCCGCGCTCAGCGCGCCATCCTGGGCGCGGGCGATTTCCCTTTCCTGCTGCAAGGCCTTCTTGGCGTCAGCCAGTTCGGTGGCGTTGACGCCGTCGCGGATGAAGTGAGCCAGCTCCTCGGTCACGCCTTGTTTCAGCTTGTCCAGGTTTTGCGGCGCGTAGATGGCCACCAGGCTCAGGCTGGCCACCGCTTCGAAGCTTCCCGCCCTGAATTGGCTGCCGGCGTAGTAGCTGATGCCTTCTTTCTGGCGCAGGCGATCCAGCAGCCGCGATTTGACGCCGCCGCCCAGAATCTTGTTGGCGACCAGCATCGCCGGATAGTCGGCGTCGCTGTCCCGCATCGCCAGCGGCGCGGTGGCCAGGTAGAAGGCATTGGCCTTGTCCTTGACCTGCAATTGCCGTTGACCGGGCTTGGCCGGCGGCAGTTGGCTGGCAGCGCGGCTGTAAGCGGCCTGGCTGCTCCAGCCGCCGAACAGTTTTTGCAGCTGGTTTTGCGTCGCCTTGGCGTCGAAATCGCCGACCAGGGCGAAGCGGGCGTGGCTGGCGCCATAGAACTGGCGGTGGAAGCGCTTGATGTCGTCCAGCTTGGCGGTTTTCAGTTCGGCGGCGGCTTCGTCCAGCGTCGGGCGGTAGCGCAGATCGCCCTTGCGATAGACATTGAGCGCCTGGCCCACGGCCTGGGTGGCGATGGCCTGCGGCTCGTTGCGCTGGGCGTCGATGGCGGTCAGGCCCTCTTTGCGCAGCAGTTCGAATTCCCGTTCCGGGAAGCTGGGCTGCTTGAGCAGGCTGGCGACCAGGTCCAGCAGCGCCGGCAGATTGGCGCGAGTGGTTTCAAAGTCGACGTTGACCTCTTGGCCGGAGCCGGAGACGCTGAGCTTGGCCTTCAGCTGATCCAGCCTATCGCTGATCTCGGCGCGGCTGAGCTTGCCGCTGCCGCGCTCCAGCATGCTGGCGACCAGACTGGGGACGGCGCCGCGGCCGAACAGGCTTTTCTCGTCGCCGAAGGCGAAGCTGAAGCTGCCATTGACGGTTTCGCCACGGGTTTTCTTGGCCAGCAGCGCCAGCTTGGCGCCATTGGCCAGCGTGGTTTTCTCGGTGCGCGCGTCGATATTGGCCGGGCTGGGATCGAAGGCTTCGCCCTGGCTGATCGCGGCGCGGCCCTTGTAGCCGTCCACCAGCTTGGCCACGTCCGGCGTGGCCGGGATCACGCTGCGTTCCGGCTTGGCGGTGGGCATGAACTGGCCATAGGTGCGGTTGGACGCCTTGAAGTAGTTCTCGGCCGCCCGTTCCACGTCCTTGGCGCTCAGCGCCTCGATGCGGTCGCGATTCAGGAAGAACAGCCGCCAGTCGCCCTTGGCGATGGCTTCGGACATTTCCACCGCCAACTGCTGCGGATCGTTCAGGGTCTTGTCGATGTCGTTGAGCAGGCTGGCCTTGGCGCGCTTGAGTTCGGCCTCGGTCACCGGTTTGCTCTTGAAGCCTTCCAGCGTGGCGAGCAGCGCCTGGCGCGCATCGGTCAGCTTCTGGCCCTTGTTCAGTTCCGCCCAGAAGATGATGTAGCCCGGTTCGGCCAGCGCGAACGGCCAGGCCTCGACGCCCACGGCTTTCTTGCCGCCCACCAGCGCCTGGTACAGCCGGCCGTTGGGGGTGTTGGCCAGGATGTCGGCCAAGGCCAGCACCGCGGTCGCGTCCGGGTGGCTGCCGGCGGCGATGGGGTAGAGCACCGCGGCCAGTTGGGTGTCGCCGACGCGCTCCACGGTCAATTCGCGCGCGCCGTCGCGCTGCGGTTCCTCGGTCCAGGTCGGCGTCAGCTGGCGCTGCGGCTTGGCGATCTTGCCGAAAGCCCGCTGGACGACGGCCAGTGTCGCCGCCGGATCGAACTTGCCGCTGATCATCAGCACCGCGTTGTCCGGCTGGTAGTACTTGCGGTAGAAGGCCTGCAGATTGTCGATGCGGACCTTTTCCACGTCGGAGCGCGCGCCTATGGTGTTGTGACCGTAGTTGTGCCAGTCGTAGCTGACCGCGGTCATCTGCTTCCACAGCACGCGGCGGGGATTGTTCTCCCCCATCTCCATTTCATTGCGCACCACCGAGAACTCGGTGTCCAGATCGCTCCTGGCGATCTTGCTGTTGACCATGCGGTCGGCTTCCATCTCCAGCGCCCAGCGCAGATTATCGTCGTTGGCGGGGAAGGTTTCGTAGTAGTTGGTGCGGTCCAGGAAGGTGGTGCCGTTGAACTGCATGCCGCGCTTGCCGAGTTCCTGCATCAGGTTGCCGCTGCTGGGCGTGCCCTTGAACAGCATGTGCTCCAGCAAGTGGGCCATGCCGGTTTCGCCATAGCTTTCGTGGCGGCTGCCCACCAGATAGGTGACGTTGACGGTGGTGGTGGGCTTGGAGGCGTCCGGCGCCAGCAGGACGCGCAGGCCATTTGGCAGCCGGTATTCGGTGATGCCTTCCACGCTGGTGTAGGCTTGCAGTTGGCTTTGGCTGGCGGTCACGGCTTCGGCGGCGATGGCCGGCAGGGTGTGGCCCAGGGACAGGGCGAGCAGCAGGCTCAGGGTCTTGATGCGCATGCGGTGGCGTTTCCTCTGGCGTGAATGCGGGACGGCGGCGCGCAGCGGCGCCGGAACTGCATAGGCTTGCGATTTTGCTTGCTTTCGTCAAGTCGGAAACATTCCGGGCATGACGTAAGTCTGGGGCAAACAGGGGTAGGCCGGCGCGGTGGGCAATTGGTTCCCGCCATGGAACTTAGAGCCTGTTTACGATCTCGCGAGCAAGAGCGAGGCAAGGCGGAAATGACCGAAGAAGCGGAATGTACATACGGTACATGAGCATTCTGAGGTCATTTCCAACGTCGTATCGCCGAAGCGCAGCAGATCGTAAACAGGCTCTCAGCGTTTTAGATTGCTGATGCTCATCAACATGCCCATGCCGACGAACAGGGTGACGGTGGCGGTGCCGCCGTAGGACATGAAGGGCAGCGGCACGCCCACCACCGGCAGGATGCCGGATACCATGCCCATATTGACGAAGGCGTAGACGAAGAAGGACAGGGTGATGGAGCCGGCCATCAATCGGCCGTACAGCGTTTGCGCGCTGGCGGTGATCATCATCGCGCGGCTGAGCACCAGCAGATAGAGCACCAGCAGCAGCACATTGCCGGCCAGGCCGAATTCCTCGGAATACACCGCGAAGATGAAGTCCGTGGTCCGTTCCGGGATGTAATCGAGGTGGGTCTGGGTGCCGTTGAGCCAGCCCTTGCCCCAGGGGCCGCCGGAGCCGATGGCGATCATGGACTGGATGATGTGGTAGCCGTCGCCCAAGGGGTCGGTGGTCGGATCTATCATGGTCAGCACCCGGCGGCGCTGATAGTCGTGCAGCAGGTTCCAGACGATGGGCAGGCTGGCCGCGCCCATGCCGATGCCGGCGAAGATCACCTTCCACGGCAGGCCGGCGAAGAACAGCACGAACAGGCCGGCCGCGGCGATCAGCAGCGTGGTGCCCAGGTCCGGCTGCTTCAGCACCAGCGCGCTGGGCACCGCCATCAGCAAGGCGGCCACCAGGTAGTGCCACCAGCGCATCGACAGCTCGTATTTCTGGAAGAACCAGGCCAGCATCATCGGCAGCGCGATCTTCATGATCTCGGACGGCTGGATGCGGGTGATGCCCAGTTCCAGCCAGCGGGTGGAGCCGTTGACGGTGACGCCCTTGAAGTGGACGGCCAGCAGCAGCAGCACGCCCAGGCCGTAGATGGGCGGCGCGAAGTTCATGATGCTTTGCGGCCGCATGCGGGCGATCACCCACATGATGATCAGCGACAGGCTGGTGTAGACCAGCTTGTTGTCTATCTTGTCGAAGGACTGATTGTTGGCCGAGTACAGCAGCACCATGCTGAGCACGAAGATCAGGCCCAGGAATAGCATCATCCAGCCGTCCAGCGGTTCCTTGATCTGCTGCCAGACGCGTTTAATTAGAGAGGTCTGCATTGTCGTTGGCGGTGTCGGTGGGCATGGTCTTCAGCGTGCCTTCGATGTCTTTCGGCACCTTGCCCAGCAAATAGTAGTCGAACAGCGCGCGCACGATGGGCGCGGCGGCGGCGGCGCCGAAGCCGGCGTTCTCCACGATCACCGCCACCGCGATGCGCGGCTTGTCCACCGGCGCGAAGGCGATGAACCAGCTGTGGTCGCGGTATTGCTCGGCCAGCGCGGCGGCGTTGTACTTGGCGCCTTGCTTGATCTGCACCACCTGGGCGGTGCCGGTCTTGCCGGCCATGGAGTATTGCAGGCCCACGCCCAGCCGCGCGCCGGTGCCGCGCGTCATCACGCCTTCCATGCCGCGCTTCACGTATTCGAAGTTTTCCGGCTTGAACGGAATCTGGCGGGTGGGCATCGGTTCGATGATGCGCGCCTTGCCGCTGCGGGTGTCCACCACTTGCTGCACCAGGTGCGGTTTGAACACCTGGCCGTCGTTGGCCATGATGGCGGTGGCGTTGGCCATTTGCAGCGGAGTATAGGCGTTGAAGCCCTGGCCGATGCCGATGCTGACCACGTCGGCCGGATACCAGCGGCGGAATTCTTCCTTGTAGCGGGCGAAGCGCTTGGCCTTCCATTCCTTGGACGGCAGCACGCCTATGGATTCACCGTCCAGGTCGATGCCGCTCTTGCTGCCCAGGCCGAACTGCGCCAGCGCCGGATGGATCTTGTCTATGCCCATGTCCCAGGCCAGCTTGTAGAAGAAGGTATCGCTGGAGACTTCGATCGCGCGTTGCAGATTGATCATGCCGTTGCCGGCCTTCTTGCTGTCGCGGAACTGGTGGCTGGAGCCGGGCAGGGTGAAGTAGCCGGGCGCCGGGCGGATGTCGCGCATGCCGATGGCGTGGTTTTCCAATGCGGCCATCGCCATGAAGGGCTTGAAGGTGGAGCCGGGCGGATAGGTGCCGCGCAGCGCGCGGTTGATCATCGGCTTCTGCCAGTCGTTGTTCAGATTGCTCCAGGTCTGGGTGTCGATGCCGTCTATGAACAGATTGGGATCGAAGCCCGGCTTGGACAGGAAGGCGAGCACGCCGCCGGTGGACGGCTCTATCGCCACCAGCGCGCCGCGGCGGCTGCCGAACAGCTTGTCCGCCATTTCCTGCAGGCGGATGTCCAGCGCCAGCTTCAGGGTGTTGCCGTTGACCGGCGGCGTGCGCCGCAGCGAGCGCACCGCGCGGCCGCCGGAATCGGTCTCCACTTCCTCGAAACCGACCTTGCCGTGTAGATCATCCTCGTACACCGCTTCCAGGCCGGTCTTGCCAATATAGTTGGAGCCCTTGTAATTGGCGGTTTTCTCTTCCTCTTCCAGCCTTTCCTTGTCGCGCTGGTTGATGCGGCCGATGTAGCCGAGCACATGGCTGGTCATTTCCTTGAACGGATAGTCGCGGAACAGCCGCGCCTTGACCTCCACGCCGGGGAAGCGCCAGGCCTGGGCGGCGACGCGCGCGGCCTCCTCCTCGCTGAGCTTGGTTTTCAGCGGGATGGATTCAAAGTTCTTGCTCTCGGTCAGCAGGCGTTTGAACTGGCGTTCGTCGCGCGGGGTGATGTCCACCAGCTTGCGCAGCTCGGCCTCGGTGGCGGCCAGGTCGGCGATCTTGCTCGGCGTCAGCTCCAGCGTATAGGCGGAGTAGTTCTGCGCCAGCACCACGCCGTTGCGGTCCAGGATCAGGCCGCGGTTGGGCAGGATGGGCACCAGCGAGATGCGGTTGTTCTGCGCCAGCGTGGAAAAGTGCTCGTGCTGCAGCACTTGCAGCCAGATGAAGCGCGAGAGCAGCACCAGGAACATCAGCACGATCAGCGCGTAGGCGACGATCAGGCGCAGCTGAAACTGGCTGTCTTCGGCCTGGGGATTCTTGAAGCGGGTCGGTTGAGGCATGGACGGTTCGCGGCGCTACACCGCGTTGTGGCGGTAGGGCATCAGCATCAGCTTGGTCAGCAGCGGCCACAGCAGCGCGCCGATCAAGGGCGGCAGGAAATAGGCCCAGCCGACGAAGGCGGAACCGGTGAGCATGCGCACCACCACCATGATGATCTGGTTGGTCAGCAACAGGCCAAGCACCACCAGCGTTTGCTGGCCCAGGTTGAACATCACCACCTGGCGCTGGCGCGCCAGCGCCAGATAGGCGGTGATCGAATAGGCCAGCGCGTGCTGGCCGAACAAGCCCGCGGTGGAGATATCGGCCACCAGTCCCAACAGGAAGGCGGTGCCGATATTGACCCGGCGCGGCTGGTTGATCACCCAGTACAGGATCAGCATGCCGATGAAGTCCGGCAGCCAGCGCGTGCTGCCGTGCGGCAGCGGGATCAGTTCGATCAGAATGGCGAAGACGAAGGAAAACAGGATGAAGCGGCGCTTCACCGGTTTGAGCAGTTCCTTGGGGCGCTCGAACGACATCGGGGCTTACTCCTCGGCGGCGGCTTTCTTGCCGCCCCTGCTCTTTTTGACGATGGGGGCCGGTTCCGGCGGACGCGGCGGCGCCTGCTTGTCGCCCAGCACCAGCATGTAGCGGGTTTGCTGCACTCCGGCCAAGGGCGCGGTGGCGATGCGGGCGAAGGTGGCGCCCTGGTTGCGCTCCACCCGGGTCACGCGCGCGACCGGGATGCCGGCCGGATAGACGCCGTCCACGCCGGAGGTGACGATGTGGTCGCCGTCCTTGATGTCCGCGCTTTGCGGCAGGTAGCGGATTTCCACGCCGCCGCCGTAGCCGTACAGGATGGCGCGCTGGCCGGTGCGCGCCACCATCACCGGCACCATCTGGTTCTTGTCTATGACCAGGGTGACTTCCGCGGTCAGCGGCTGCACCCGGGTCACCTGGCCCAAGAGGCCGCTGGCGTCCACCACCGGCTGGCCGGCTTTCAGATTGGCGTCGCTGCCCTTGTCGATGATGATCTTGTAGGAGAATGGATCGCGGCCGGTGTACAGCGTTTCCGCCATCAGCGCCTGCTGGTGGTAGCTGGACTTGATGCCGTTGAGCTTGCGCACTTCGTCCAGCTCGCGCTGCAGGGTTTGCAGCCGCGACAGCTGCGCCGACATTTCCAGCTGGCGCGCGCGCAAGGCGGTGTTTTCCTGCTTCAGTTCGGTTTGGGAGCTGAGAAAATCGCTGACATGGCGCATCGCCTGCGCTGGCATGTTCACCGCGCGCTGCACCGGGTACAGCGCCAGCGAAGTGGCTTCGCGCGCCTGTTCCATCAGGCCGAAATAGCTGTCGCCGACCAGGAGCGCCACCGAGGCGGCCACGGCCATGGCCAAGCGCGCGCCGGGCGGCGGCCCGGAGCGGAAGAAGCTGGGGGTGTTGGCAAAGTCCATCGGCTCAGACCTCGCCCCTTGACGCGGGGCGCTGTGCATCAGGCGGGCGCGCTAGCAGCGTCCGCCGTCATTGCTTGCTTTACGAGCGGCCGGCGCCGCCGGAGCCGGGCTCAGGCGGTCGTCGGCCGTTCCGGTTTAAGGTACGTTGGTGAAAATGGTGCCAATCTTGTCCATCTTCTCCAGCGCCTTGCCGGAGCCGCGCACCACGCAGGTCAGCGGTTCTTCGGCCACGAACACCGGCAGGCCGGTTTCTTCGGCCAGCAGGCGGTCGATGTCTTTCAGCAGCGCGCCGCCGCCGGTCAGCACCATGCCCTTGTCGGCGATGTCGGCGCCCAGTTCCGGCGGGGTCTGTTCCAGCGCGATCTTCACCGCGGACACGATTTGGTTCAACGGTTCGGTCAGCGCTTCCAGGATTTCATTGGAGGAAACGGTGAAGGCGCGCGGAATGCCTTCGGCCAGGTTGCGGCCCTTGACTTCCATTTCGCGCACTTCGGCGCCCGGGAAGGCGGAACCGATGGTCTTCTTGATTTCCTCGGCGGTGGTTTCGCCGATCAGCATGCCGTAGTTGCGGCGGATGTAGTTGATGATGGCTTCGTCGAACTTGTCGCCGCCGACGCGGACGGAGTTGGAGTACACCACGCCGCCCAGCGAGATCACGCCGACTTCGGTGGTGCCGCCGCCGATGTCCACCACCATGGAGCCGGTGGGCTCTTCAACCGGCAGGCCGGCGCCGATGGCGGCCGCCATCGGCTCTTCGATCAGTTCCACGCGGCGCGCGCCGGCGGCCAGCGCCGAATCGCGGATCGCCTTGCGTTCCACCTGGGTGGAGCCGCAGGGCACGCAGATCACGATGCGCGGGCTGGCGGCGAAGAAGCGGTTGGGGTTCACCTTCTTGATGAACTGCTTGAGCATCTGTTCGGTGACGGTGAAGTCGGCGATCACGCCGTCCTTCATCGGGCGGATCGCCTGGATGCTGCCCGGGGTGCGGCCCAGCATGCGCTTGGCTTCCAGGCCCACGGCCAGGATGGATTTCTTGTTGGTGGGCGCGTCGCTGTGAATGGCGACAACCGAGGGCTCGTCCAGCACGATGCCTTTGGCGCGCATGTAGATGAGGGTGTTGGCTGTGCCAAGGTCAATGGCGAGGTCGTTGGAGAAGTATCCGGTCAGCGAACGAAACATTGGGCGATCCTGGTCAGTTTTCGTCATGTGGCGGACGCGCCGTCGCGTCCGCGTTTATCTGTTGTTTGTTACCTGGCGCGCGGCGGCCGGAAGGCCGCTTGCGCATCATTTTCCGACGCGGGCCCGCATCGATCGGGTCCGTGCGATCCAGCCCCGGCGCGGCGGCTTGCCGCCCGTCGGCCGCGTGGTGAAAGCGCTGCCGAAATAACGCCGTGGCGCGATGTCGATCTTGGGAGAATCAAGCGGGCTATGATACCCTATAACGCTTGAAATATTAAAGGTTTTGAACGAGGACACCATGTCGCTGACGCATCAGGATGTCGCACGAATTGCCAAGCTTGCCCGCATCAATGTCAATGAAGCGGAAATTGCCGCGACAAGCAAGCAACTCAATAATATTTTCGGCCTGATCGAACAGATGCAGGCGGTGAACACCGACGGCATCGAGCCGATGGCCCATCCGCAGGATGTCTCTTTGCGTTTGCGCGAAGATGTCGTTACCGAAACCAATCAGCGCGAAGCTTTCCAGGCCGTTGCCCCGCAAGTGGAAAAGGGCTTGTTCCTGGTCCCCAAGGTCATCGAGTGATGCTCTGATTGCCTGTGCCGGTCGTAGGTTCCCGCTCGCGGGGGCTGCCGGTGCTGGCCGCTGTCTGAAAGGACGGCGGCGCTCTTCCCGGATAGCTAAAGATTCCATTTCAAATGACACAGTCTACTTTAAAGCAACTGTCGCAACAGCTAGCGGCCAAGGAAGTCTCCAGCGTCGAGCTGGCCACGCAGTACCTGGCGCGCATCGAGGCGCTGAACCCGGCGCTCAACGCGCTGGTCACCGTCGACCGCGCCAAGACCCTGGCCGAGGCCGCCGCCGCCGATGCGCGCATCGCCGCCGGCAACGCCCATGGGCTGACCGGCGTGCCCATCATCCACAAGGATTTGTTCTGCCAGCAGGGCTGGAAAACCAGCTGCGGTTCCAAGATGCTGGACAACTTCGTGTCACCGTACAGCGCCCACGTGGTCGAGCAGTGCCAGGCTGCTGGCATGGTGACGCTGGGCCGCGCCAATATGGACGAGTTCGCGATGGGTTCGTCCAATGAGAATTCCTTTTACGGCGCGGTGAAAAACCCCTGGGACCAGCAAGCGGTGCCGGGCGGCAGCTCCGGCGGTTCCGCCGCCGCCGTGGCCGCGCGGCTGACGCCGGTGGCCACCGCCACCGACACCGGCGGCTCCATCCGCCAGCCGGCTTCCCATTGCGGCGTCACCGGCATCAAGCCGACCTACGGCGTGGTGTCGCGCTACGGCATGGTGGCCTACGCCTCCTCGCTGGACCAGGGCGGCCCGATCGCGCAGACCGCCGAGGACTGCGCCTTGATGTTGAACGTGATGGCCGGCTTCGATCAGCGCGACTCCACCAGCCTGGAACGCGCGCGCGAAGACTACGCCCGCGATCTGAATCAGCCGCTGGCCGGCCTTAAAGTGGGCCTGCCGCGCGAATACTTCGCCGCCGGCCTGAGCGCCGACGTGGCGCGCGCCGTGGACGAGGCGGTGGCGGTGTTGAAGAAGCAGGGCGCGCAGGTGGTGGACATCAGTCTGCCCAATACCGAGCTGTCCATCCCGGCCTACTACGTGATCGCGCCGGCCGAGGCCTCCACCAATCTGTCGCGTTACGACGGCGTGCGCTACGGCCATCGCGCCGCCGAGTACAAGGACCTAGTGGACATGTACGAGAAGACCCGCGCAGAAGGCTTCGGCAGCGAGGTCAAGCGCCGCATCCTGGTGGGCAGCTATGTGCTGTCGCACGGCTATTACGACGCCTACTATCTGAAGGCCCAGAAGATTCGTCGCCTGATCGCTAACGATTTCAAAGCCGCTTTCGAGCAGTGTGATGTGATCCTGGGGCCGGTGGCGCCGACCGCGGCCTTCGACATCGGCGCGATGAACGACGATCCGGTGCAGATGTATCTGTCCGACATCTACACGTTGTCGGTGAACCTGGCCGGCTTGCCCGGCATGAGCGTGCCGGCCGGCTTTAGCGCGAATGGCCGCCCTATCGGTTTGCAGATCATCGGCAACTACTTCGGCGAAGCCAAGATGTTGAACGTCGCGCATCAGTTCCAGCTGGCTACCGATTGGCATGCTCGTGCACCGGCGCTGTAATTTAATTTAGCTACGGAACAGCGATGAATTAGCCACGGAATCACACGGAAGAACACGGACAAGAGCAAAAGCGGCGATCTTGATCTGTTTGACTTGGCATTGTTTTCAGTTTTCCGTGTTTTCGGTGTGCTTCCGTGGCAAAAAATAGTTATTAGGACTCGACTATGAAATGGGAAGTCGTCATCGGTATCGAGGTGCACGTGCAGCTCAATACCGTCTCCAAGATTTTCTCCGGCGCCAGCACCGCCTTCGGCGCGGAGCCGAACACCCAGGCCTCCGCGGTGGAGCTGGCCTTCCCCGGCGTGCTGCCGGTGCTGAACAAGGCTGCGGTTGACAAGGCCATCCGCCTGGGCCTGGCGCTGGACGCCAAGATCAATCAGAAGAACGTGTTCGCGCGCAAGAACTACTTCTACCCCGATCTCCCCAAGGGCTACCAGATCAGCCAGATGGACCTGCCCATCGTCGAGCATGGTCAGTTGAAGATTCTGGTCGGCGAGCAGGAGAAGGTGATAGGCGTGACCCGCGCCCATATGGAAGAGGACGCCGGCAAGAGTCTGCACGAAGACTTCCACGGCCTGTCCGGCATCGACCTCAATCGCGCCGGCACGCCGCTGCTGGAAGTGGTGTCCGAGCCGGACATGCGCTCGGTGGACGAGGCGCTGGCCTATGTGAAGGCCTTGTACGCGCTGGTGACCTGGCTGGGCATCTGCGACGGCAATATGCAGGAAGGCAGCTTCCGCATGGACGTCAACGTGTCGGTGCGCCCCGAGGGGCAGAAGGAATTCGGCACCCGCCGCGAGATCAAGAACCTCAACTCCTTCCGTTTCTTGGAGCAGGCCGCCAAGTACGAAATCCAGTGGCAGATCGATACCCTGGAAGACGGCGGCAAGGTGCAACAGGCCACCGTGCTGTTCGATCCGGACACCGGCGAAACCAGGATGATGCGCAGCAAGGAAGACGCGCACGACTACCGCTACTTCCCGGACCCGGACCTGCTGCCGGTACGCATTTCCGACGAACAGATCGCCCGCATTCGCGGCGAGATGCCGGAACTGCCGGCGGCGATGCAAGTCCGTCTGGCGGAGGCTTACGGTGTGTCCGCCTACGACGCGGCGCTGCTGACGTCCAGCCTGGCCCAGGCGCAGTACTTTGAAGCCGCGGCCAAGGCCTCCGGTCAGGGCAAGCTGGCCGCCAACTGGATCAATGGCGAGATCGCCGCGCGGCTGAACCGCGATGGCAAGGAGATCGCCGATTGCCCGATCTCGGCCGAGCGTCTGTCCGGTCTGATCGCGCGCATCGCCGACGGCACGCTGTCCAGCAAGCTGGCCAAGCAGGTGTTCGACGCCTTGTGGGACAGCGAACTGTCCGCCGACGCCATCATCGAGCGTGATGGCCTGAAGCAGGTGTCCGACGTCGGCGCCATCGAGAAGATGGTGGAAGAAGCGATCGCCGCCAATCCCAAGGCGGTGGAAGAATTCCGCGCCGGCAAGGAGAAGGCGCTCAACGCCTTGGCCGGCCAGGTGATGAAGGCTTCCAAGGGCAAGGCCAATCCGGCTCAGGTGCAGGATATCCTGCGACAGAAGCTGGCCTGAGAACCTATTCCAAAGTCTGCTGCGCGTCGGCAGGATGGATAGAAAAGGGCGTTGAAACCGTCTTCGAAATGCTCATGTACCGTATGTACATTCCGCTTTCTCAGCCGTTTTCGCCTTGTCTCGCTCTAGCTCGCGAGACTTGGAGCAGGTTCTGAGCCAACGGAACTCCAGGGCGGCGGCGCCGATTATGGCGCCGCCGCCCTGTTTTTGTGTTGCGGCGCGACAAGTTGTCTTGCCCTGGATTGTCCTTGGAAATATTCCCAGGCTTGACATGTGGTGTTTTCGTAATGGTTCGAGTGTTAACAGCTCACTTTGACTGATGTTTTTAAGCCTCTGATTTGACAAGGAATCCGCTTTTTGCCCAGCCCGCTAAGTCATTGTCTCAAAAGGTGAATTAGAACTTCTCGATGTTGACCGTGGGGAAGTTCTTTCTTATAGTGGCGGAAAGTGGGGCGAAGTGGGTGAAAGTGGGGCATTTGCCCCAGGGGGCGACGGCCCCTTAGGTTTATTCGGTCAGCGGGCTCGAAATCATGATTGGTGGCGTCAGCATCTTGTCTCTCGATAGCAAGGGGCGTTTGGCTATTCCGGCCAAACACCGCGAGACACTGCTGTCCGCTTTCGGGCACAAACTGATCGTCACCCTCGAGTCCCAAGACCACTTGCTGATCTACCCCGAACCCAACTGGCGTCCGGTCGAAGCCCGCCTGCTAGCCCTTCCCACCGGCAACCCCACTCTGAAACGTTACCAGCGCCTCGTGCTCGGCCACGCGGAAACGCTGGAAATGGACAGTGCCGGACGCATTCTGCTGCCCGCGCGCCTGCGCGATCTCACCGGACTCGACAAGGACGTCGCGCTGGTGGGCATGGGCAACCGCTTCGAGCTGTGGAATGCCGAGGAATGGGACAGTCAGACCGCTGACGCCCTGGCCATCGATCAAACCGATCTGGCCCAACACCTTGGAGACTTTACGCTGTGAGCACCACCCCCTTCGTGCACCTGACGGTGCTCTTGACCGAGGCGGTCGACGCGCTTGCCATCCGGCCGGATGGCACCTATGTCGACTGCACTTTCGGTCGAGGTGGCCACAGCCGCTTGATCCTGTCGCGACTGGGACCGCAAGGCCGTCTGGTCGCTTTCGACAAGGATCCCGAAGCCATCGCCGTGGCCACGCGGCTGGCGGAGGAAGACCCGCGTTTTCAAATCGTGCACAACGGTTTCGAAACGCTGGGACAGGAATTGGACCGCCTGGGCATTCCCCAGGTGGACGGCGTGTTGATGGATCTGGGCGTGTCATCGCCGCAGATCGACGACGGGCGGCGCGGTTTCAGCTTCCGCTTCGACGCGCCCTTGGACATGCGTATGGATACCACCCGCGGCATCACCGCGGCCGAATGGTTGGCGACGGCAGACGAGGCCGATATCAGAGAGGTCATCAAGACTTATGGTGAAGAGCGGTTTGCTCGCAAGATCGCAGCAGCCATTGTTGCGCAAAGGGCTGACGCCCCCCTCCAGACCACGCGTGAGCTCGCCTTGCTCGTTGGGCAAAACGTCCGTACTCGGGAACCGGGTCAGGACCCCGCAACGCGTACCTTCCAAGCGATCCGGATCTTTGTGAACCGCGAGCTGGACGAACTCAAGGCGGTGCTGCCGCAGGCGGCGCGCCGTCTGGCGGAAAACGGCCGCCTGGCGGTGATCAGCTTTCATTCGCTGGAAGACCGCATCGTCAAGCAATACCTGCGCGACGCCAGCAGCGAGGAAAAGCTGCCGGCCTGGGCGATGGTGCGCGCCGCCGACATGGCGCAGCCGCCGCTGTCCACCGTGGGCAAGCCGGTGCGCGCCAGCGATGAGGAGGTGCGCGCCAACGCGCGCTCCCGCAGCGCCATCATGCGCGTGGCCGAGCGCACCGCCGCGCCGTGGCGGGAGGTCGACGCATGAACAAGCTCAACGCGATACTGCTGGTCATCGTGGTGTTGTCCGCCTGGTCGGTGGTCACCTCGACCCACGTGTCGCGCAAGCTCTACAGCGATTTGCAGAAGGAGCGCAAATCCGCCCAGCAGCTGGAGATCGAGTTCGGCCAGCTGCAACTGGAGCAGAGCACCTGGGGCGCGCACGCGGTGATTGAGAAAGCCGCGTCCAGCCGCCTCGACATGCATACCCCGGATCCGCGTCAGATCCAGGTGATTTCGCCTGGGAAGGGGATGTGATGCGCACTTACTCCCCGCGCCACCAGCAACGCATCCCGGACGCCAGCCCCGCGCTGCGCATGAAGCCGGGCCGCGTGCGTTTCGTATTGCTGATGCTGGCGCTATTGTTCCTGGCCTTGATCGGCCGCGCGGTCTACCTGCAAGTGGTGCAACAGGATTTCCTGCAAAACCAGGGCGAGGCGCGTTTCCGCCGCGCGTTGACGCTGGAAGCCAACCGTGGCGTGATCACCGACCGCAACGGCGAGCCGCTGGCGATCAGCTCGCCGGTGCAGACCATCTGGGCCAGCCCGGCGGACATGGAGCCGGTGCAGCCGGCCAAGCTGCGCGAGCTGGCGGCGCTGTTGGACCTGTCGCCGGAAGAACTGTCGGCCAAGCTGTCCGACCGCAAGAAGGAATTCGTCTATGTCAAACGCCAGATCAGCCCGGAGCTGGCGGACAAGGTGATGGCGCTGGGCGTGCCCGGCATCGCCAAGCAGCAGGAATTCCGCCGCTTCTACCCGGCCGGGGAAATCGTGTCCCACATCATCGGTTTCACCGGCGTGGACGGCAAGGGGCAGGAAGGGGTGGAACTGGCGCGCGAGAAGATGCTGGCCGGCAAGGACGGCCGCCGCGTGGTGCTGAAGGACCGCCGCGGCCACATCATCGAAGACGTCGCCGCCATCGAGCCGCCGCGCGACGGCCAGAAGCTGGCGCTGGCGGTGGATCACCGCATCCAGTACCTGGCTTACCGCGAGCTCAAGGCCGCGGTGGAATTGAATAAGGCCAAGGCCGGCAGCGTGGTGGTGCTGGACGCGCACACCGGCGAATTGCTGGCGCTGGCCAATTACCCCTCGTTCAACCCGAATAACCGCAGCGGCGTGACGCCGGAAATGATGCGCAACCGCGGCGTGATCGATCTGTTCGAGCCGGGTTCGACGATGAAGCCGCTGTCGATCTCGCTGGCGCTGGAAAACGGCAAGGCCGGCCTCAACACGGTGCTGGACACCCACACTTACATGATAGGCCCGGCCACCATCCGCGACGTGGCGCCGCGCCCCAGCCTGGACATCCTCGGCATCATCCAGAAATCGTCCAACGTCGGCACCAGCAAGCTGGCGCTGATGAGCTCGCCGGAACAGTCGTGGAAGCATTACGACGCGCTGGGCTTCGGCCGCGCGCCGGAAACCGGCTTCCCCGGCGAAGCCGGCGGCCGGCTGCGCGACTGGCACAACTGGCGGCCCATCGAGCAGGCGACGATGTCCTTCGGCTACGGCATCTCGGTCAGCCTGATCCAGATGGCGCGCGCCTATACCGTGTTCGCCAACGATGGCGTGATGCTGCCGATCTCGCTGTACAAGACCGCCACGCCGATGCCGGGCAAGCGCGTGCTGGCGGAAAAGACCGCGCACGAGATGCGCGATTTGCTGATCGCCAACAGCCAGCCGGGCGGCGGCGCCGTCGGTGGCCGCATCATCGGCTACAGCATAGGCGGCAAGAGCGGCACCGCGCGCAAGCTGGAAGGCCGCACCTATGTGGCCAACAAGCACCGCGCGCTGTTCATGGGCTTCGCGCCGGGCAAATCGCCGCGCGTGATCGTGTCGGTGATGATAGACGAGCCCTCCGCGGGCAAATATTACGGCGGCGCGGTGGCTGCACCAGTGTTCTCGCAGATCGCCGGTGGCGCGCTGCGAGTATTGAACGTGCAGCCGGACGAACCCTCCAACAACACTTTATTGCCGGAATCCACCCCGGTGCCGGTGGATTTTTGATCAGATCATGAAAAGCCGTTTGACCCCATTGCCGGACTGGAATCCGGACGACATCAAACAACTGGGACTGCCCGTCAAGCGGGTGGAGACCGACAGCCGCCGCGTGCTGCCCGGCGACGTGTTCCTGGCGTGCCCCGGCCTGCATTCCGACGGCCGCGACTACATCCAGGCCGCGCTGGCGAAAGGCGCGGCCGCGGTGTTGTGGGACGACGCCGACGGCTTCGCCTGGAATCCGCTGTGGCAGGCGCCCAATCTGGCGGTGCCGAATCTGCGCGAGCGCATCGGCATGCTGGCGGCCGAGGTCTACGGCCATCCCAGCCGCGCGCTGCGCGTGATCGGCATCACCGGCACCAATGGCAAGACCTCGATTTCTCACTGGCTGGCGCAGGCCTTCTCGCTGCTGGGCCAGAAGGCGGCGCTGATCGGCACCGTCGGCAACGGCTTTTACGGCGAACTGACCGAAACCACCCACACCACACCGGACCCGGTGACGGTGCAGCAGAAGCTGGCCGAATACCGCCGCCAAGGCGCGCACGTGGTGACCATGGAAGTGTCCAGCCACAGCCTGGACCAGGGCCGCGTCAATGGCGTGGACTTCGCCACCGCGGTGCTGACCAATCTGACTCGCGATCACCTGGACTACCACGGCTCGATGGAAGCCTACGGCGAATCCAAGAAGAAGCTGTTCTTCTGGGAAGGCCTGCAGCACGCGGTGATCAATGCCGACGATGCCTTCGGCCGCCAACTGGCCGCCGAAATCGACCCGGCTCAGACTCAAGTGGTGACTTACGGCCTTGAGCAGGGCGATGTGCGCCCGCTGGCGCTGGCCGCCACGCTGGACGGCCTGCAACTGACGGTGACCACGCCCTGGGGCGTCACCGATGTGCGCACCGGCCTGGTGGGCCGCTTCAACGCCGCCAATCTGCTGGCCTGTCTGGCCACGCTGTGCGTCAACGGCGTCAGCCTGCGCGACGCCGCCGCGGTGATGGCGCGCATCCAGCCGGCGCGCGGCCGCATGCAGAGCGTGGGCGGCGCGCATGAGCCGCTGGTGGTGATCGATTACGCCCACACGCCGGACGCGCTGGAAAAAGCCTTGTCCACGCTGGCCGAGATCCGTCCGGAAGGCGGCCGCCTGTTCTGCGTGTTCGGTTGCGGCGGCGACCGCGATCCGGGCAAGCGCCCGATGATGGGTGCCATCGCCGAGAAAATCGCCGACGTGGCGGTGCTGACCAGCGACAACCCGCGCACCGAAGACCCGCAAGCCATTCTGCGCGACGTGCTGGCCGGCATGCAACAACCCGGTCATGTAGAAGTAGACCGCGAAGCCGCCATCCACTGGGCGGTGAGCCAGGCGCGCGCCGGCGACGTGGTGCTGGTGGCCGGCAAGGGGCATGAGGAATACCAGGACATCGCCGGCGTCAAGCGGCCGTTCTCCGACTTCCGCGTGGCGGAAGAGGCGCTGACCGCCTGGGGGGAACGCGCATGATGACGCTGCTGCAGGCCGCCGAACTGGCCCGGGGCGCTTTGAGCGGCCCGGACGGCGACATCCTGCGCGTGGTGACCGACAGCCGCGAGGCCGGTACCGGCGATCTGTTCGTCGCGCTGAAGGGCGAGCGCTTCGACG
Source organism: Chromobacterium sp. LK1 (assembly GCF_001043555.1). Classification (NCBI taxonomy): domain Bacteria; kingdom Pseudomonadati; phylum Pseudomonadota; class Betaproteobacteria; order Neisseriales; family Chromobacteriaceae; genus Chromobacterium; species Chromobacterium sp. LK1. The sequence goes on along the minus strand of NZ_LDUI01000005.1, from coordinate 111,073 downwards.
CCCACGATTTCGTCGCCGAGGTGACGGCCAAGGGCGCGGCCGCGCTGGTGCGCGCGGATTTCGAGCTGCCGGGCGCCAGCCTGATCCGTGTGGACGACACCCGTCTGGCGCTGGGCCGGCTGGCGTCGGGCTGGGCGCAGCGTCTGCCGGCGCTGCGCATCGGCGTCACCGGCTCCAACGGCAAGACCACGGTCAAGGAAATGCTGGCCGCCATTCTGCGCCAATATGCAGGCGCGGACGCGGTGCTGGCCACTGCCGGCAACTTCAACAACGACATCGGCCTGCCGCTGACCCTGCTGCGGCTGACGCCGGCGCATCGCTACGCGGTGCTGGAGATGGGCATGAACCATCACGGCGAGCTCAGCTATCTGACCGGCCTGGCCCGGCCGCGCATCGCCTTGGTCAATAACGCGATGCGCGCCCACTTCGGCTACTTCGGCTCCACCGAGGAAGTGGCGCGCGCCAAGGCGGAAATCTTCGAAGGCCTGGACGCCGACGGCGTGGCGGTGCTCAACGCCGACGACGCCAATCTGGCGCTGTTCCGCCGCGCGGCGGACGGCCATCGCCAGATCGCCTTCGGCCTGGGCGCCGCAGCCGAGGTCCGCGCCGCCGACATCGAGCTGGACGCCTTGAGCAGCCGCTTCACGCTGCGCTGCGCCAACGGCGAACAGCGTATCGAATTGCCGGCGCCGGGCGAACACAATGTGCGCAACGCGCTGGCCGCCGCCAGCCTGGCCTTGGCCGCCGACGTGCCGCTGGCCGACATCGCCGCCGGCCTGGCCGCCTTCGGCGGCGCCAAGGGCCGTTTGCAGCTCAAGCAAAGCCCGCGCGGTCTGAGCGTGATCGACGACAGCTACAACGCCAACCCGGATTCGATGAAGGCCGGGATCGACGTGCTGACGCGCCTGCCGGCGCCGCGCTGCTTCGTGATGGGCGATATCGGCGAACTGGGCGATAGCGCCGACGCCTTGCACGCGGAAGTGGGCGAGTACGCGCGCGCGTGCGGCATCGACCTGCTGCTGACGCTGGGCGAGGTTTCGCGCCACGCCGCCGCCGCTTGCGGCGCGCGCGGCAAACATTTTGATTCGATTGACGAGTTGTACGAGTTTCTCGACCGGCAGTTGCCGTCGGGTGCCTCCGTTCTGGTCAAGGGGTCGCGCTTCATGCGCATGGAACGGGTGGTGGAACACCTGATGCAACAATTTAGAGAGGAACAATAACGTGCTGCTCTGGCTGGCTGAACTGCTGGGCTCCCACATCCGGGCCTTCAATGTCTTCAACTACATCACGCTGCGCGCGGTGATGGCGGCGCTGACCGCGTTGGCGATCTCGCTGCTGCTGGGACCGTGGGTGATTCGCAAGCTGACCGAACTCAAGGTGGGCCAGGCGGTGCGTCAGGACGGGCCGCAGACCCATCTGGTCAAGGCCGGCACCCCGACCATGGGCGGCTCGCTGATCCTGCTGGCCATCGGCCTGACCACGCTGCTGTGGGCGGACCTGTCGAATAAATACGTGTGGCTGCTGCTGGCGGTGATGTTCGGCACCGGCGCGCTAGGCTTTTACGACGACTGGCGCAAGGTGGTGTACAAGGACCCGAAAGGCGTGTCCGCCAAGTTCAAGATGGCCTGGCAGTCCGCCATCGCCATCGGCGCCGGCGTGTTCCTGATCGCCACCGCCAAGCTGCCGGCGTCCACCGAGCTGATCGTGCCCTTCGTCAAGACCGTCGCCTACCCGTTGGGCGCCATCGGTTTCTGCGTGCTCACCTATTTCGTCATCGTCGGCACCTCCAACGCGGTGAACCTGACCGACGGCCTCGACGGCCTGGCGGCGCTGCCCACCGTGCTGGTGGCCGCCGGCCTGTCCATCTTCGCCTATGTCGCCGGCCATGCGGTGTTTTCCAAGTATCTGGGCCTGCCCTTCATTCCCGGCGCCCACGAGGTGGTGGTGTTTTGCGCGGCGATGTGCGGCGCCTGCCTGGGCTTTTTGTGGTTCAACGCCTATCCGGCCCAAGTGTTCATGGGCGATGTCGGCGCGCTGGCGCTGGGCGCGGCGCTGGGCACGGTGGCGGTGATCGTGCGTCAGGAAATCGTGCTCTTGATCATGGGCGGCCTGTTCGTGATGGAAGCGCTGTCGGTGATGATTCAGGTGGCTTCGTTCAAGCTCACCGGCAAGCGAGTGTTCCGCATGGCGCCGTTGCACCATCACTATGAGTTGAAAGGCTGGAAGGAAACGCAAGTGGTGGTGCGTTTCTGGATCATCACCATGATGTTGGTGCTGGTCGGCCTGTCCACCATCAAGCTGCGTTGAGGAAGACTATGGACTACGCGAATCGTCACGTCGTGGTGGTGGGCTTGGGAGGCTCGGGCCTGGCGGCCGCGCGCTACCTGGCCGCGCACGGCGCGCGCGTGAGCGTGGCCGACGCCAAGCCGTCGGCCGAGCGCGTGGCCGAGCTGCGCGCCTTCCTGCCGCAGGCGGAAGTGCGCAGCGGCGACTTCAGCGCCCAGACCTTCGCCGACGCCGACCTGCTGGTGCTGAGCCCGGGCGTGCCGCTGAAGCATCCGGCCGTCGCCGCTTTCCGCCAAGCCGGCGGCGAGGTGATTGGCGATATCGAAGTGCTGGCGCGCGCGATCCGCGGCGATGGCAGCAAGGTGATCGCCATCACCGGCTCCAACGGCAAGAGCACCGTCACCAGCCTGGTCGGCCATTTGTGCGCCGCCGCCGGCCTGGACGCGGTGGTGGCCGGCAATATCGGCCTGGCGGTGCTGGAAGCGCAGCTGGAGCGCGAGCAAAGCGGCAAGCGCCCGGACGTATGGGTGTTGGAGTTGTCCAGTTTTCAACTGGAATCCACATTCACGCTGGAGGCTGATGCCGCCACGGTGCTGAATATTTCCGAGGACCACCTGGACCGCTACGACGATCTGCTGGACTACGCCCACACCAAGACCCGGGTGTTCCACGGCGCTGGCGCCCAGGTGCTGAACCGCGACGACGCGCTGGTGCGCGCGATGGTCCGGCCCGGCCGCGCGGTCCGGTGGTTCTCGCTGACACAGGATGCCGCATACGCGTTGCGGCAGGATGACGGCCGCTACTGGCTGAGCCTGGACGGTGAGCGGGCTTTCGATTGCGCCGAGATGAGCTTGCAGGGTCTGCACAACGCCGCCAACGCGCTGGCCGCGCTGGCCTTGTGCGAAGCCGTCGGCGCGCCGCGCGCCGCGCTGTTGAATGGGCTGAAAACTTTCCGTGGCCTGGAACATCGCGTCGAGCTGGTAGACGAAATCGGCTCGGTTGCGTTTATCGATGATTCCAAGGGCACCAATGTCGGCGCCACCGAGGCGGCGTTGAACGGCATGACGCGTCCGGTGGTGTTGATCGCCGGCGGCGACGGCAAGGGCCAGGACTTCGCGCCGCTGGCGCCGGCCTGCCGGCGCATCGCCCGCGCCGTGCTGCTGATCGGCCGCGACGCCGGCAAGATCCGCGCCGCGCTGGCCGCCACCGGCTTGCCGCTGCACGACTGCGCGACGCTGGAAGAAGCCACCCGCCGCGCGGCGGAACTGGCGCGGCCGGGCGATGTGGTGTTGCTGTCGCCGGCTTGCGCCAGCCTGGACATGTTCCGCAACTACGCGCACCGCGCCCAGGTGTTCATCGACACCGTGGCCGAGTGGAAGGCGCGGCAAGCGGAGGCGACGCGGCCATGATCGTGCACGGAGCCCGGCGCTACGCCGCCATCAAGCCGTTCGACGAAGCGCTGTCCTGGGCGCTGGCCCTGCTGCTGTCGATCAGCCTGGTGATGGTGTATTCGGCGTCCATCGCCTATGCCGAGGCCGACGCGGCCACGCACAACCGTTACTTCTACCTGATTCGTCACCTGATCTTCATGACGATAGGGCTGAGCGCGGCCTATATCGCCTTCCAGATCCCGACGGCGTTCTGGCAGAAGTATTCGGGCAAGATTTTTCTGATCGGCCTGGTGCTGCTGGTGCTGGTGTTGGTGCCCGGCATCGGCAAGATGGTCAACGGCTCGCGGCGCTGGATCAATCTGTTCGTGCTGAACCTGCAGCCGTCGGAAGTGATGAAGTTCGCCACCGTGCTGTACGCGGCGGATTACACCGTGCGCAAGAGCCATTTGCTGCACAGCCTGAAGGAAGGCTTCGCGCCGATGTTCGCCGCCATGGTGGTGGTGGCCTTCCTGCTGCTGCGTGAGCCGGACTTCGGCGCGCTGATGGTGGTGATGAGCATCGCGATGGGCGTGCTCTTCCTCGGCGGCATCAATATGCGCATCTTCAGCGGGCTGGCGGTGATGGCGGTGGGCGCCATCGTGGTGCTGATCATCTCCTCGCCGTATCGCTTGAAGCGGGTGCTGGGTTTCATGGACCCGTGGGACGACCCGTACGGCAAGGGCTACCAGCTGTCTCACTCCTTGATCGCCATCGGGCGCGGCGAGTGGTTCGGCGTCGGCCTGGGCGGCAGCATAGAGAAATTGTTTTACCTGCCGGAGGCGCACACCGACTTCATCATGGCGGTGATTTCGGAGGAGTTCGGCTTCATCGGCATCTGCGTGGTGATAGGCCTGTACGCCTGGATCGTGCGCCGCGCCTTTCACATCGGCGTGGAATCGAAAAAGCTGGAGCGCTACTACCAATCGCTGGTGGCGCAGGGCCTGGGCATCTGGCTCGGCATCCAGGTGTTTTTCAACATCGGGGTGAATATGGGCCTGCTGCCGACCAAGGGTTTGACCTTGCCGCTGATGTCTTTCGGCGGCTCGGCGATGTTGATGAATTTGATCGCGGTGGCGGTGCTGCTGCGGGTTGATTATGAAAATCGCCGCATCATGCGCGGCTACAAGGTTTGATGAAGATGGCGAATCGCACGGTCATGGTGATGGCGGCTGGCACGGGTGGACACATCGTCCCCGGTCTCGCCGTGGCCAAGGAATTGCAAAGCCGGGGCTGGAAGGTGGTGTGGCTGGGCACTCGCCGCGGCATGGAGAACAAGCTGGTGCCGCCAACCGGCATTCCGCTGGAGCGGCTGAACTTCCACGGCGTGCGCGGCAAGGGCTTGCTGGGCTCGCTCAAGGGTGCGCTGCAGCTGGTCGGCGCTTTCTTCAGCAGCGCGGCGCAGATTTTCCGCCATCGCCCGGACGTGGTGCTGGGCATGGGCGGTTATGTTTGCCTGCCCGGCGGCGTGATGGCGGGCCTGCTGTGGAAGCCGCTGGTCCTGGTCAACGCCGATGCAGGTCTGTTGTTGAGCAATAAGGCCTTGCTGCCCTTCGCCAAGAAACTGGCCTGCGGTTTCGACGGCGACGCGGCGCGCAACGGCAAGGCGCTGGTCACCGGCAATCCGGTGCGCGGCGAGATCGAGAGCATCGCCGCGCCGGCGGAGCGCTTCGCCGGCCGCAGCGGTCCGCTGAAGGTCTTGGTGGTGGGCGGCAGCCTGGGCGCCAAGGCATTGAACGAAACGCTGCCGCTGGCGATGGCCAAGTTGCTGGCCGACAAGCGGCCGCGACTGACGCATCAGACCGGCGAGGCGAATTTCGCCGCGGTCGAGGCCGCGTATCAGGCCGCGGGCCTGCGGGAACAGGTTGAACTGCTGCCCTTCGTCGACGATATGCCGCAGCGCCTGGCCGAATGCGACCTGGTGATCTGCCGCGCCGGCGCGATCACGGTCAGCGAATTGTGCGCGGCCGGCGTGCCCAGCGTGCTGGTGCCGCTGGTGGTGTCCACCACCGGCCATCAGCGCGACAACGCCGAGTGGATGGCGCAGGCCGGCGCGGCCTGGCATCTGCCGCAGAAGGAATTGAACGCCGACGGGCTCGCGAGCCTGCTGGCGGGTTTGGATAGAGACCAGTTGCTGGACAAGGCCGAACGCGCGCGCGCGCTGGCTCGTTCCGGCGCGGCCGGCCGGGTGGCCGACCTGTGCCAGCAGCTGGCCAGGGAATGACAGGGCGTCATACGAGCGCCCAAGCAGAGACACAGACATGAAACACAGGGTCAAACACATACATTTCGTCGGCATCGGCGGCGTCGGCATGTGCGGCATCGCCGAGGTGCTGCACGGCCTGGGCTTTACCGTGTCCGGTTCCGACATGGCGGAAAGCGCCACCAGCAAGCGGCTGATCGATCAGGGCATCCGTGTGTTCTACGGCCACGACGCCACCTATATGCACGGCGCCGACGTGGTGGTGACCTCCACCGCGGTCAAGGCCGACAACCCGGAAGTGCTGGAAGCGCGCGCCAACAAGATTCCGGTGATTCCGCGCGCGATGATGCTGGCGGAACTGATGCGCTTCAAGCAGGGCATCGCCATCGCCGGCACCCACGGCAAGACCACCACCACCAGCCTGACCGCCTCGGTGCTGGGTGCGGCCGGCCTGGACCCCACCTTCGTCATCGGCGGCAAGCTGACCGCGGCCGGCACCAATGCGCGCCTGGGTTCCGGCGAGTTCCTGGTGGCCGAGGCCGATGAATCGGACGCCTCCTTCCTGCATCTGACTCCGGTGATGGCGGTGGTGACCAATATCGACGCCGATCACATGGACACCTATGACCACAGCTTCGACAAGCTCAAGCAGGCCTTCGTCGACTTTCTGCAGCGGCTGCCGTTCTACGGCCGCGCGGTGCTGTGCGTGGATGACCCCAATGTGCGCGAGATCCGCGGCCGCATCACCAAGCCGGTGACCACCTACGGCCTGGACGACTCCGCCGACATCTACGCCGAGAACGTGCGCGCCGCCGCCGGCCAGATGCATTTCGACGTGGTGGTGAAGAACGGCAAGGAAGTGCGCTTCCCAGTGGTGTTGAACATGCCGGGCCGTCACAACGTGCTCAACGCGCTGTCCGCCATCGCCATCGGCCTGGAGTGCGGCGCCAGCGTGGAAGCGATCCAGCAAGGCCTGGCCGAGTTCGCCGGCGTCGGCCGCCGCTTCCAGCGCTACGGCGAAGTGCCGGCCAAGGCCGGCGGCAGCTTCACCCTGGTGGACGATTACGGCCATCACCCGGTGGAAATGGCCGCCACGCTGGCCGCGGTGCGCGGCGCCTTCCCGGACAAGCGCCTGGTGCTGGCCTTCCAGCCGCACCGCTATACCCGCACCCGGGACCTGTTCGAGGACTTCGTCAAAGTGCTGTCCGGCGTGGACGCGCTGCTGCTGTCCGAAGTCTATGCCGCCGGTGAAGCGCCCATCGTCGCCGCCGACGGCCGCGCCTTGGCGCGCGCGGTGCGGGTTTTGGGCAAGGTGGAGCCGGTGTTCGTCGAGGACATCGCCGAGATGCAGCAGACCATTTTCGATCAGGCTCGCGACGGCGACGTGGTGGTGACCATGGGCGCGGGCTCCATCGGCGCGGTGCCGGCCAAAGTGGCGGCGGGCGCGTGATGATGAATGACAAGGACAAGGCAATGAAGCAGTACGGCAAGGTGGCGGTGATGATGGGCGGCAGTTCCTCCGAGCGCGAAGTGTCGCTGATGAGCGGCGCCGGCGTGCTCGCGGCCCTGCAGTCCCGCGGCGTGAACGCCCATAAGTTCGATCCGTCGGAACAGCCGCTGAGCGCGTTGAAGGAAGAAGGCTTCGACCGCGTGTTCAACATCCTGCACGGCCCCTTCGGCGAAGACGGCACCTTGCAGGGGGTGCTGGAAAGCATGGGCCTGCCGTATACCGGTTGCGGCGTGATGGCGTCGGCGATCTGCATGGACAAATGGCGCACCAAGCTGTTGTGGCAGGGCGCTGGCCTGCCTATCCCTGAATTCGAGCTGCTGGACGAACACAGCGATTTCGCCGCGGTGGAGGCCAAGCTGGGCCTGCCCATCTTCGTCAAGCCGGCCACCGAGGGTTCCAGCATAGGGGTGACCAAGGTCAAGCAGCCGGGCGCACTGAAGGCGGCGTTCGAGGAAGCGCGCAAATACGACAGCATCGTGATCGCCGAGCGTTTCATCGGCGGCGGCGAATACACCTGTGCGGTGATAGGCGACACGGCGTATCCGACCATCAAGATCGAGCCGGCGACCGAGTTCTACGACTACGACGCCAAGTATTTCCGCGACGACACCGTTTACCGCTGCCCGTCCGGACTGAGCGAAGACATTGAGCGGCGCGCGCGCGAGCTGTCGCTGGCCGCATTCCGCGTGCTGGGCGGCCGCGGCTGGGGCCGAGTGGATTTCCTGATGGACGAGGCCGGCGGCATTTACCTGCTGGAAGCCAACACCAATCCGGGCATGACCAGCCACAGCCTGGTGCCGATGGCGGCGCGGGCGATGGGCATCAGTTACGAGGACTTGTGCCTCAAGGTTCTGGATATGGTGCATGTGGGATAACCATCAGCTGCTTAGAGGCCTGGCCAACTTGATGCTGGCCGCCACCGCGCTGATGTTGCTGTACGCAGGAGGGTTCTGGTTGACGCACGCGCCGGTGTTTCCGGTGAAGAAGATCCAGATTCGCGGCGACATGAAACGCGTGACGCCGGAACAGCTGAAGTTCATTGCCGAGCACGAGTTGTCCGGCACCTTCTTCACGCTGGACATCGACAAGACGCGGGCGGCCTTCGGCAAATTGCCGTGGGTGCGGGATGCCCAGGTGCGGCGGCGCTGGCCGGACGCGCTGGACATCTCGGTGGAAGAGCATGTGGCGCTTGCGCGCTGGGGAGAGAACGGCCTGGTCAATACCCGAGGAGAGCGGTTCGACGCCGCCAGCGACCAGGACCTGCCGGTGTTTTACGGGCCGGCGGGGGCAGAGAAGGACATGAGCGAAATGCTGGGAGGGCTGCGCCAGGATCTGGCGCCGGCGGGCGTCAAGCCGGCGGCGCTGTGGCTGTCCAGCCGCCGCGCCTGGAAAGTGGGGCTGGACAACCAGGTGCAGCTGGAGCTGGGACGCAACGACGTGAGTCCGCGCGCCCGCCGCTTCGCCCAGTACTGGAAGAGCAAATTGGCGGCGCTGCCGTACTCCATTGAGTACGTTGATATGCGCTACCCGAATGGATTCGCCGTGCGGATGCCCGATTACAAGGCGCCGCCGGCCAAGGGAAACAAGTAATTAGCAGTTGGAGCGACAGGTGAGCAAACCAAAGGAAAGCAAGAACATGCTGGTTGGCCTCGACATCGGCACATCCAAGATTGTGGCGATCGTCGCAGAAGTCCTGGAGGACGGCCAACTCAATATCGTCGGCATGGGCCACACCCCGTCGCGCGGTTTGAAGCGCGGCATGGTGGTGAACATCGAATCCACGGTGCAGGCCATCCAGCGCGCGCTGGAAGAGGCGGAACTGATGGCCGACTGCAAAATTCACGAGGTGTTCGCCGGCATCGCCGGCAGTCACATCAAGAGCGTGAACTCGCACGGCATGGTGGCGATCAAGGATCGCGAAGTCACCAAGATGGACATCGACCGCGTGATTGAAACCGCGCGCGCGGTGACCATTCCGCCTGACCACCAGGTGCTGCACATCCTGACCCAGGAATACAGCATCGACGGTCAGGAAGGCGTGCGCGAACCGCTGGGCATGAGCGGCGTGCGGCTGGAAGCCAAGGTGCACATCGTCACCGGCGCGGTGTCCGCCGCGCAGAACGTGACCAAGTGCGTGCGCCGCTGCGGCCTGGAAGTGTCCGACCTGGTGCTGCAGCCGATGGCTTCCGCCATCGCGGTGCTGTCGGAAGACGAAAAAGACTTGGGCGTTTGCCTGATCGACATCGGCGGCGGCACCACCGACATCGCGGTCTACGCCAACGGCGCGATCCGCCACACCGCGGTGATTCCGATCGCCGGCGACCAGATCACCAACGACATCGCCATGGCCTTGCGCACCCCGACCAAGGAAGCCGAGGACATCAAGATCCAGCACGCGGTGGCGCTGGTGGCGATGGCCGATCCCAGCCAGATGATAGAAGTGCCGGGCGTGGGCGAGCGCGGGCCGCGGCAGATGTCGCGCGCCACGCTGGCCGAAGTGGTGGAGCCGCGGGTGGAAGAGTTGTTCCAGCTGGTGCAGCAGGAACTGCGCCGCAGCGGTTTTGAGGATTTGCTGTCCTCCGGCATCGTGCTCACCGGCGGCGCCAGCCTGATGCCGGGCATGGTGGAGCTGGCGGAAGAAGTGTTCCACATGCCGGTGCGCGTCGGCGTGCCCAAGTATGTGGGCGGCCTGGCGGAAGTGGTGAAGACCCCGCGCTTCTCCACCGGCGTCGGCCTGCTGTTGTACGGCAAGGACCAGATTCAAACGCATGCAGGCCCCAAGGTGGAGACGGCGGGTGTGGGCCAGATGTTCACGCGCATGAAGGCGTGGTTTGCTGGCAATTTTTAAGAGTTTGTTGACGATCCGCGGATCGTGAACATTGTACTAAGCGCTACGCGGCCGGCGCACTCGCTGGCCACGATAGCGATCGGGCAGATGTATCTGAAGTAGGTAGCTCATCTTTATTGAGGAGAGAAAAATGAGCGGAATGGTCTTCGAAGTTATGCAAGAAACCGCCAATGTGGCGATCATCAAAGTCATCGGCGTCGGCGGCGGCGGTTGCAACGCCATCGACAATATGATTGAAGGCAATGTGCACGGCGTGGAATTCATCTGCGCCAACACCGACGCCCAATCGCTGCTGCGCAACAAGTCGCCGCAGAAACTGCAGCTGGGCAACAACCTGACCCGCGGCCTGGGCGCGGGCGCCAACCCGGAAGTGGGCCGCAGCGCGGCGCTGGAAGACCGCGAACGCATCGCCGAGATGCTGCGCGGCTCCAATATGGTGTTCGTCACCGCCGGCATGGGCGGCGGCACCGGCACCGGCGCGGCGCCCGTTGTCGCCGAAGTGGCCAAGGAAATGGGCATCCTGACCGTGGGCGTGGTCACTCGTCCGTTCGAGCACGAAGGCAAGCGCATGAAAGTGGCGCAGAACGGCATCGAGGATCTGAAAAAGCACGTTGATTCGCTGATCGTGATCCCCAATGAAAAACTGATGGAAGTGCTGGGCGACGACGTGACCATGCGCGAAGCCTTCCGCGCCGCCGACGACGTGCTCAAGGGCGCGGTGGCCGGCATCGCCGAAGTGATCACTTGCCCGGGCCTGATCAACGTCGACTTCGCCGACGTGCGCACCGTGATGAGCGAAATGGGCTTGGCGATGATGGGTTCCGCCTACGCCTCCGGCATCGACCGCGCTCGCGTGGCCGCCGAGCAGGCCGTGGCCAGCCCGCTGCTGGACAACATCACGCTGGAAGGCGCGCGCGGCGTGCTGGTCAACATCTCCACCGCGCCTGGCTGCCTGAAGATGAGCGAGTATCGCGAAATCATGGGCATCGTGCGCCAGTACGCGGATGAAGATGCGCAGATCAAGTTCGGCACCGCCGAAGTGGAAGACATGCCGGAAGACACCATCCGCGTGACCCTGATCGCCACCGGCCTGGGCCAGAAGAAGACCGCGCGCAATACCGAGGAGCGTCCGGAATACATCAAGATCGTCAAGACCGGCACCGACGACCGCGCGGTGGAAGTGGTCAGCTACGACGACTTCGACACCCCGGCCATCATGCGCCAGGGCCGTCGCCGCGCCGCGCCGTCCATGGACTTCTCCAACCCGGAAGTGAGCGAAAGCTATGACATCCCGGCCTTCCTGCGCAAGCAGGCGGACTGAGGCGGAGCCGCTATAGAAGAAAGCTATTTCGTACTGCAAATCAATCAATAAAGTGCGGTTTTTGACTGTGCTAGAATCGGGCATTCCCATTTGTTCGAGATGCCCGACATGATATTGCAGCGCACGCTGAAACAAGCGATAAGCGCCACGGGTGTGGGTTTGCACTCCGGCGAGCGGGTGAAGCTCACCCTGCTGCCGGCCGCGCCCGACACCGGGATCGTCTTTCGCCGCACCGACTTGCCCGAGCCGGTGGAGGTGAAGGTGGATCCATCGCTCGTCAACGACACGCGACTCTCCTCCACGCTGGTGACAGACACCGGCGTGCGTGTCGGCACGATCGAGCATTTGATGTCGGCCCTGGCGGGCTTTGGCATCGACAACCTCGTGATTGAGGTCACGGCGGCGGAGATCCCCATCATGGACGGATCCGCCGCTCCTTTCATTTACCTGCTGCAGACCGCGGGCGTGGTCGAGCAGGGCGCCAAGAAGCGCTTCATCCGCGTCACCCAGACGGTGGAGGTGGAAGAGCGCGGCGTGTGGGTGAAGCTGGAGCCGCACGAGGGCTTCAAGGTCACGCTGTCCATCGACTTCAACCATCCGGCCTTCAATCTGGCGCCGCAGACGGTGGCGGTGGATTTCGCGCGTCATTCCTATACCGACGAGATCAGCCGCGCGCGCACCTTCGGCTTCATGCACGAGGTGGAGTACATGCGCAACCACGGCCTGGGCCGCGGCGGCAGCCTGGACAACGCCATCGTCATCGACGATGAATACGTGCTGAATCCGGAAGGCCTGCGTTTCCCGGACGAATTCGTTCGCCACAAAATCCTGGACGCCATCGGCGACCTCTACATCATCGGCCACCCGTTGATCGCTGCCTTCTCCGGCCACAAATCCGGCCACGCGATGAACAACAAGCTGTTGCGCAAGCTGCTGGAGACGCCGGAAGCGTGGGAATACGTCAGCTACGACGACCCGCTGGACGCGCCGTCCAGCTTCCACCGGCTGCCGGAGGTGGCCTAGCGGTGTTTGGTTTCTGGCGCCTGTGGCTGCTCGTCACCATCCTGCTGCTGGGCTGGGCAGGCGTCTGTTATCTATTGACCCGCAATCCGCTCTACCTGCGCTACCTCGGCCGCATCGCCCGCTGGAGCGGCGGCCTGGTGGTGCTGGTCAGCGTCTTCTGGCTGATTTACCGGCTGCTGTCCTAGCAGGCCGGAGGAGTGATGAACCCATGTCCGAATTGACTCATTTCGACGCCGGCGGCCAGGCCCATATGGTCGACGTCGGCGCCAAGGCGCACAGCCGCCGCCGCGCGGTGGCCGAAGGCCGCATCCGCATGTTGCCCGCCACCTTCGCGCTGGTGAAGGATGGCGGCCATAAAAAAGGCGATGTGCTCGGCATCGCCCGCATCGCCGCGATCATGGCGTCCAAGAAGGCCGCGGACCTGATCCCGCTCTGCCACCCGATCGCGCTGACCCGCGTGGCGGTGGACTTCGAACTGCTGGAGGCCGATAGCGCCGTGCGCATCGAAGTCACCGCGGAATGTAGCGGCCAGACCGGGGTGGAAATGGAAGCGCTGACCGCCGCCAATGTCGGCCTGCTGACCATTTACGATATGTGCAAGGCGGTGGATCGCGGCATGGTCATCGACGGCGTGCGGCTGCTGGAGAAAGAGGGCGGCAAGAGCGGGCATTGGCGGGTGGAAGGCTGACGGTCCACGCAGGGCGGCAAACAAGAGCCTTACCTTGTATGCTGTGTATACATTGTGGTTTCAGGAGGAGTTGCCATGAGTGTCATGTCCGTGAGAGTGGCCGATGATGTCGCCCAGCAACTCGAAGCTTTGGCGCATGCGACCGGTCGCAGCAAATCATTCCTGGTGACGCAAGCCATCGGCGATTATCTGGAGCGTGAGGCTTGGCAGGTGCAGGCTATTGAGGCGGGCTTGAAGGAAGCGGATGCCGGCGATTTCGCTTCCTCCGACGAAGTGAGCGCATTCTTCGCCAAGCATGGAGCATAAGTGCGGCTCGTCTGGCTGCGGAGCGCGCTGCAAAATCTCCAGCAAGAGGCAGAGTTCATCGCCGAGGAAAACCCTGCCGCGGCCGCCGCCCTGGTGAGGGCGGTCAGAGCCGCAACCAAGCATCTGGCGGATTTTCCCGAGACAGGCAGACCTGGACGCGTCCCTGGCACGCGCGAACTGGTGCTGGAAGGCTACCCCTACCTGATTCCCTATCGGGTCAAGGACGATCAGGTTCAAATTCTCCGCATATTCCATACCCGCCGTCGGCCGCCCAAACGTTGGTGAGTATTGGCGCTGGTTGGAAATTTACGGCGTTTGCTCCGCGCCGGCCCGCGACGCTTGACGCCTACGTTCGGTTGGCTTATCCCGCCAATAGCCGGCCAAGAGCGAGCCGGAAATATTGTGCCAGACCGAGAACAGCGCGCCGGGCAAGGCCGCCAGCGGGCTGAAGTAGGCCTTGCCCAGCTGGGCGGCCAGGCCGGAGTTCTGCATGCCCACCTCGATCGCCAGCGTGCGGCATACCGATTCGTCGAAGCCCAGCAAGCGTCCTCCCCAATACCCGCCCAACAGGCCGATGGCGTTGTGCAGCATCACCGCCAGAATGGTCAGCCCGCCCACCGTGGCGATGTGGTTCTTGCTGCCGGCGACGATGGCGGCGATCAGCGCGACGATGGCCAGCATCGACAACAGCGGCAGCAGCGGCTCCAGCCGGCGGACCTGGGGCGCGAAGAAGCGATGGGCCAGCAGGCCCAGGCCTATCGGCAGGATGACGATCTGCAGAATGCTCAGCAGCATCGCCGCCACTTCCACCTTGATCGCCGCGTCCACGTACAGCCGGGTCAGCAGCGGCGTGGCCACCACGCCGACCAGCGTCGACAGCGAGGAAATGGTGACCGACAGCGCCACGTCGCCGCGCGATAGATAGATGATCACATTCGACGCGGTGCCGCTGGCGACGCTGCCCACCAGAATCATGCCGATGGCCAGCTGCGGCGGCATCTGGAACAGCCGCGCCAGCGCCCAGGCCGCCAGCGGCATCACCAGATAGTGCAGACCTAGTCCGGCCAAGACCGGCGCCGGCCGGCTCAGCACCCGCTTGAAATCGTCCAGCGTCAGCGTCAGCCCCATCGCGAACATGATTACCGCCAGCAGCAGCCCGGTATGCGGCAGCAGCGGGGTGAACGCCGCCGGCCGCTGGTAAGCGACGGCGGACAGCAGCAGAGCCCATAGCGGGAACAGGCGGGTGATTGTGGCGAGCACGGCGACTCCTGGCGGCGGACGATGCGCCCATCATAGGCGATGCGCCCCGGTGTCTGGCAAGTTCGCGCGCGCATGGCTGATCCAGCGTCAGCCGTCGGCTGCGCAATCGTCTTTTGCCAGCGACGGCGCGGCGCGGTTTAATCGGGTCTTCGATTCCATGGAGCGCGCGATGCAAGCGACGATTGCCGGCAAGACCGTGGCCGACTGGCAGGCCAGCCACCCCTTATTGACGCTCTTGATGGCCTTGCGGCCTTTGAGCTGGTTCAACCCCGCGCTGGCGCCGGCGGCGGAAGCGCTGGCCGACGTGGGCTTGAGCCGGGCCGATGTCGCGGACGCCGATGCGCGTTTGCGCCGTTTCGCGCCCTATCTGGCGCGGGTATTTCCGGATGCGGCCGCCAGCGGCGGCATCATCGAATCGCCGCTGCTGCCGCTGCCGGCGATGCGCGCGGCCTTATGGGCCGAGGCCGGGTTGGCGGACGGGGGCGGCCTGTGGCTGAAGGCGGATAATCTGTTGCCGATTTCCGGCTCCATCAAGGCGCGCGGCGGCATTTACGAGGTATTGAAGCACGCGGAAAGCTTGGCGCTGAGTCATGGCCTGCTGCGGGAGGGGGACGACTACGCCGGACTGGACAGCGCCGAGGCGCGGGCCTTCTTCGGCGGCTACCGGGTGGCGGTGGGCTCTACCGGCAATCTGGGGCTGTCCATAGGCATCATCAGCGCCAAGCTGGGCTTCCAGGCCAGCGTGCATATGTCGGCGGACGCGCGGCAGTGGAAGAAGGATTTGCTGCGCAGCCATGGGGTCGAGGTGGTCGAGTATCCGTCCGATTACAGCGTGGCGGTGGCCGAAGGCCGCAAACAGGCGGCGTCCGATCCGCGCTGTCATTTCGTCGACGACGAGAATTCGGTCAATCTATTCCTTGGTTACGCGGTGGCGGCGGAGCGTCTGCGCGGCCAGTTGGTGGAGCAGGGCGTTCGGGTGGACGCGGAACACCCGCTGCTGGTGTATCTGCCCTGCGGCGTCGGCGGCGGGCCGGGCGGGGTTGCTTTCGGCCTCAAGCTGGCTTTCGGCGACGCGGTGCACTGTCTGTTCGCCGAACCCACCCACGCGCCCTGCATGTTGTTGGGCGTTTACACCGGACTGCATGATGAGGTGGCGGTGCAGGATTTCGGCATCGACAATCTGACCGCCGCCGACGGCCTGGCGGTGGGCCGTCCATCCGGCTTCGTCGGCCGCGCGATGCAGCGGCTGATAGACGGCTATTACACGGTGGACGATGCCGAACTCTACCGCTTGCTGGCCATGCTGGAGCGCGAGCAGGGCTTGCGGCTGGAGCCGTCGGCGCTGGCCGGCATGCCGGGGCCGCTGCGGGTGTTGAGCGAGACCCAGGGTTACCGTCAGCGGCTGGGCTTGAGCCCGGAGCGGCTGGCGCGCGCCAGCCATCTGGTGTGGGGCACCGGCGGCGGCATGGTGCCGCCGGCGGAAATGGACGCCTATCTGGCGGAAGGCCGGCGGCGGCTGACGGAGTGAACGATGCTGGCGATATGCTGAATCTTCCCCCGCGCGCCGGTATCCGCCTGGACGGCGCGCAATGGTCCAATCTGCACACCTTCGCGGCGGCGGCGCGGCATCTGAGCTTCGCCCGCGCCGCGGCAGAGCTGTGTCTGAGCGCCAGCGCGGTCAGCCATCGCATCGCCCGGCTGGAACGGGCGCTGGGCACCCGCCTGTTCTTGCGGTTGACCCGCAGCCTGAGGCTGAGCGAGGACGGCGCACGCATCTATCAGGCCTGGCTGGCCGGTCAAGCTCAGCTGGAGGCCGCGCTGAATCCGCAGGAGGAAGCCGAGCCGGCCGGCGCGGTGGCCTTGTACGCGCGGCCCTCGCTGGCGCAATGCTGGCTGGCGCCGCGGCTGGCGGAATTCGCCGCGCGCCATCCGCGCATCGCGCTGGACATCCGCAGCGGCAACGAGATGGTGGATTTTCGCAGCTGGAATATCGACTTGGCGCTGTATTACTCGGCCGGCGAGTTTCCCGGCCTGGACGCGCAGCGCCTGATGGATGAGCAAGTGGCGCCGGTGTGCAGCCCGGAGTACGCGGACAGGCACGGCCTGCGCGACAATCCGGCGGCCTTGGCCGCATGCCTGCTCTTGCACGACGCCCAAGCTTGGGAACGGGCGGCTCACGATGCCGAATGGCGGGAGTGGACGCGGCGTCATGGCGTGGCGCTGCCGGCGCGCGGTATCAGCTTCGACCGCTCCGAGCTGTGCGCGCAGGCGGCCGCGCATCACGCCGGCGTGGCCTTGGGGCGGCGGCGGCTGGTGCAAGCGTTGTTGGATCGCGGCGAACTGATGCTGCCGCTGGGGCCGTTTCAACCGTTGGGGCCGCAAGCTTATTACCTGGTGCGCCCGCCGCAGGCGCCATCGCCGCGGGTGCGGGCGGTGATGGACTGGCTACGGGCTTGCGCGGCGGATTAGGCGGCCCGACTTCCTCTTTTCATTCCCGGCCTCTCGCGCGGGTTCCCGGCGGCATGCTAGTCTGCTCAAGTTCAATGTCATTAAGATTGCCGGAGGCGCTTGATGATCACCCTGTACCAGTTCGGCCCGGCCCTGGGCCTGATGGACCCCAGCCCCTTCGTGGTGAAGGCGGATTTGCTGTTGAAGCTGTCCGGCCTGCCTTACCGCCGCGAGCGCGGCGATATGCGCAAGGCGCCCAAGGGCAAGCTGCCCTGCATCGACGACGATGGCCAGATCGTGGCGGACTCCACGCTGATCCGCCTGCATCTGGCGGACAAGCACGGCCTCACGCTGGACGCCGGTCTCAGCGAGGCGCAGAAGGCGCTGGCCTGGAGCGTGGATTGCATGCTGGGCGATCATTTCTACTGGGGCATCGTGCATGAACGCTGGATGGTGGACGAACACTTCGCGCGCGGGCCCAGCGTGTTTTTCAAAGGCGTGCCGGCCTTGCTGCGCGGCTTGGTGACGACGCTGGTGCGGCGCAAGGTGCGCGCCAATCTATGGGGGCAGGGCATGGGCCGTTTCAGCGCGGCGGAGCGCCTGCGGCTGCTGGAGGCGGACGTGGCGGCGCTGTCGGCTCTGCTGGGCGACAAACCCTATTTCATGGGCGAGACCGCCACCTGGATAGACGCCAGCGTCTACGCCTTCGTCAGCGGCGCCTTGACCGATGCGATGGGGGAAACCCCGTCGCGGGCGCTGGTGGCGGCGCGGCCGAATCTGGCGGCCTACGCGGAAAGACTGAGGGCCGAGTTTTACAGTGGATAGGCCGGCTGGGTCCGCCGCGCCGCGGTACGACAAAAACAAAGGGGGAAAACATGAAGATGAGCAGACTGCTGCCCTTGGCGGCTTCATTGTGCGCGGCCGGCGCCTGGGCCGACGCCGCGCCGGATTATGGCCGCTACGGCATTGATTTGAACGGCATCGATCCGGCGGTGCGGGTGCAGGACAATCTGTCGCTGCACGCCAATGGCCGCTGGATCCAGAACACGGTGATTCCGGCCGAGCGCTCCTCGGCGGGCGTGGCGGAAACCTTGGTGGACCGCAATCTGGAACGGCTGCGCCAGTTGATCGAACAGGCCGGCCAGCGTACGGACGGCGGCGCGGAAGCGGGGCAGATCTCCGCGCTATACCGCAGCTTCATGGACGAGGACGCCATTGCCCGGCGCGGGCTGGAGCCGCTGCGCGAATCGCTGCGGGCGGTGGCCGGCCTGGGCTCGGCGGCGGAGGCGGTGCGCTATATGGGCCGCTTGCAGGATCAGCCGGTGGACACGCCGTTCCGCTTCTACGTGAGCCAGGATTCCAAGAATTCCGCCGCCTACCTGGCCGGTGTCGGCCAGTCCGGCCTGGCGATGGACCAGGATTACTACCTGGGCAAGTCCGCCGACTTCGCCGCCGCGCGCCAAGCTTATCAGGCCTATCTGACGCGCCTGTTCACGCTGGCGGAACTGGACCAGCCGCAAAGCCGCGCCCGCGACGTGCTGGCCTTCGAGACTCGGCTGGCGAAAATCCAGTGGACCAATGTCGAGAACCGCGACATCCAGAAAACCTATAACAAGCTGAGCCGGGCCGAACTGGCGCGCCGGCAGCCCGGCTACGATTGGCCGGCCTTGCTGAGCGATGCCGGCCTGGGCGCGGCCGAGCACCTGAACCTGGACCAGCCCAGCTATCTGCTCAAGCTGGCGCCGCTATTGCGGGCCACGCCGGCGGCCACGCTGCGTAATTATCTGCTGGCGCGCACGTTGGACGCCTATGCGCCCAGTCTGACGCCGGCCTTTGTCGACGCCCATTTCGATTTCTACGGCAAGACCCTGGAAGGCCGCAAACAGAACCGGCCACGCTGGAAACGCGGCGTGGGCATGGTGGAAAACGGCCTGGGCGAGGCGCTGGGCAAGCTCTATGTGGCGCGCTACTTCACGCCGGAGGCCAAGCGCCAGGCCGACGAACTGGTGCGCAATCTGCTGCAGGCCTACGACCAGTCCATCGACACTCTGGACTGGATGAGCGCCGCCACCAAGCGCCAGGCCCATATCAAGCTGTCCAAGTACACACTGAAGATAGGCTATCCGGACAAGTGGCGCGATTACGGCGGCCTGCAGCTGTCGGCGGACGACCTGGTCGGCAATGTGCGGCGCATCGCGAGCTTCAATTACCGCTATATGAGCGGCAAGCTGGGCCAGCCGGTGGATCGCAAGGAATGGAGCATGACGCCGCAGACGGTGAATGCCTATTACAACCCGGCGAATAACGAAATCGTGTTCCCGGCCGCCATTCTGCAAGCGCCGTATTTCGACCCCGGCTTTGATCCGGCGGTCAACTACGGCAGCATAGGCGCCACCATAGGCCACGAAATCAGCCATGGCTTCGACGATCAGGGCAGCCAGTTCGACGGCGACGGCAATATGCGCAACTGGTGGACCGCCAGCGACAAGGCGCGCTTCAAGGCGGCCACGCGCAAGCTGGTCAAGCAGTACGGCCGCTACCAGCCGGTGCCCGGCCATCATGTCAACGGCGAGCTGACCCTGGGCGAGAACATCGCCGACAACGCCGGCCTAGAAGTGGCGTACAAGGCCTATCATCTGGCGCTGGGCGGCAAGGACGCGCCGGCGCTGGACGGCATGAGCGGCGATCAGCGCTTCTTCATCGCCTTCGCCCAATCCTGGCGCAGCAAGAGCCGCGATGAAGCCACGCTCAAGCAGCTGGTGTCGGACCCGCACACCCCGGACCTGTGGCGGCCCATCGGCACCGCCAGCAATATGGAGCCCTTCTATCAGGCCTTCGGCGTCAAGCCGGGCGACAAGATGTATCTATCGCCCAAGCAGCGTTTTCATCTGTGGTGGTGAGCCGCCCGCGGAGCGTGAAGCGTTGCTCAGACTGAGCGTTTGAGCCGGCCGGGCGTGAGCCCGGCGTGGCGGCGGAACATGGCGATGAAGGCGCTGTCCTGCGCATAGCCCAATTCCGCCGCCACCCGGCTGACACTTTCCCCCTCGGCCAGCAGCCGGCTGGCCTCCATCATTTTCAATTGCCGCCGCCAGGCGCTGAAGCTGAGTCCGGTCTGTTGCTGGAACAGCCGATTGACGGTGCGCGCGCTGGCGCCGGCCTGGGCGGCCAACTGCTCCAGCGTGGCCTCGTCGCCGGGCTGTTGCAATAGCTGCTCGGCAATGCGCAGTAGCCGCCTATCCTGCGGCAAGGGCAGGCTCAGCGCCTGCTCCGGCGCGCGGCCGGCCTCGTCCAGCAGCACCTCCACCAGCCGCTGCCGCGCCGGCTCCAGTGGCGTCAGCGGCCATTCCGCCACCCGCACGATCAACTCGCGCAGCAGCGGGCCGACGGCGATGACCTGCGGCCGTTGCGGCAGCGCGGGGTAGACCACGGGGTCGAAATACAAGCTGCGATAGGCGAAAGGCTTGCCGGTTTCGGCCTGGTGCCACAGCCCGGAGGGAATCCAGGCCGCCATCGTCGGCGGCAGCACGCAGCGGGTGTGGCCGATGCGGATCTGCAGCACGCCGCTGACCGCGTACATCAGTTGCGCGCGCCGGTGACGGTGCAGGCCGGAGTCATGCGGTGCCGGCGCGTCTATGGCCATGCCGACGATGGGGTCGGCGAGCTGGTCCGGGTCCGGCGCCGTGGCGGGCAGGTAGCGCGGCATCTTGTCCGATTTTCAATGTTTTGTGGCTATCCATCGATAATAGGCGTGCCTTCATCCTCCTACAATCCCTGTTCGTTGTTTTTAGGAGGACAAAATGAAAACCGCGATCCGGGCGGCGCCGCTGGCGCTGCTGATTTTATTGCTGGGTTTTCCGCAATTGAGTGAAACCATTTACGCGCCGGCCTTGACCGAGATCGCCCTGGCTTACCGCGTCAGCGCCGGCCAGGCGCAGTTGACGATGAGCGTGTATTTCCTGGCCTTCGCCTTCGGGGTGGTGTGCTGGGGACGTTGTGCAGATCTATACGGACGGCGGCCGGCCTTGCTGGCGGCCTTGCTGTGTTACGGCGCCGGGGCGGGCTTGGCCTGGCTGAGCCGCGATTTCACCGTGCTGCTGCTGGCCAGGCTATTGCTGGCCTTCGGCGCCAGCGCCGGCTCGGTGGTGGTGCAAACCATGCTGCGCGACCGTTACCAGGGACCGGCGCTGCTGGCGGTGTTCGCCACGGTCAGCGCGGTGCTGTCCTTGTCGCCGGCGCTGGGCCCGCTGCTGGGCGCTTTGCTGGTGGCCGGTTTCGGCCATCTGGGCGTGTTCGCCGCATTGGGCGCGCTGGCCTTGCTGCTGCTGACGCTGTCGTGGCGTTTTGTCGGCGAGACCCGGCCAGTGAACCTGCCGCCGCCGGCCGCCTTGGGCGCGGTGGCGGCCAGCATGGCGCGAGATCCGCGGGTGCTGGCCACGGTATGGCTGGTGGCTGGCTTCAATCTGCTGTTGTTCGGCTTTTACACGCTGGCGCCGTTCACGCTGCAATTGCTGGGCATGCCGGCCTGGTTGTTCGGCGTCAGCGGCTTGTTGGTGGCCGTCGGCGGTTTGTTCGGCGGCGCGGTCAACCGCCGGCTGGCGGCGCGCGGCGGCGCCGAGCGCTTGCCACGGCTGGCCTTGATTGCCGCCGGCGCGGCGGCCCTGGTCCAGATGTTCAGCGCCTGGCCGGGTTTGTGGCCGGCGCTGGCGGCCGGCGTGCTGCTGGCCAGCCAGTTGGCGATTTCCGCGGCCTTCGGCTGCGCGATTCCGCCGCTGCTGGCCGGGGCTTTGCGGGATTACCGCCAGGTGCAGGGCACGGCCGGCGCGGTGTTGGGCTTGATGTACTACCTGCTGATCGCCGGCGGCCTGGGCTTGCTTGGCGCGGCGTATCAGCCGCATGCCTGGTACCAGCCCTTGGCGATGGTGTTGCTGTGCGCGGCGATGTGGCCGGCGGCGCGGCGATTGAATCGGTAGGGAGTTGAATATCCTGTCTGCTTCATGGCATTGTGTTAAAAATATCAAACAGAAATGGAGGGTAGAGCGATGAAGCAGGCCAGCGATATCATTGTGTTCCAGCGCCACGATGTGGCGGTGGAATCTTTTGTGGCGGCCGAGGATCGCCGCGTCGCCGGCGAATGCCGGCAAACTGTGGCCAACCACTATTCCGATCCCAGCGGTCAGTTCCACGCCGGCATCTGGAGCGGCGGGCAGGGCTGCTGGAAAGTGCGTTATAGCGAGCATGAGTTCTGCACGCTGCTGCAGGGCCGGGTGCGCGTCAGCGACGAGGCCGGGAACAGCGTGGAGTTGCAGCAGGGCGATCACTTCGTGATCCCTGCCGGCTTCGTCGGCACCTGGCAGGTGCTGGAGCCCGCGTGCAAGACTTACGCGGTGTTCGAAGCGAGCCGCGCCGAATGAGCCGCAACAAAGAACAGCCCCGCAATGCGGGGCTGTTTTTCGTGGCGCAGTGCTGGTTTAAAAGGTAAAACCGGCGCCGATATACATGCCGTCCGCCAGGCGGCGGTTGCGGTCGCTATTCTTGCGCTCGATATCGAAATAACGGTAGCCGGCTTCCACGGTGAACGGGCCGATCGGGTTCCAGCGCACGCCGGCGGCGAGGTCGCTGACATTCTTGACGCTGCCGCTGGCCATGCTGTCGCCGCCGTAATAGGCCTGGCCGTAGAGGCTGACCTTGGGCGCCAGCTGGATATTGGCGCGGCCGCCGAGCAGGGCGGCGGTGCCGGAGCCGCTGCTGGGGTTGAGCCCCATCAGCTTGCCGCCGGCGGCCAGGGTAACCGGGCCCAGCGGAAACGCAAACTCCAGGCCGGCGCCGCCGGCATTGCCGTTGTGGTCGCTGTTCAGGTAATCGATGGACAGGCCCAGGCCGGCGCCTTGCGGAGTGCGGCTGAACTGCTGGAAATCCTTGCCGGCGATGAAGTTGTAATCGGCGGCGTGGGCGGTGGCGGTCAGCGCGAGCAGCGCTGCGGCGCTGAAGGACAGGATTTTCATAGGGTCACTTCTCTTGGGTGAGTTCGACAATAAGGGAAGTGACCGCTATTTAAATAACAAGTTCTGCGCGCAAGCAAATATTCGCAGGTGAATTATTCACTGGCCAGCAGATTTTCCAGCTCCAGCAGCCGGGTCTTGAGGGCGGCCACTTCCGCTTCCAGCGCGGCGACGCGGCCGGCAATGCCCACCTCGATCACCCCGCAACCATTGTCGATGGCACTGGGCAACAGCTGCGGCTCGCCGCTGAGCAAATGGGCCCAGCGCGCTTCGCGCTCGCCGGGCTGGCGTTCCAGTTTCAGCACCAGCGGCGGGTATTTGTCAGCCAGCGCATTGAGCGCGGTTTCCACTTCCTCCACGCCGCTGAAGCCGTAGATGCGGCCGGAGCGGGTGCGGATTTCCGCCGCGGTCTGCGGCCCGCGCAACATCAATAGCGCCAGCGCCGCCAGCCGCGCGCCTTCTATATTCCATTCATAATTGAGCCTGTGCTCGTACTTGGCCACCCGGCTGCCGGCCGGCAGCCGCTCGGCCACCAGTTTCCTGGCGATCAGGCTGTCCAGCGCCGCGCTGAGGTCGGCTTCGGACAACTGCATCACCGGTTCGCGGCTGGTCAGTTGATTGCAGGCCGAGGCCAGACCGTTCAGGGTCATCGGATAGGCGTCCGGGGTCAGCGCCTGTTTTTCCACCAGGGCGCCCAGCGCGCGCACTTCGCGCGCTTCCAGTTGATGTGTATCCATCATGTCTCCGCTAGAGGCTGCCGGCGCCTGGAGCGACGGCGGGCCGGATTGGCATGTAGCGATTCTAGCGCGGTTGGCGCCATGACCGCACGGTGAGATCATGGCCACGGCTTGACAGCGGGCGGAGCGCTTGCCAGTCTGTGCGGTTTTTGGCTTTGCGTGGGAGGGAGCGATGACGCGAGTGGATGTATTGCTGGTGGAACTGGGGCTGGCGGCGTCGCGCACGGCGGCGCAGAATCTGATCGCCGCCGGACGGGTCCGTTGCGATGGCGCGCCGGTGAGCAAGCCCAGCCAGAAGTGCGCGCCGGACAGCCGTTTCGACATCACCGCCGACCCGGCCGACCGCTTCGTGTCGCGCGGTGGCTTGAAGATGCTGGGCGCGCTGGAGGTTTCCGGTTTCAACCCGCGCGGCGCGCTGGCGCTGGATGTGGGTCAGTCCACCGGTGGTTTCAGCGATTGCTTGTTGCAGCAGGGCGCGCAGCGGGTGGTGGGCGTGGATGTCGGCCACGATCAATTGCATGCGCGGCTGCGCGCCGATGAGCGGATACGCTATTTCGAAGGGGTGAACGCCAGGGCGCTGGACCATGCCGCCTTGCTGGCGGCCAACGACGGCCTGCCCTTCGATCTGATGGTGTGCGATGTGTCCTTCATCTCGCTGACCCTGGTACTGCCATCGGCCTTGCCGCTGATCCGCCCGGGCGGGCATTTGCTCAGCCTGGTGAAGCCGCAGTTCGAAGTGGGCCGCGAGGGCTTGGCCAAGGGCGGCATCGTCCGTGACGAGAGCTTGTACCCGCGGGTGCAGGACAAGATTCGCCAAGCGGTGGGGGAACAGGGCTTCGAAGTGCTGAAGTGGTTTGACAGCCCGATCACCGGCGGCGACGGCAACCGCGAATTTTTCGTCTACGCGCTCAAGCGCTGATACCTGCCGGCGCGGGGCGATGCCGGATGACAAGGGCATCGCCAAACCCGCGCGCGGCGTCTATCATTCGACTTGGCCGAATTCGCTCTGCTCGCTGCGCAACACCATCACCGGACAGTTGGCGCGGCGCAGCAGGTTCTGGGCGAAGCTGCCCAGCAGCAGATGCGCGATGCCGCTGCGGCCATGGGTGCCGAGCACGATCAAGCCGGCCTGGTGGCTGTCAGCGTAGCGCACCAGCAGTTCCGCCATATCGGTGCCGCCGTCCCAGCTTTCCGCCATGTGAATCTGCACTTGGGCGACGCCGGCTTCGACCGCCTGCTTGCGCGCCTGCTCCAGCACGCGGTTGCCGTCGCGGAAGGCCTGGTCGTGCAGCTCATGGGTGCCGAGCAGGCCGACGCCTTCCACCGCCAGGTCGCGCAGGCTGGCGATATGGAACAGGGTCAGGCTGGCTTTGCAGAACTTGGCGACGCGGATGGCTTCTTGTAGCGCCTTATCGGAATTGCTGCTGCCGTCCAGCGCGGCGATGATGTGTTGGTACATGTCCTTATGTCCTTTGTGGCAGTGAGACGATGGGGCTTGGCGCCGCTAACAAAACCTCAGGCAAGGCGCTCCGACGCAGGCAGCACTCGAGTGCGGCAAGCCGGCGCAACGCAGCATCAGGGCTTGGTTAGCCGCTCTTATTGGGACAGCATATCGCGGCCGGCGATATAGGCCAAGTTTGCCTGGTTGGGGTTTGATTTGAAGCAAGCCGCGGTCCCGGCCGCGCCGCCGCTTGGCGCGCCGCCGTTGACGATGGGGCGGGACGGCGTTTTACAATTCGATTATCTGATTAAAGGTTTGATGGGAATGGCGGTATTTCTATTGATCATCGGCGGCTGTCTGCTGGCTTTGCTGGCCTGGGTGCTGTATTCGCGCCGCGGACCGCGTCCGGAAAAACGCGCGCGCGCCGAGGACAAGGTGTATGCGCTGAACACCCAGATCCGCAGCGTGGAGCCGCCCGAGCACACCACCGGGGTGGCGTTCGGCGTCTTGCTGAAAGCCGCGCGCGGCGACCGCGCCGCGGTGGAGAAGTGGATCGTGGCGGAACAATACCGCGGTAGCGTGCCGGTCAGCCGCGAAGAGGCGATCGAGTTGCTGGCGCGGCGGCTGCTGCTGAGCCGCAACTGAGGCGCTTGGCGCGAGACAATCAAACAGGCCCGCGTCAGCGGGCCTGTTGGCATTGGTCAACGGGTTTTCAGGCCAGCAGGCCCAGGTATTGACGCTCCCACGGCGTAATCTGGCTGTGGTAGTGAGTCAGCTCCACCTCCTTCACCGCCAGATAGGCGGCGCTGAATTCGGCGCCGAACAACTGCTTGGCGGCATCGCCCGCGGCCATCGCCTCGCAGGCGGCATCCAGCGTGCTGGGCAGGCTGGCGCGCTCGCTCTTGAACACATTGCCGATGGCCGGCTCGCTGGGCCGCAGCCGGCCTTCCATGCCCAGCAGGCCGGCGCCCAGGCTGGCGGCCAGCGACAGATAGGGATTGGCGTCGCAGCCGGGCAGCCGGTTTTCCACGCGGCGCCCTTCCGGACCGGACACCGGCACCCGCAGGCCCACCGAACGGTTATCCAGACCCCAGCTCAGATTGACCGGCGCGGCCATGCCCTTGACGAAGCGGCGGTAGGAATTGGGGCTGGGGCAGAATAGCGGCATCAGTTCCGGCAGATAGCGCTGCAGGCCGGCGATGAAGCCGTGAAACTCTTCGGATGCCTCGCCGTCGGCGCGGCTGAACACATTGTCGCCGTGCGAGTCCACCACGCTCTGGTGCAAATGCATCGAGCTGCCTGGCTGACCCGGCAGCGGCTTGGCCATGCACACCACGCTGAGGCCGTGGCGGTTGCCTATTTCCTTGAGCGCGGTCTTGAACAGAAAGGTCTGGTCGGCCAGCGCCAGCGCATCGCCGTGCTTGAGGTTGATCTCGAACTGGCTGGGGCCCATCTCGTGGACAAAGGTATCGGTGGCGATGCCCAGCATTTCGCAGGCGCGGTACAGGTCGTCGAAATAGGCTTCCAGATCGTTGAGCGAGGAAAAGCTGAAGGAGTCGAAGCCGGCCTCGCGGCGGCCGCTGCGCAGCGTCGGCGGCTGAAATGGCTGTTGTGGATCGCCGTGGGCGGCGAAGATGTAGAACTCCAGCTCCGGCGCCACCACCGGCGTCCAGCCGCGCGCGGCGTAGCGCGCCAGCACCGCTTTGAGGGCCGAGCGCGGCGCCAGCGGCGCCAGGCTGCCGTCGTGGTCCACGCAATCGCAGATCACGCTGGCGCGCGGCGTGGTGGCCCACGGCACCTGGCGCAGGGTGGCGAAGTCGGGGACCAGGGTCACGTCCGGATCGTGCTCGCCGTAGTAGCGGTAGTCCGGGAATTCTCCAACGCAGCTTTGGATGGGCACCGCGCGCGCGATGCGCAGCGGCTGCCCCTTGATGAAGGCCTTGGCCGGCAGGGTCTTGCCGCGGGCAAAACCGTGCACGTCGGCGAACGCCAGTTCTACGTCACGAACATTCTGCTGGATCAGCCATTCGGCGAGTTCCGCCGGGATGGTGGCCTGGGACATGAGTCTCTCCCGATGCGCTTGCGCATTATTGTTTGCATGTTTGGGTCTGTCTGTCCGTGGCTTTGTTTTATTTTTTGGAGCGTTTGCTCTGCGGCCATTATGCCATCAGGGAGGGGCGGGAGAGCAAGCCCGGCGTTCGAGAGGCTCCACGGTCGTGTGCGCAGTCGGTTTTCCCCGCCGCAACGCCTAGTCGCGCCCAAGCGCGCGAGATCGTAAACACGCTCTTGGCGCAGCAAAAAGCCCCGGCGGACCGGGGCTTTGGGTTGCGAGGCGGGAGAACGTTTATAGGCGGAAACGGCCCACGGTCTGCTGCAAGGTATCGGCCTGCTGGTCGATGGCGCGCACCGCTTGCACCGCGTTGCTGACCGAGTTCTGGGTTTCTTCCACCACGCCGGCCACTTGCTCGACGTTGCCGGCGATATTGGTGCCGGCCTGGCTCTGCTCGCCCATCGCCACCACCACATTGTGCACATGTTCCAGCGCCTGGCTGGCCTGTTTGCTGATGGCGTCCAGCGTCTGGGCCGCCTGCTGCACCTGTTCGACGCCGCCTTCCACCGCCGGGCGGATGTCGTCCATCTGGCTGGACACGCTGCCGGTTTCGCTGACCACCGCCTGCACGATGGTGGAAATCTCATCGGTGGCGGTGGCGGTGCGTTCCGCCAGCTTGCGCACTTCGTCGGCCACCACCGCGAAGCCGCGGCCCATCTCGCCGGCGCGCGCCGCCTCGATCGCCGCGTTCAGCGCCAGCAGATTGGTCTGATTGGCGATGTCGCGTATGGTTTCGGCGATGCCGCTGATATTGCGCGTGCGTTCGGCCAGCTTGCCCACCATATCGCTGGCGTTATGCACCTGGCCTGCGATATTGCGGATGCCGTCGGCCGCCTGAGCGGCCAGCGCCTCGCCCTGGCGCGCCAGCTCCACGGTGTCGCGTGAGCCGGATTCGGTGTCGCGGGCGCTGGCAGTGACGTGATCGATGCTCACCGACAGCTGCTCGATGGCGGCGGCGGCGGAACTGGTGGAAGAGCTGGCCACGCCGGACACGTCGTGAACCTTGTCCATATCGCTGGAAAGCTGACGGCTGGCCTGGTTGATGTTGGAGGCGGCCAGGCGGATTTCCTCTATCATCTGGCGCAGCTTCAACTGCATCTCGCGCATCGCCGCCAGCAGGCTGTGCGGCGGGCCCTGCACCGCGATGTCGGTGCCCAGGTCGCCGTCGGCGATGGCCTTGACCACTTGTGCCGCGTAATTGGGATCGCCGCCCAGCGATTGCATGATGCTGCGCGACACCAGGAAGATCAGCGCCGCCAGCGTGATCATGCCGATGACGGCGATGATCAGCAGCGTGCGCGCCTGGCTCCAGAATAGCTGGTCGATGTCATCGATGAAGATGCCGGTGCCCACCATCCAGCCCCAGGGCTCGAAGCGCACCACGCCGTTGAGCTTGGGAAACTCTTCCTTGCTGCCCTTGCGCGAGGTCTGGATCGTCACCAGGCCGTAATGGTCCTTCTGCAGAGCTTCTTCATACACCGCCACCGTGGTGCGGCCGTCCGGCAGCGTGCTGCCCATGTCCACCTTGCCCACCCGGTCCTTGCTTGGGTGGAACATAACCACGTTCTGCGGATTGCGGCCGAAGAAATAGATATCGTCCACCTTGAGCGCATTGAGAGCGGCGATGGCCTGTTTCTGGGCCTCCGCGCGCGGCAGCCCTTTTTCCTCCAGTTTCTGGAAGTGGCTCATGGTGCCTTCGGCCATGCGTAGCAGGTGGGTGATTTGCTCGCGCTTTTCCTGGCCCAGGGTGGCGCGGGTGGACAGCAGCGCCACGGTCGCGATGCTGAGCAAGGCCAGCAGGCTGGCCGCCATGATGATGAACAGTCTGGTATTGACCCGCATGATGTTCGCTTTTCGAAGGTGGATGTGTAATTTTGGGCTATAGGCCCTGCTTTTGCCGGCGGCAAATTGCTTTTGCCGGCGGCAAATAGAGGACCGGCATTATCGCCTGTTCTAGTATGGTTTTATGACATTACAAGCAACAAGATCAAGGGTTTGGTATTAATTGGTATTAATACGAAATAAAGCGCGCCGCCAGCGGGGGGCTGGCGGCGCGCTTGCGAGGGTTTGGGCTTAAACCTGTTTATGATCAGCCGCGTGTCGGCGATACGGCGTTGAAAGCACCTTCAGAATGCTCATGTACCATTTGTACACTCCGCTTCTTCAGCTGTTTTCGCCTTGTCTCGGCTTGGCTCGCGAGATCGTAAACACGTTCTTAGTCGTGGGCCTGCAGGCGGCCGCTGGCGATGGCGGCCTTGAATACCTGGTAATCCGCTTCCACCTGGTCGGCGTAGGCCAGCGCGTAGCTGGCGATGGCTTGGTCCAGCTTGTCGCTGTCGCCGACATAGCCGGCCAGTTTGGCGGCTTGGCCGCCGGATTTGGAGTGCGCGCGCGCCAGCGCCCAGGCGCAGGCCTGGCCGTAAGCGGTCAGCGCCTCCGGCGCGGTGAAGGCCTCCAGCGACGGTGCCGCTTTCATGTCGCGCAACTGGCGCACATAGAAATGGCGGCCGGCGGGGCCGGTGGACCAACCCAGGAACAAATCGCTGGCCGCCTGCATCAGGCGCTGGCCGAACACCACGCGCTTGCCCTGATGGCCGTGCACGCAGGCCTGGGTGTAGGGCTCCAGCACCGAGGGCCGTGCTTCTTTCAATTGCAGGAACAGCGGCTGGTCGAAATTGTCTTGCAACAGCATCACCAGACAGCGGGTGCCCACGCTGCCCACGCCCACCACCTTGAACGCGCAATCCACCAACCGGAAGCGCTCCAGCAACTGGCGGCGGTCTTCTTTCAAGGTGGTGATGTAGTTGTCCAGCATCGGCTTGACCAGCGCCTCGGCATCGCTGGTGGACAGCCAGCTGTCGTCGTTGTCCAGCAGCGTGTTCTTGTCGTGCAGATGGAAGATCACCGGCGGGTTGTCGCGCAGCCGCAGCGTGCCGTCTTCCAGCTCCGTCATCTTGGGCAGCAGTTTTTCCTGGGTCTGATGCCTGGCCTTGTCCGACAGCTTGAGCATTTGCTGGCGAATGGCGTCGGTGGGCGCGCGTTCCAGTAATTGCTCGAAGCCCACCTTGGTGTACCACAGCTCCAGCTGTCCCATGCGCGCATACTCGTTGACACGGCGGCGGTAGACCTCGCTGGCGCGGCACACCATGTCCCGGGCCTGGCTTTCGCTGAAGCCCTGGCCGCGCGCGGCCAGCACCAGGCTGACGGCCAGCCGCTTCAAATCCCATTCCCACGGGCCGTGGTGGGTTTCGTCGAAGTCGTTGATGTCGAAGATCAGCTGCCGCTCCGGCGACGCGAAGAAGCCGTAGTTCATCAGATGGGCGTCGCCGCAGATCTGCAAGTTCAGGCCGCTGCTGGGATTGGCGGCCAGATCGGCGGCTTGGATCATCGCGAAGCCGCGGAAGAAAGTAAACGGCGACACCTGCATCCGGCTATAGCGCAGCGGAATCAGGCCGGGCACGCGGCCTTGCGAGGTCTGCTCCACCATCGCGACCACGTCGCGCGGCGCGCTGAGACGGTTTTCCGCTTGCAGGGTGCGGGAGCAGGCCTGGCGCAGCGCCTTGCCGGCGGCGTAGTGCAGTTCATACTTGGGGTGGTAATTGGCCATGCGGACTCCTGGCGACTGAGGTTTTTTGTCCAGTTTAACCGCTGCGGCGGATTTGTCATGGAACTCGTGCTTATCCACAGAGTTGTCCCCTGTTCATCCACATTGCACACAAGCAGGGCAGGGCCATTTAAGTTATTCACAGGGCGCTTCGGAGGCTAGTCCTTGGCGCGACAGGCGGTTTTTCGCTATTTACGCCATTTATCCACAGCTTTGTGCACAGACTGTCCACAACATCCACAAGCACTGGCCTGGCCGCCAGCACTATCCACAGCGCGGGGGCTTAGAACCTGTTTACGATCTGCTGCGCGTCGGCGATACGGCGTTGAAAACGTCTTCGAAATGCTCATGTACCGCTTGTACATTCCGCTTTCTCAGCCATTTTCGCCTTGTCTCGCCTTAGCTCGCGAGATCGTAAACAGGTTCTTAGCCGGATTGGGCGCAGCTATTGACCAATTTGCGCCAAGCCTTGCTATAGCTGAGGCCATGGGTGTTCACCGTCAGTTTGCTGGCGTCGCCATCCGGTTTGATCTTGATTTCCAGGCCGTCCTTATTGGTGGCGGGGTTGGTCAGACGCACGACTTCGCCACCGTTGGCGCCACGCTCGCGCTCGATGTATTCGCTGGGAATGCGCAGTTTGCGCATGCTGTCCTCCAGGCAGCGCGCCACCGCTGGCGGCTCGGCCTTGGATTTCAGCGTGGCGACGGGGTCGTTCAGACTGGCGAGGGCCGGCATCACGGCGCAGCTCAGCGCGACGCCCAGCGTGGCTTGGAGTAATAGGGATTTGCAGTGTTCGATCAGATTGGGCATGGCTTTCTTGCGGGAAGGACTACGGTACCAAGCTTGGAAACGCGGTGCCGCGCGCAAGTTCTAGTCAGGCCAGTTGCAGGTGTTAAGGAGTTTGAGACAGAGGCTCAGCCGTGCAGCGCCACGGATTCGCCGACGATGGCGAGCAGCAGCCAGATTTGCCAATAACTGCTGCGCGCCAGCGAGTCGGCGCCGCGCAGTTCCAGGCTGCGCTGGATGCGCAGCTGGCTTTGCCAGCGCAGCAGGCCGCGCGAGGCGCGAATCTCCAGCAGCAGCAGCGGCGCCAAGGTTAGCAATTTGAGCAGGAACAGCGGTTGTTGCAGGCGGGCGGGATCCAGCGCCAGCAGGCCGAGGCCGCTGACGGTCCACAGCGCCAGCGCCAGCAGCCACCAGCGATGGCTGCGGAACAATTGCGGGGTCTGGTTGGGGAACTGCTGCTGGCGCAGCAGGCCGGCGCGGCTCCAGAGCGCGGCCAGGCCGGCGCCCAGCGCCAGTAGATGCAAGCTTGCCAGCAGCCAATGCCAAAACATGGTTTGCCTCCCGCCCCCAAGAGATGCCCTACACGGTAAACAGGGGCGCAGCGGCTGGCAAGCTTATTCGGTCGGCCGCTTGACCGCGCGCGGGCTCAGCCGTCGAAGCGCTGGCCAGGCTGGGCGCGGCGCAGGAAATCCAGCATCGCCGGCACCTGCTCCGCGCCTTCCGCCGGCGACCAGGCCGCCTGGTTCTGCGGCTGCAAGGGCAGGTAGGGGCCGTGCTTGACTTCGAATACCACGCTGCCCGGCAGCAAGGACACCACCGAGTGCCAGGTATTGGCCGGCATTTCGAACACCTTGGCGCCGTCTTCGCCCAGGCGGTGGCGGCTTTGCACCACGCCGGCCTCGTCGAACACGATCACCTCGAAGGCGCCGCTGAGGGCGATCAGCATCTCCCAGCTGTGGTCGTGGCGATGCGGGCGGACATAGGTGTCCGGCTCCATGGCGATGGCCAGGCGCTGGATCGGGTCTTCCAATTGCTGGTGGAAGTTATGGTTGGCGCGCAAGCGCGGCGCACAGGCGGCTTTGGCCGACAATTCGGCCAGGTCTTGTTGCTTCAGGGTCAGCATCGGGGTTGCCATGAGAAAGATGTGATAGCGCGGATTATCAATGAAAACGCCGCCGGCAGCGAGGCCGGCGGCGTAGCGAAAGCCGGTCAAGCAAGCGGCCTTCGATGCAGCGGGATCAGGAGCGGATCTGGCCGTCGCCCAGCACGATCCACTTCTGGCTGGTCAGGCCGGTCAGGCCCACCGGGCCGCGCGCGTGGATCTTGTCGGTGGAAATGCCGATTTCCGCGCCCAGGCCGTATTCGAAACCATCGGCGAAGCGGGTGGAGGCGTTGACCATCACGCTGGCGGAATCCACCTCGCGCAGGAAGCGGCGGGTGCGGCCGTAGTCCTCGGACACGATGGCGTCGGTGTGATGGCTGCCCCAGTGATTGATGTGCTCGATGGCGTCGTCCAGGTCCTTGACCACCTTGACGGCCAGGATGGGCGCCAGGTATTCGCTGGCCCAGTCCTCATCGCTGGCCGGCCATACCTTGTCGCCCAGGATGGCGCGGGTGCGCTCGCAGCCGCGCAGCTCCACGCCTTTTTCCCAATAAGCCTCGGCCAGGCGCGGCAGGATGAATTCCGCGAAGGCGGTGTGCACCAGCAGGGTTTCCATGGTGTTGCACGTGCCGTAGCGGTGGGTCTTGGCGTTCAAGGCGATGTCGAAAGCCTTGTCCGGGCTGGCGGTATCGTCGATGTAGACATGGCAGTTGCCGTCCAGATGCTTGATCACCGGCACCCGCGCCTCGGCGCTGATGCGGGCGATCAGGCCCTTGCCGCCGCGCGGCACGATCACGTCCACGTATTGCGGCATGGTGATCAGCTCGCCCACCGCGGCGCGGTCGGTGGTGGCCAGCACCTGCACCGCCTCCGGCGGCAGGCCGGCTTCGCGCAGGCCCTCGTGCACGCAGGCGGCGATGGCCTGATTGCTGTGGAAGGCCTCGGAGCCGCCGCGCAGCAGCGCGGCGTTGCCGGATTTCAGGCACAGGCCGGCGGCGTCGGCGGTGACGTTGGGACGCGCCTCGTAAATGATGCCCACCACGCCCAGCGGCACCCGCATCTTGCCCAGCTGAATGCCGGACGGGCGATAGGCCATTTCGCTGACCTCGCCCACCGGGTCCGGCAGCGCGGCGATCTGGCGCAGGCCTTCGGCCATGCCGGCGATGGTTTTTTCGTTCAGCGCCAGCCGGTCCAGCAGCGCCGGCTCCAGGCCGGCCTTGCGCGCCGCTTCCATGTCCTGGGCGTTGGCGGCCAGCAGCTGCGCCTGCTCGCGCAGGATGGCGTCCGCCATCGCCAGCAGCGCGCGGTTCTTCTGCGCGGTATCGGCGCGGGCCAGCTCGCGGCTGGCCTTGCGGGCGGCCTTGCCCGCCTGTTGCATATAGTCTTTGACGTTCATCGTGGAAACTTCCAAGAGCCAGAATAGAGAGTTGACTCTGAGAGTAAACCAAAGCGGGAAGGGGAGCCAGCATGGAGCGCATGGCGCCGGGGAGCGCGCGGATGCGCGGGGAATAAGGCGGTTTTATTAGATGATTGAGGGATAAGGGTATTTCACAATATTATTTATGGATATAACAGTCCTTGGGTATAGTCGGGAACATCGCCGATCATCCATTAAGAAAAGGTCTGTCCATGAAGCTCCGTCTCGCCCTGGCCGCCCTGCTGCTGGCCGCGTCCGGCTCCGCGCTGGCCGACGCCACCCTGCTCAATGTGTCCTACGACGTGATGCGCGACTTCTACAAGGACTACAACCCGGCCTTCCAGAAAGCCTATAAGGCCAAGACCGGCGAAACCGTCACCCTGCAACAGTCGCATGGCGGCTCCAGCAAGCAGGCGCTGGCGGTGGCCAACGGCCTGGCCGCCGACGTAATCACCATGAACCAGGCCACCGATATCGACCTGCTGGCGAGCAAGGGTCTGGTGCCGGCCAACTGGGCCAGCCGCCTGCCCAACCACGCGGTGCCGTTCACCTCCACCATCGTGTTCCTGGTGCGCAAGGGCAATCCGCAGCAAGTGCGCGACTGGAGCGACCTGGCCAAGCCGGGCCTGAAAGTGGTGATCCCCAATCCCAAGACTTCCGGCAACGGCCGCTACAGCTATCTGGCGGCCTGGGGCTATGCGTTGAAACAGCCGGGCGGCAACGAAGCCAAGGCCCGCGAGCTGGTGGGCAAGATCTTCAAGAACGTGCCGGTGCTGGACGGCGGCGGCCGCGCCGCCACCACCACCTTCATGCAGCGCCAGATCGGCGACGTGCTGGTGACCTTCGAGAACGAGGCGGAAATGATCGCCCGCGAATTCGGCCGCGGCGGCTTCGAAGTGGTTTACCCCAGCGTGTCGGTGCTGGCCGAGAACCCGGTGTCGGTGGTGGACAAGGTGGTGGACCGCAAGGGCAGCCGCAAGCAGGCGGAAGCCTATCTGCAATACCTGTGGAGCCCGGAGGGCCAGAAGCTGGCCGCCGACAACTACCTGCGTCCGCAAGATCCGGCGGTGGCCAAGCAGTTCGCCGCCCGCTTCCCGGCGGTGAAAACCTTCACCGTGGCCAGCGTGTTCGGCTCCTGGGCCGCGGTCAATCAGAAGCACTTCGCCGACGGCGGCAGCTTCGACCAGATCTTCAGCAAGAAATGAGCGCGTGATGGCGGCCAGCGGCTTCAATCTGATCAATAAGCGCCACTCGGTGCTGCCCGGCTTCGGCCTGTCCTTCGGCATCACCTTGTTCTGGCTGGGCCTGATCGTGCTGCTGCCCTTCGCCGCGCTGCTGTGGTCGGCGCATGGCATGGGCTGGGCGGCCTTCGTCGACGCGGTGGCCCATGAGCGCGTGGCCGCCGCCATCCGCCTGTCCTTCGTTTCCGCCGGCATCGCCGCGCTGATCAATCTGCTGTTCGGTTTCCTGGTGGCCTGGGTGCTGGTGCGCTACCGTTTTCCCGGCAAGCGGCTGATAGACGCGCTGGTGGACCTGCCGTTCGCGCTGCCCACCGCGGTGGCCGGCATCGCGCTGACCACGCTGTACGCGCCCAACGGCTGGATAGGCCAATACCTGGAGCCGCTGGGCCTGAAAGTGTCGTTCACCCCGCTGGGCATCATCGTGGCGCTGACCTTCATCGGCCTGCCCTTCGTGGTGCGCACGGTGCAGCCGGTGCTGGAAGACCTGGAGCGCGAGCTGGAAGAAGCCGCCACCTGCCTGGGCGCCGGGCGCTGGGACATTTTCCGGCGCGTGATCTTCCCGGCGGCGCTGCCGGCCTTGATCACCGGCGGCGCGATGGCTTTCGCCCGCGCCACCGGCGAATACGGTTCGGTGATCTTCATCGCCGGCAATATCCCGATGGTGTCGGAGATCGCCCCGCTGATCATCGCCGCCAAGCTGGACCAGTTCGATCAAAACGGCGCGGTGGCGGTGGCGCTGGTGATGCTGGCCATCTCCTTCCTGTTCCTGTTCGCCATCAACCTCATCCAATGGTGGGCCGCGCGCCGCCACGGCGCGGGTAAATGACATGCAAAGCCTGACCACTGAATCGCGCACGGTGCGCTATCTGCTGACCGGCCTGGCACTGGCCTTTCTGTTCCTGTTCCTGCTGGTGCCGCTGCTGGCGGTGTTCTGGGAAGCCTTCCGCAAGGGCTGGGATCTGTACCTGGCCGCGCTGGTGGAGCCGGACGCATGGGCGGCGATCAAGCTGACGCTGACCGCCGCCGTCATCGCCGTGCCGCTGAACCTGGTGTTCGGCGTGGCGGCGGCCTGGGCCATCGCCCGTTTCGAATTCCGCGGCAAGAGCTTCCTGACCACGCTGATCGACCTGCCGTTCGCGGTGTCGCCGGTGGTGGCCGGCCTGATGTACGTGCTCTTGTTCGGCGTCAACACCGCGCTGGGCGGCTGGTTGCAGCAGCACGGCCTGCAAGTGATCTTCGCCGTGCCCGGCATCGTGCTGGCCACCGTCTTCGTCACCTTCCCCTTCGTGGCCCGCGAACTGATCCCGCTGATGCAGGCCCAGGGCGCGGACGAGGAGCAGGCGGCGCTGGTTCTGGGCGCCTCCGGCTGGCAGACCTTCTGGCGCGTGACCCTGCCCAATGTCAAATGGGGCCTGCTCTACGGCGTGATTCTGACCAATGCCCGCGCGATGGGGGAATTCGGCGCGGTCAGCGTGGTGTCCGGCCATATCCGCGGCCAGACCAATACCATTCCGCTGCATGTGGAAATCCTGTACAACGAGTACAACTTCGTCGGCGCCTTCGCCTGCGCTTCGCTATTGGCCTTCCTCGCCCTGGTCACCCTGGGCGTCAAGAGCCTGGTGGAGTGGCGGATGGCGCGACAGAGCGACGCCGCCGCGGAACGCAGCGCGGCCGCTCGCCTGGCCGCCGCCGGCCGCGCCATAGCCAAGGACCAGCCCGCATGAGCATAGAAATCCGCAATATCCGCAAACAGTTCGGCGACTTCGTCGCGCTGGACAATGTCAGCCTCAACGTGGAAGCCGGCGAACTGCTGGCGCTGCTGGGGCCGTCCGGCTGCGGCAAGACCACCTTGCTGCGCATCATCGCCGGCCTGGAACGGCCGGATGCCGGGCAAGTGCTGTTTTCCGGCGCCGACGCCACCGACACCCATGTGGCCGAGCGCGAAGTGGGCTTCGTGTTCCAGCATTACGCGCTGTTCCGCCACATGACGGTGTTCGACAACGTGGCCTTCGGCCTCAGCGTCAAGCCGCGCAAGAGCCGGCCCGGCAAGGACGAGATCCGCGACAAAGTGATGCAGCTGCTGAAAATGGTGCAGCTGGACTGGCTGGCGGACGCCTATCCCGGCCAGCTGTCCGGCGGCCAGCGTCAGCGCATCGCGCTGGCGCGCTCGCTGGCGGTGGAGCCCAAGGTGCTGTTGCTGGACGAACCCTTCGGCGCGCTGGACGCCAAGGTGCGCAAGGACCTGCGCCGCTGGCTGCGCGATCTGCACAACGATATGCACATCACCAGCGTGTTCGTCACCCACGATCAGGAAGAAGCGCTGGAAGTGTCGGACCGGGTGGTGGTGATGGACCACGGCCACATCGAGCAAGTGGGCCGTCCGGACGATATCTACGAAAACCCGGCCACCCCCTTCGTCACCCAGTTCCTGGGCGATGTGAATTTGTTCCATGGCCGCATCGAGCGCGGCCAGTTGCAGATCGGCGGCTACGCTCATGCGCTGGAAGGGCTGAGCCTGGCCAGCGGCGACGAGGCGGTGGCCTATGTGCGCCCGCATGATTTGGACCTGTCGCGTCAGGCCGACGGCGCGCTGGCGCAGGGCACGGTGGAGCATATCCACGCGGTGGGGCCCATCGTGCGGGTGGAACTGGTGCAGGCCGACGGCCGGAGCATTGAGGCGGCGGTGAGCAAGGAGCGTTACCGCGAGTTGGCGGTAGTGCCTGGCGATAGCCTGTATGTGACGCCGAAGAAGCTGTCGGTGTTCGCCAAGCAGGAAGGTCAGGATTACGTGATTTGATGGCCGTCGCCGCGAAACCGGCTGATGAAATTTAAAACGCCCCGGTTCTCGGGGCGTTTTTTTTATGGTGGTGCTTATGACTTGCGGCCGAAGCGTTCCTCCAACTGCCTGCGCCAGATCCTGCCCTCATGCGTGCGGTGGTAATGGTCCACATAAGGGAAGACCTTGAGATGCAGCGCGCTCAGCAACAGCGCGTGCTCCAATAGATTGAAGAAGCCTATCCAGTAGCCGCGGCCGTCGATGTCGTCAAAGTCGATATCTCGGGCGATACGGCTGAGCAAGCCGCCTCCGGCATAGGGCTGGTTGTCCTTCAGCCATTGCAACAAATGGCCGGCGCATTCGCGGCCATAGGCGACATTGGCGGCGAAGTCGTCGTCGGGCACGGGCATTTGCCAATAATGCGGATAGCTGCGTTCGGGCAGGTAGCTGACGAAGGGGAGCAGGGTGTCTTGTTGTTCGTGGGCCGGCAGTTTGTAGCGGCGGCGGCGGGGGAAGGGGTGAGTTTGTTGCATGGTGTTTCTCCTGCTGTGACACAAGATAAACCACCTGCCGGGTGAGGCTGAGGTATTAGGCAGGCGCGTGGCAGGATTGGCGTACCGGTCCGAAGTCTTGCCGGCGAGCGCATAGCGCTCTCCCACCATGCGCCTGCCAAAACGGCCTTGCCATGGATAAAGCAGCCAACGCAGCATGCTGCGTTGGCTTGTCGACTTCGGAAACGGGACGCCAATCCCGTGTGCCGCTTGTGGGCGGCAACGGGGGGATTGTTGCCGAGGGGGCGCTTGGGGTCAAGGCGGGGTGGTTGGTTCAGCCAGGTGCGCGGGAGAGGATGAGGCACGCGCGTGGCGGGATTGGCGTACCGAGTGAGCCCCAAACCGGTGAGTGCATTACACTCTCCCACCATGCGCCCGCCAAATGACGTAGCAAGATTGGGATTGTTGCCGAGGGTAAGAGGTGGATCAAGGCGGCGTGGTTGCTTTGGCTAGGTGGGTGGGTTTTGAATCCGCTGCGCGGATGATGATTTTGATTGCCGGGGCTGCCCGGCGAGCAGGGAGAGGATATTTGCTTGGCCAAATATCCTCTCCACTCCTAAAGGCCACCCTGCAAGCCTGGCCTACGGCTTCCCGCCGGGTCCCGTCAGGCCCGAGGCGCGGCTGAACTCGCGATTTGCTAACGTCAAATCGCTCAGACAGGGCAGCCGCTTAAGACCTCGGGCCTGCCACCCGTCGGCAGGCTTGAAGGGACCCAGGGCGCGTCGGATACGTGGTTTCTTCTTGGCTCTTTCGAGATATCCACAGGCAGGGTCAAACTGGATGGTTATCCACAAAATAACTCACGAGGCTAAATTACTCTTTCTTTTCAAGAAAAAGATCACCTCGTGTAGCGCCTAGGTGTCCCCTCGGGACGCGCTCCGGGTTTCGCGTCCTGGGGGATGAGGGGGGCTGAGAAGGGGGGCGGTGGCCCGCCCCTCCCCGTCTTATGCCCTCTGACGCACGGCGCGAAAACTGAGTGCTATTTTGCGCGATAAAATGATGCTCCGGATTGTTTCACTATCCGCAAAGGAATTGCAAAAGGGCTGGTTATTCCAGCCCTTTTGCTTGCTCATGATGAGCGTTCGTCAAGAAGAAAGCGCTCCCGAAATATCGTTAATCTGCGCTTCCAGATCGGCCCGCTTCTGTTTCAGCGCGTCAAGCTGCTGCTGCATTTCTGCCACCAACTTCCGGCGCTCCTCTACAGGGGGCAGATCGTCATTGCCCCATTTGGTGCCGATACGCTCTGTCAGGCGGGCCATCACACGTTCATAGATCATGTCAGGGAAGAAGAAGCACATGGCGCTCAAGGGACTACCCTGCTCAGGGAACAGGCCCATGTTAAAGAGCTGGTCAGCCCTGTTTTCCTCGAAATGAGCCCACGGTTGTTGATTACGGGCGATGTGGTCGCGATGCGGGTTAGATTGCATCAGCTCCTCATGCACATAGGGCAGGTGTGACTCGGCCTTCTTCTCAATGGCTGCCTTGAAGTACTTGCCCCAGTCGTCGAGGCTGATTGGCATTTTTCGCAATTCGCTAATCTTGGACTCGATCCCCCTGACTTGGGCGTTTGTTTCAGCCAGTTCGTCTTTGAGTTGGGCAAGTGTACCGTTGATGGTTGAAAGGGCCGCTTTCAGATTCTTGGCGATATCCATGGTAAGAACTCCTTTGGTCAATGATTAGAATTCAAAGCTTAGTGCTCGGTCAGCCAGTGTTACGGCTTCCGAATAAGACAAGGCCGGGCAGACATGTTGATACTCGGTTGCCAACCGATGCATCGCCACCCGATCCGGCTCCAGGCTATAGCCCCCACGCTCGCCAAACGCTACCGATTGGGTATCAACGACTGAGTAGCATTCGTTGAAATAGAGGCTATCTTGCCTCTCAGAAAACTCAGGAGGATTCATGCCTTTGACCGCTGGTGGCATCGCTCCCAGAAAGCCTACATGTTTCAGGTAGTACGCTCCCGGGGTCGGGTTGTTATTAGAAAAGGGAGGAATAAAAGAGGCCGAAACAGGTCGGTAACGACCGGCTTTAACTAAAGCCACCAACTCATCGATGACCTGGGCCTGAGCGAAAAGGCCATCTTTTTTGACAAACAATGCCTGCACCTTGCCATAAGCGGGCAAGTCATTTTCTGGGTGGCCAAGGACCAGCGGTGCCGCTTTAGTAATGGGGTTATATGCCGCAGCAATGGCTTGCAAATCTTGCTCGCTGAAATGCATGCTTGCCCCTCCCATGCACGTATGGGTACCGGCCCTGAAAATCTGAAACATCTTCAATTGCGCTGACATCGCTACACCTCAATAATTTTCACGCGACCAGCGCTCATGTTCTTTGGCGCGCTTGGCTTCTTTATCTTCCTCGCGTTCTTGCCGCCGCCGTGCTCGTTCATCAGCGATGATGCGATAAACCCACTGGATGCTGTACTGATACTCATAGGCCAAATCTTGTACCGTTGTACCTGCATAGAATTTGTCAAGAATCTCTATCGCTTTCGCTTCATTCGATTGAGTTATCCCCATGGGGAAATAAACATTTTGCCCGCCAAACTCTTTGCGCAGATACTCCATAATGCCCAGCGCAATCTCGCTTGCTTGTTTTGCTGTCTGGCCATTTTTTTCCAGGCGGTCAGCCACCACCGCGCAAAAGTGGGACAACAATTCTGGGCCGCTTTTACGGATAGGGCCTTGCTTCTTCCTGTTTTCTGTCGTCATCATCATACCCTCCAACTAATAAACGCCATTACGAGTAGATGGCTTATCGCTCACCTATGCTTGGTTCAACGGGCGCGGTGGTGGCTACCCCTTATCTGATGACGGAGCTACAAAAGCCGCTGCCCGTTTTCGCTGCGATGGATTGGCCCTCTTTAAACGCGTCTAGCTGGCGCGTTTCTTTTTTTATTGAGGGAATGATCGGCGGGAATGGCTGGCTTGCTCTACTTAATGTGCATTAGGAATGAAAAATCCCCCGCAGTGCGGGGGATTCTTTACTTGTAAATGCTTATATTATTGGCCTGCCATTTATCTATTTTGGCTTCTCTGGCCACCATGGTTTCATCTCTACCACGCAACCAAACTGGGCACAGGCATCCAGCCCAGTAGATTGCAAAACTCTGCCCAGGTCCCCGAATACTCAAGACCGTCTTGGGTGCGTTTGCCACTAAGTTGCTGATACAGCTTGTTTTCCTTGACGAAGGCCAATTTAGAAACCAAGACCGTCTTGGAAAACCCGGCAAATGCCTTTGACATATTGTGGTTGCGCCATTGCCGGGCCTTCATGCATGAGCAGGGCTTTGGCTATTGAACAATCCTGGCAAGCGCATTCATCTTGCGCCACGCTTTGCGTTGAGCCTTCAACGAGTCTGCGGTATGCACGTCTGGACGTGGCGGCAAGCCATTGACCCAATCCACCCAGACCAACAGCAAACCGCGCTCTTTCACCAGCGTG
Source organism: Chromobacterium sp. LK1 (assembly GCF_001043555.1). Taxonomy (NCBI): domain Bacteria; kingdom Pseudomonadati; phylum Pseudomonadota; class Betaproteobacteria; order Neisseriales; family Chromobacteriaceae; genus Chromobacterium; species Chromobacterium sp. LK1. The sequence goes on along the minus strand of NZ_LDUI01000005.1, from coordinate 68,542 downwards.
CAGAACGCCTGCCAGTGGTGATCGCCATTGACCAGCAAGGCGGAGTTGTCGTAGATGGTGACCGCCGCCTGGCGCAGCACCTCCAGGCTCGCGGCGGGGCGGGCGGCTTGCTCCATGGCTTCCAGTATGGCGGCCAGCGCCTGCTGCTGGTGCATCAGCTTACGCATGGACTGCCGGGCATCCATGGCGAACTGTTCGATGTCATCGAACGCCTCCACATCATGATCCGGGAGCGCGGACAAAGCCAGTTCAACCAGCGCCTCCACATCGCTAAGGCTGATGTCGTGATGGTGGTTGGCCAATTGATAGTGCAGGCTGCGCAACAAGGCTTTGCCACGGTGGCAGGCGATGGCTAAATCATTGCCGGTATGGACCAAATCAATCGAGCTAAGGCGCAAGGCGGACTCAGGGAAGCCAAAACTGTCAACGGTTTGAGCGGTAGTCATTGCGCACCCCCTTTCAGGCCATAGCGGGCAAACACATCGTAGGCAGCGGCATTCAGTCCGGGGCTATAGCGGCTGGCCAATTGATCGGCCACCATGTCTTCCAACTGGTGGGCCAGGTCACGAGTTTCGGCTTCGCTGGCGTAACGCAACAGCACCCGGCACAACTCGCGGCAGTATTGCTTGCGGCGTTCAAATCGGTCGACGTCGACCGATTTGCCAGCCTGAGGCGGGGCGAAGGAAACGACGTTGTTGGGCTGGGTGTCTGGGTGGGGCGTGCTGCCATCAAATGCGGCGTCAACGCCGCATTTGGGCTCTTCTGGTTTAAATGTGCCGTCGACGGCACATTTGGGGAGGGCTGATCTCCTTAGCTGGACCCGCAGCTTAGCTACAGTTAAGCCGGGCAAGGTCTCCATCGTGATGCCGCGCACCCTACCACCGCGCGCCAACTCGCAGACCTCCTCCTCGTCCAGAGCCAGCAATTCCAGCAGCTTGGATTTGCTCTTGGCCGCTTCGACAATCCGCAAGCCATCAGGCTGACTCAAAAAACACACGGCGACCTGTATCAGACGAGAAGCGGCATATTTATTAATGCCAATGCGTTCGATCATCCGCAACCATTCGCCATGCCGTACTGTGCTTTTAAGGAAGCACAGCCGCTTGCCTAGTTCGATGCAGGTCAGCGCCGTGTGCTGAACGAGCTGGCGGCATTCCTGCTCCAGGTCTGCAACAGAACGGGATTGGAACTCGTGTGCCAGTGCTGTATTCAGCGCAGCAGACAACACAGTATCGGTAAGCGAAGGGGAAAGTTTGCCGTGGACGGCAAGGGAATGAGCATCCATGATGGACTCCTAGCTGATTCTTTGAGTTGCGCCACTTTTGAGATGGCAGCCGGGGGCTCAAAACCGCAGCTAGACGGCGGGCGTATTTCCCCCTTGCGGGAGTCTTGTATTAGCCTCACACCCGGCCATTGACTATGAATTCAATGGACGTAAAAAAACCACGACTTTCGGGCGCGGGTTAGGCCGCTAGCTGATTTAGGTGTTTTGAGCACCTTGGGAAAGCATAACCCAATCTGCAAAACCTTTGCAACCTGCAAAAATCATGGGGACAGATGCGCAAGCGCTTGCGTTATTGGCAAAACGGCCAGCGCTGGCCGCTTTGGGTCAAAAGCGACGACGTCGACGCATTTGCCAGCCAGCCGTTTCGCCAAATGTCTCGTCAACGAGACATTTGCTGCGCCTCCCGCACTTCGACCGTGCCGGCCATTCGTGTGCAAAACGTGCGTTGACGCACGTTTTGAAGAGACACGCACTCAGCTGCGGGGTCAGGCTCTGATGGCGGATGTCTTCGCTAAATTTTCAGAAACGGTTTCCACTTCTAAGCTCGCCTATGTCAAGGAAAACAAGCTTTGCCGGGCTTTGAAAGGCAGAAAAAGTGGAAACGGTTTCGAATGGTGCGACGTCGCAACATTTGGCGCACGTCCTGCACGTCAGTCAAATGTTTCGTCAACGAAACATTTGCCGCGTCTCCCGCACTTCGGCCGACTTGTCTGGTGACAACCTTCATCCCCACTGCCCTTTGCATCCCTTTACAGCGCTTTATAAAGTGGTCTTGGCTACTTGGACGGGACATCGCCCGCCCAGAGCCGTCTTAGCACGATGGCGCGCATTTATAGGGGCCAAGTGGGTTTCTCGGCCTAGACATCACTGTGCGCTGATCTTGCCTGCCGAGCGTGAGACAGTTCGCCGCACAGCCAGCGCAGGGTAGCGCGGGCCTCTTGGTCAATCTCCGGATGCCGTGGCCAGCGTGTCGCCTGCAAACGCTGCTCCATCCGCTCCAGCGAAATGCCCACATCCTTCTCCACGGCGGCGGCCAGATACAACCAGGCGCGGGACATTGCGTTAATTTGGGCTTCCAGGGTTTGGATACGTGCATGCATCGGGGTCATTTTTCGTGCCTCCTTGGCGGGTTTCGACGCTTTCCAGCCTAGGCCTTAGCCACGACGCCGCCTAGATGCAAATCGGGTATTTGTTTGGAGGCTGCCAGCGAGAGGCTATTCCAAGTGTGGGCGGGGTTTGGAAGCTTGAAATGTTGTGACGTCGCGACATTTTGTCAGGGCTTGCGGTTAAGCTGGTGACCGTCGCTAAAACTCCTGACCGTCAGGACTTTTCCTCAGGAGGCAAGCCTCAAACCGTTTTGGCAAAACTCCGCACCGTGCAGGAAAACTGGTAACCGTTACCAGTTTGACCGCCGCCAAAACGCCTGACCGTCAGGACTTTTCCTCAGGAGGCAAGCCTCAAACCGTTTTGGCAAAACTCCGCACCGTGCAGGAAAACTGGTAACCGTTACCAGTTTTGGCCGTCGCTAAAACTCCTGACCGTCAGCACTTTTCTTGCAGTTAAACTGGTAACCGTTACCAGTTTTGGCAGGTTCTAAAACCGCGAACTGTTCGCACGTTTATCCAGCCTCTTTACACCACACGCCAAAACAAAAAGGCCGCCCAATGGCGGCCGTTCCTTTCTGGCTAGACAGGTCAAGCGTAGCCGCGTCGCCTTTGGTTTGCTACAACCCGTTCCATCAGCTTTTCCAACTCATGGACGGTGAGTTGTGTGGCCTGTTGAATCTGGCTTTTGAGTTCCTTGCCGCCGCCCTCCAGGTTGAAGGTCTGGGTCAGATGTACCACCACGCCGCCACCGCTCATGGGGCCGGCTCCGGACTGGGCGCGGTTGACCATACTGGCCGGTGCGCTGGCTTGGCTGGCCGCCTTCAAGGTGGCTTGCGCCATGTGACCAGCCGCCTTGCTGGCCTGGGCCGTGCTGCGGCTGATGCCCAGCGCCGCACCCTGGGCGATGTTGTCGCCAAAGCCCATGAACACGCGCGACGGCGACTTGATGCCCAAGGTATTGGCGAACCAGCCCTTCACACCCTGGCCAAAGCCGACGATGGCCTCCTTGGCCGCTCCGATCTTGGCCTTGATGCCGTTGACCAGGCCGCCGATCAACATGCCGCCAAAGTCGGTGAAGTTCTTGGGCAGGCTGACGCCGAACCACTTCATTACCCCGGCAAACGCCTTGTAAAACAGCCCCAGCGGCGACCAGTTCAGGATTAGCTTGGCCACGCCGCCGATACCGCCAGCGAAGGCGGCTTTGACGCCGGCCCACAGCCCTTGAAACCACGGCTTGATCTTGTCCCAATGGCGGTAGATCAGGTAGGCGCCGATGGCGATGCCGGTAATCAGCAGGCCGATCGGATTCATCAGCAAGGCGCGGCCCAGCCATAGCAAGGTACGGCCCACCATCAGCCCGCCACGCATCAAACCGCTGCCCAGCGCTCGCCCCAATGCCATGGCCTTGGCGCTCAACCAGCCCATGCCGCTGCCCAGCTTGCCCAGCATGGAAGCCAGTTGGCCCGCCCGTTGTGCGCTCATGCCAAAGAATTGCAGCAGCAGCGGCAAGCGTGGCACGCCGCCGGCCAGCAAGGCGCGAACGATGGTAAAGCGGCTGCTTAGCACGGTGCAGGCGGTGGCCACGGCATGGAACGGCGTCAGCGCCAGGTTGAGCGCATATTTCAGGCCGATGAAGCCCAACTTGCTGGCCAGCAAACCGCCCGCCAGGCCAATTGCGCCCTTGACCAAATCTGGATTAGCTTTGACCCAGTCACCAAAGGATTTCACCACGGGTATCATTTCCTGGGTCAGCGCGTTGATTGAGGGCAGCAATGCGTCCCCCAAGGTAATGCCAATATCCACCATGCCGATCTTGAATTTTTTGAATTGCTCGGTGGCTCCGGTCATGCGCTTTTCAAAATCTTCGTCAATCTGCGATTTACCGCTTTTGCCTTTGCCGGTTTGGACTTCCTCGCGGATTTTTTTGAGGTCGCCCCGGTTCTGTACCTCCGCCAGCAAATAGCTCATAGCCTGCATGTCCTGGAACATGCTGCTAAGCCCGGCCCGATTGCCCAGCGCCTCAATCATGGTGCGTCGCCGTTCCATTTCTGCGGCGCGCTCCGCTGGGTCTTTTATAGAGGACAGTTCAGCCGATAGTTTTTCCAACTCCGCCGCCGCTTGCGGCGAGGCGGTGCGCATTTTTTCCATGATAATGCCGACCGCGCCTTCCACCGGGTCGAACCCTTGTTTAGCAATGTTGATTAAGCTGCCTTGAAGGTTGACGCCAATCTTTGCGAAATCCTGCTGTGTATCGGGCGAGGTCAATTTGGCGAGAAAGTTTTTAAAGTTATTCGCGGCCTCGTCATTACTGCCGGCGGTTCGCCGCGCAATCTGTAAGCGGCTGGCCATATTGACCACGGCTTCATTGCCCACCACGCCCAGGGATTTTAATTGGCCGCCCAGTTCCGGAAACCAGCGCGCCATGTCTTTGACTTCGAACGAGCCTTGTTTCCCTCCTTTGGTGGCTTGATTGAATGCCAACTCTTTGTCTTTGACGCCCAATTGGTCGAACGCCACATTCATCCTGGCGGCGTCTTCCATGGAGGCGCGGGTGGCCGTGGTGAATTTGGCCAGCAAGCCCACCTGGTCTTTCGCTTTATCCGGACTCATGCCTTCCGCAATCAAAATGCCGACGCCTTTGGCGACTTCAGATTGCATTTGATTGAAGCGCATCGCCGCATCGCGCACGGTCTGGCCAAGCTTGGCCTCCTCCTTGGGCGTCATGTCGCCGGTAATGGCCACGTCTTTAATCGCGTCCTGGTAGCCGGCAGCCAGCCGGACCGATTGCACCACCGGCACCGCCAGCGCCACCGATGTGCCAATGGTTTCCATGGCCTGACTGCGCAGATCGGCACGCGTGTTGCGCAGTGTCTCGCCCTGGGCTTGCAGCCGGTTCAGCCGCGCTTGCTTGCTCTGCAATTGGTCAATGGTTTGGCCCAGCCTCACATACTCACGGTTCATCGTGGCCAAGGTCTTGGGGGCCAGTGTGCCCATGTGGCGCTGAATGGCGTTGCCCAACTCGGTTTGCTTGTTCTTGAGCAGACTGGTGGCCTGGCCCAAGCCGGCCAAGCTTTGCTTGATGTTGCCAAAGGCCGCCAGTGCGGTCCCGGCCCGCGCGCCAATGGTGACGGAAACGGCGAGGTTTTTATCCATGGTGATCACCTGTAACGAAAAATGCCGCCAGCGGAGTCCGGTGGCGGCATGGGTGGAAGTGTGGTCGGGGTAGACTTAGGTGTGCTCGGAGGTGCGCGCTCGCCAAATCTGAACCGCCATATCGGCCCATTGCATGTACTCTTCCATCTCCAGCGCGTCGATTTCGGACGGCTGCATCCGGAGCCAGTACAGCAGGGCCTCGTCAACCTTCCGCAGGTTCGGGGCTTCCTTCAGCCATGCGACGAAAAAAGTCGGTCAGCGCCTTCGAGTCGGCGATATCGAGTTGGTCGATGTCTTCCACGGTCAGGCCGGACAACTGGGCCAGCAGGAAGTCTTCCTGCTCCACGTCGTTCTTGCTGAATTGGTAGGCGGCCTTGAGGTCTTTGCGCAGGAGGCGGCGCATCTCGATGGATTCGACGCGCAGCCCGGTGGCGCTGGTGAACGGGTACTTGAGGGTATACTTGGACATGATTGGCTCCTTGGTTGATGACGGAGCCAGTATCTGGCGCATAGGGGCCGGCTACTGTGAAAGAGCATTACTAAAAGTGACGGGGCATTCGTCGCCGAAAATGGGACCAACGGGCGGAGGCCGGCGCGTCGCGGCCACAATTCCAAATGCTGCAACACATTTGCAGGAGCCATCCCGCGCGATCCACGTCCTTCCCGCTTCATCCCGCATTTATCACGCACACGCCCCTGTATTTATCTCACTTCCCCTCAGCCCTCGCGACGCTGCACTTGCCTCGCTCGGTCAGCGCGGAAAGCGGCACCCAAATTATCATCCGCAAAGCGGATGCAACGACCCCCCTCACGCAAATGCCAAAGCCCCGGTCAAATCCCCCGGCGGCTGCGCGCCGCGCGCGCGGAAGGCCGCATTGCGCGCGCTCACCCCCTCCAGCTCCGGCAAATCATGCAGCCGGCTGATGAAGCGGATGATGGACGTGGTGTCGTAAAAGGTGTGATCCACATGTCCGCGCTTGGCGAACGGCGAGGCGATGATGGCCGGAATCCGCGAACCCGGCCCCCAGCGGTCCCCCGGCGGCGGCGCCACATGGTCCCACCAGCCGCCGTTCTCATCGTGAGTGATCACCACCAGCATATGCTTCCACTGCGGGCCGCTCATCAAATGCTGCAACACATTGGCCACATGACGATCGCCGGATTCCACGTCGGAATAACCGGCGTGCATGTTCAGATTGCCCTGCGGCTTGTAGAAGGCCACTGCGGGCAGCTTGCCGGCCACGGCGTCGGCGATGAAGCGGTTGGAGATCGGGCTGTCGCCCAGGCCGCCGTCCAGCAGATGGCGCTCGCGGGCGGCGCTGCCGGGCGCGAACTGGCGGAAGTAGTTGAAGGGCTGGTGATGATATTGGAAGTTGGGCGCGTCGCCGCCGCCCTTGCCGTCCAGCGCCGCCTGCCAGCTGCCGCCGTACCAGGCCCAGTCTATGTGCTTCTCGGACAGGAGGTCGCCTATGGTGCGGTAGTTTTGCGGCGGCAGGGTGCTGGGGTCTTGCGGGTCGGCGTAGCGCTTGTCGCCGCCTTCCGCCGGCCGTACAAAGCTGGGCTGGTAGGGCGGGGCCATGGTGTTGACCGCGTAGCCGTCCGGGGTGATGGCGCCGCTGTTGACGAATTTGGGCGGGCCGTCCAGCGCCGAGGCCGGGGATTGGGGGGCCAGCGCCAATTGGTGGCCGGTGGGTCCGTCGGCCAGCACGGCGATTTTCTTCTTGGCCGGGGTCTGGGCGGCGTTGAAGTATTCCGGAGTGCGCGCGGAGATCAGGAACTGGTGGTTGAGATAGGAGCCGCCGAAGGCCGCCATGAAAAAGTTGTCGCACAGGGTGAAACGGCGGGCGATCTGCCATTGGTTGAGTGTGCGCGCGGTGTCCGGGTAGTGGCCCATCACCAGCGCGCCGGAATCGGCCCAGGCGACGAACTGGTCGTTGCGGCCATCGTTGATCTGCATCTGGTTGTGATAGAACAGATGGCAGAGATCACGGGTGATCACCGCTTCCGGCAGCGGCTGGCCTTCGGCGTCCTTCAGCGGGAAGGGCGCGTTGGGCAGGCCGTGGATGTCTTTTTCTTCGATGAAGTAGCGCTTGCCGGCCACGGTCTGGCCGGTGGGCACCAGGCCGCCCCAGATCTTGGGCAGGCCGGACAGCGGCTGACCGTCGCGGTCGCGTTGCAGCGCCTGTTCCGGCTTGACCGCGCTCAGCGGCTGGGCCACGCCGGGAAAGTTGCCGTAGAGGTTGTTGAAGCTGCGGTTTTCCAGGTAGATCACCACCACGTTCTTGATATTGGCCTTGAGCAGCGCGTCCAGCTGGCCGTGGCGCGGGTGCTTGCTGGCTGTTGGCGCGGCGGCGGCGGGCAAGGCGCAACTGGCGCCGATGGCGGCCAGGCCTTCGAACAGGCGGCGGCGGGAGGGGTCTTGCGGGGCGTCCGTTTCGGCTGGCAACGAGCTGTCCTGTTCATCGGCGGCGGTCATGATGCGTCCTTGTCTGGGGGCGTGCGGTGTGGTTCATCATCCCGCCGCCGTGTTGCGGCGGGATGTCGGTGTTTAGTTGGCGCGCAGCGCGGCGGCGCGGGCTTCCGCCAGCGGCTGCAGCACTTCTTCCGGAAGGAATTCGCGGAACAGGGTGTCCGCCGGCGGCGCCTCGCGCAGCAGTTCTATCGGGTCGCGGCCGTCCAGGCTGCCAAGGTTGGGCGCGTGGACGAAGTAGCCCAGCAGCCGTTGCAACCGCGGCGGCAGCGTGCGGGCCAGTTCGCGGGAAACGGCGAGGTATTGGTTTTCCGCCTGGCGCAGCCAGCCCAGGTTGTAGCTGATGACCACGCCGGTACGCGCTTGGGCGCTGTGGTTGGCGCCGCCGCCGTGGACCAGCGAACCCAGATAGATCAGCACCGAGCCGGCGGGCATGGCGGCGCTAATGACTTCTTCCGGCCTGGGGTCTCGCGGCTCCGGCCAGCGGTGGCTGCCGGGCACGACGCAGGTGGCGCCGTTCTGTTCGGTGAAGTCGTCCAGCGCGTACATGCAGTTGATCATTTTTTCCGATCCAGGCGCGGTGCCGGGGAACATCAGATCATCGCTGTGCAGGAATTGGCGCGGCTCGCCGGGTCCGATGCTGATGGCCTGGGTCAGGTTGAGCTGGTATTCGCGGCAGCCGCGCAGCAGGAAGGCGTCCATCACTTGCAGGATCAAGGGATGAATGGCGAGCTCGCGGGTGGCGGGCACGCGTTCGATCAGGCCGCTGAGCCGGCGGGTGACATGGCCGTAGAAATCACCCTGACAGGGGGCGGTGCGGTCCAGCAGGGGGTGCAGCTGGGCTCGGAACTGGGCCAGGCCTTCCGGGGTCAACAAGTGCTCGATCACGATGCCGCCGTCTTGTTCTAGCGCGGCGATCAGGGTTGCCGGCGCGGTGTCCGGTCGGAAGTGTTGCAGGCTGGGCATGTGTTGGGTTCCATCGCATTGTCGAGTCGCCGACGCGGTGCGCGGCGCTGTGCTGTGGTGGGATGTTATATTCCGGACATTCGCCATGTCTGCGGAGCCGGCCTTTAGGTTAGGTCATTGACTATCTATATAGTGAATGTATTTATTAATGTGAATGGCGTTCGCCGCGGCTTGTGCGCGGCGGGTTTTCGACCTTACCCTGAGCCCTTGCCGCCATTCGCCGCTGAGGAGTCCGCATGAGTGTGTCCCTGTTGAGCCGTTACGCTTTTTTCTCCTGTTGTCTGTTGTTTACCCTGTTCAGCCTGCCCTTCGTTCATTACGAGTGGCTGTGGCCGTTCACGCTGGCTGCCGCCGCGCTGACGCTGCTGGGGGTGTTCGATCTGCTGCAAACCCGTCACGCGGTGCGGCGCAACTACCCGATCCTGGGCAATATCCGTTACCTGGTGGAAAGCATCCGTCCGGAAATCCGCCAATATCTGCTGGAGTCCGACCGTGAGCAGTTGCCGTTTTCGCGCGCGCAGCGTTCGCTGGTGTATGCGCGGGCCAAGAACGAGGGCGCGGACAAGCCGTTCGGCACCTTGATCGATGTGTACCAGCCGGGTTTCGAGTTCATCAGCCATTCGATGCGGCCGGCGCCGCTGAGCGATCCGGCCGGTTTCCGCGTGGAGATCGGCGGCCCGCAATGCGCGCAGCCGTATTCGGCGTCCCTGTTCAATGTGTCGGCAATGAGTTTCGGCGCGCTCAGCGCCAATGCCATCCGCGCCTTGAACCAGGGCGCGCAGCGCGGCGATTTCTATCACGACACCGGCGAGGGCAGCATCAGTCCTTACCACTTGGAGCATGGCGGCGCGCTGGTGTGGGAGCTGGGCAGCGGTTATTTCGGCTGCCGCGACGCGGCCGGCGGTTTCGACGCGGAGCGCTTCGCCGAGCAGGCGCGTAATCCGCAGGTGAAAATGATCGAGATTAAGCTGAGCCAGGGCGCCAAGCCTGGCCATGGCGGCATTCTGCCCAAGCACAAGGTGACGCCGGAAATCGCCGCCACCCGCGGTGTGCCGCTGGGGCAGGATTGCGTGTCGCCGTCGCGCCACAGCGCGTTTTCCACGCCGCTGGAGATGATGGCCTTCATCGCGCGGCTGCGCGAGCTGTCCGGCGGCAAGCCGGTGGGCTTCAAGTTTTGCCTGGGCCATCCGTGGGAGTTCATGAGCATCGCCAAGGCGATGCTGGAAACGGGGATTCTGCCGGATTTCATCGTGGTGGACGGCAAGGAGGGCGGCACCGGCGCGGCGCCGCTGGAATTCACCGACCACATCGGCGTGCCGCTGCGCGAGGGCTTGCTGTTTGTCCACAATGTGCTGGTGGGCCTGAATCTGCGCGACAAGATCAAGATCGGCGCCAGCGGCAAGCTGGTCAGCGCTTTCGATATCGCCAGCGTGTTGGCGATAGGCGCGGACTGGGCCAATTCCGCGCGCGGTTTCATGTTCGCCATCGGCTGCATCCAGAGCCAGAGCTGCCATACCAACCGCTGCCCCACCGGGGTGGCGACGCAGGACAAGCTGCGCCAGCGCGCGCTGGTGGTGCCGGACAAGGCGGACCGGGTGTTCCATTTCCATCGCAACACCATGAAGGCGCTGGCGGAGATGCTGGCCTCGGCCGGGCTGGAGCATCCGTCTCAGCTGCGGCCGCACCACTTGGTGCGCCGCGTCAGCGATACCGAGATCCGCCTGTTTTCACAGCTGCACGTTTTCCTCAAGCCGGGCGAGTTGCTGGAGCCTGAGATCAAGGCGGCGTTTTATGGCCGCATGTGGCAGATGGCGCGGGCGGACAGCTTCGAGGCCCAGCTGGTCTGAGCCTATTGCGGGGAGGGCGCGGTGCCGCTTTCTTCGTCGTCCGCGTCCTTGGGCGGCGGCAGGATGCGCCATTGACCGTCTTGGCGGCTGAAGCGCATCCGTTGCTCGCGCTCCACCGGCTTGCCGGTGAGTTTGCGGCCTTGATAGCGGACTTCGCAGTCCAGGGTCGCGTTTTCTTCGTCGGCCTGGCAGTCGTCCACCGCGGTGACGCGCAGGTCCTTGAGCATGGATTCCACCATGGAGCGCATCAGCAGGGTGTGGGTGGATTCCGGCTTGGCGTCGAGATCGGCGAGCGTCTGGGCCTTGAAGGCGGCTTCCGCCTCGGCCGGCGTCGGTTGTTCGGCCGGGGCGGCTTGGGCGAAGCCGGCGGCCAGACCGGCGAGCAATATGATGATGTTTTGTTTCATGCCGCGACTTTAAGCCGGTTTGACCGGGGCCGGCAAGACGGCTGGCACAGGCGGTTTTTATTCGCGGTGGTGGGCGATCAGCTTGGCCAGCGCGGCGCTGACCAGCGGGTTGCTGACGCTGGAGGCGGCTTCTTCCATGCCGTCCAGCGCGTTTTGGCTGATTTTCAGTTTCTTCTCGCGTGGCTTGCGCGCCAGGCGCACGTCCACCTTGACCCGGGTCTTGCCGGCGATGAAGCCTTGCTTGGCCAACTGCGGCAATAGGCCGGGCGCGAGCATGCGCAGGCGGGCGGCGATGATGCCGGTGTCGGTGTAGATCACCAGTTCGTCGTCGCGGATGCGCACGGCGCGGCAAGTGCCGGCCAGCAGCGGCGGCAGCAGCTTCTGGAAGGCGCGGTCCAGCTTCATCAGCTCTTTGGCCTCGGCGGTGAGCCGGGTCAGGGTGCTGTCTTTGCTGGCGATGTCGTTGAATTGGCGTCCGGACATGGCGGGCTGTCTAGTGAAAACAGTTCATTGTAGCCGCTGACGGGGGCGCTTGGGGAGGCTGAGGCCAGTGTGTTTCGGAGGGCCGGCCGGGCGCGGGCCCGGCCGGAGGCCTTATTGGCCGCCTTCCACGTCTTCCAGACTGAAGGTTTCGGTATGGTCGTTGTAGGAGAAGATTTCCGCGTAGCGTCCCCAACTGATCACGGTGTCCAGCGTTTCCTCGGCGGCCTCGTCGGACAATGAGTCTTCCAGTTCCTGGGCGAAGCGCAGCCGCGGCGCGCGCTGGCCGGGGCGTTCCTGCAGTACTTTGCGGATGTGGGCGGCCATGGGCACATGGCGCTGCAAGTGCTCGGCGAACTGCACCTTGCGTTCCTGGGTGCCGTAGTCGGCGAACAGCTTGCCTGCGGCGGTGAGCAGGATGTCGCCGTCCTTGAGTTCGGCGAAGCCCAGATGCTCGAGAATTTCCGCCACCGGGAATAATTCATCCACTTCCAACCGCAGTTTTTCCGCGATTTCCGGCATGTCGGCCTTGCCGTGGTAGGGCGCTTGCGCCACTTCCTCGATCAGGCCGGCCATCAGGTTGGTGGAGACCTCGCTCAACTGACTGCCGATTTCCAGCGGCAGCTTGTGCAGGGTGTGGGCGCTGCGGCGCGCGGTCATCAGCGCGTAGATGTCGTCCACCATCTTGCGGAAGGCCGGGTCCAGCCGGTTGCGGCGATGCGGGAACGGCACTTTGATCTCCGCCACCACGCGGCCGGGGTTGGACGACAGCACCAGGATGCGGTCGCACATGAACACGGCTTCTTCGATATTGTGGGTGACGATGAGCACCGACTTGATCGGTAGCTGGCCCTGGCTCCACAGGTCCAGCATATCGGTGCGCAGCGTTTCGGCGGTGAGCACGTCCAACGCGGAGAAGGGCTCGTCCATCAACAGCAGCGTCGGATTGACCACTAGGCCGCGGGCGAAGCCGACGCGTTGGCGCATGCCGCCGGACAGCTCGCGCGGATAGGCGTTTTCAAAGCCGTCCAGGCCGATCAGGTCGATGGCGGCCAGCGCGCGGCGGCGGCGTTCCTTGGCTTCCACGCCCAGCGCTTCCAGGCCGGCTTCCACGTTTTGCAGCACGGTCAGCCACGGGAACAGCGCGAAAGTCTGGAACACCATGGCCACGCCTTCGGCCGGGCCGGTCAAGGGCTTGTCGTGGTAGCGGACGTCGCCGCTGCTTTGCTTGATCAGGCCGGCGATGATGCGCAGCAAGGTGGATTTGCCGGAGCCGGAGCGGCCGAGCAGGCCGACGATCTCACCTTCGCGCAGCGTCAGGTTGACGTCGTCCAGCACCTGGATTTCGTCATTGCCCTTTTTGAAACCGCGACAAACGTTTTCCAGCCGGAAAATTTCCCGCCCCGGGGTGATGGTGTCTTGAGTCATGGTTGCCCCCTTAGTTGAGACGGAGTTTGTTTTCGGCGATCGCGTACATGGGACGCCACAGCAGGCGGTTGAACAGGACGACGAACAAGGACATCACCGCGATGCCGAGCAGGATCTTGGGGTAGTCGCCGGCGGCGGTGGTCTGGGCGATATAGGCGCCCAGGCCGTGGGCGGCCAGTTTGTCGTCGCCCCAGGACACGTATTCGGACACGATGCTGGCGTTCCATGCCCCGCCCGATGCCGTTATCGCGCCGGTGACATAGTAGGGGAAGATGCCGGGCAGCATCACCTGCCGCCACCATTGCCAGCCGCGGATGCGGAAATTGGCCGAGGCTTCGCGAAAATCGTTGGGGAAGGCGCTGGCGCCGGCCACCACGTTGAACAGGATGTACCACTGGGTGCCGAGAACGATCAGCGGCGACAGCCAGATGTCCGGGCTTAGCTTGAAGTGGACGATGACGACCACGAATACCGGGAACAGCAGGTTGGCCGGGAAGGCGGCGAGGAATTGCGCCAGCGGCTGGATCTTTTCCGCCAGCGCCGGGCGCAGGCCGATGTAAACGCCCAAGGGCACCCAGACCAGGGAGGCCAGCAGGATCAGCAGCGATACCCGCAGCAGGGTGATCAGGCCCAGGCCCAGCACGCGCAGCACCTCGGATGCGCCCACTTCGCTGTGGATGAAGGTCACCAGCTTCCAGCTGGCGAGCAGGCCCAGCACCGCCACCAGCAGCCACCAGACCGCGTCGATGCCGCGCGACACCGGGGTTTGCGCTTCGGAATGCAGGCCTTGCGGCAGCCGGTAGTCGAGACGCAGCCGGGCGAGCACGCGCAGCAGTTTGCTGAAGGGCTTGAGCAGTTGCTGGATGGCGCGGGTGCGCTGGATCAGGTTCAGCACCCAGGATTCCGGCGCCGATTGGCTGGCGGTGTCTTCCAGGCGGAATTTATCGGCCCAGGCCACCATCGGGCGGAACAGGAATTGGTCGTAGATGATGATGACCACGGTCATGGTCAGGATCACCCAGCCGACGGCTGCGAGGTTCTTGTTCTGAATGGCCATGGCCAGGTAGGAGCCGACGCCGGGCAGGGTGACGGTCTTGTCGCCGACGGTGATGGCTTCCGAGGCCACCACGAAGAACCAGCCGCCGGACATGCTCATCATCATGTTCCAGATCATGCCGGGCATGGAGAACGGCACTTCCAGCTTCCAGAACTTCTGCCACGGCGTCAGCCGCAGATTGACCGAGACTTCTTCCAGATCGCGCGGCACGGTGCGCAGCGATTGGTAGAAGCTGAAGGTCATGTTCCAGGCCTGGCTGGTGAAAATGGCGAAGATGGCGGCGAATTCCGCGCCCAGCACCCGACCGGGAAACAGCGCCAGGAAGAAGGTGACGGTGAAGGAGATGTAGCCGAGCACCGGCACCGATTGCAGGATGTCCAGGATGGGCACCAGCAGCAGGCCGGCGCGACGGCTCTTGGCCGCCAGCGTGCCGTAGATCAGGGTGAAGACCAGGGCGGCGGCCATCGCGGCCAGCATGCGCAGCGTGGTGCGCAATGCGTATTCCGGCAGATTGGCCGGGTCCAGCGTGATCGGCACGGTTTGCAGCGCGGTCAGCGGCGCCCAGGTTTCGCGGATGCCGGTGGTGGCCATCAACAGGAAACCCAGCAATAGCGGAAACGCGATCAAATCCCAGCGGTTGGGAATCAGCCGCTTGGCGGTGGCGGGCATGAAATGGCGGACAACGGTAGTCATCTGGCCTCTCCGGTTTAGCGCCGCCGACAGCGCCGCCTGCGGCGGTCAGCGGTTCTTTAGTCTGTTTTATTCGGGCGGAGCCGCGGCAGCGGGACACGCGGCCGGAAGCGGCATGCCCGTCATCTGAAGCATAGGCCAAGGGCATCGGGCGTGGACTGCGGGCAAGGCCATGCATCGGGAATGGGTACGCATGGCGTCGGCGCTGGATACTAGCAGAGTTGTGAGTGCGGGAATGTTACCGGCACGGCAGATTTGTTGGTGTTTTGTGACGAATTGTACTGACGCAAATCAAGGGCTTGGGCGTGGCGCCGCCGCGCCGTGGAACACGGGACGGCGGCGCTGCCGGCAAGGGATTTACAGCACGTTGACCGCGGCGGCGCCGGCCGCCACTTCCACGGTCTTGACGCTGAGCGTGGCCGGGCTGGGCGCGACGCCGTTGCTGACGGCGCCCACCTTGTGGAACACGCAGCTGAGCTTGGCCGGGGTCAAGGTCACCAGCGCATAGCCCTGGGCGTCGCTGTCCACGTATTTGAGCCAGCTGTTGAAGCTTTGCAAGGTGTTGGTGAAGGTGTTGACCACCTGGCCGCTGGCCGTGGTGTAGATCAGCGGCTTGGCCTTGGAGAAGGCCGGCACGGTGTCCACCACGTTCTTGAAATAGCTGAACAGCGAGTTGCTGGACACGCCGGCGGTGACCAGGTCCACCATCACCGGGCTGGGGCTGGCGGCGTCGTAGTCGTCCATCACCGGGCCGGCGAAGAAGGCGTGGATGTCGCCGGTGAGCGCCACCACATTGCCGATGGACTGGGCTTTCAGATAGGCCATCAGCGCCTTGCGCTCGGCGTTGTAGCCGTCCCATTGGTCGGCGTTGAGGATGAATTTGTCGAAGAACAGCGACGGCGGCAGGCCGGCGTCCAGGCCGGGCTTGATGTTGGCGTTGAAGGTGCCGGCGGAGATCGCGCCGCCGCTGAGGCTGCTCAACAGCGGCTGGGTGTTGGTATAGCTGACCACCGGAGTGGTGCCGCTGGTGTTGGCGGCGGCCAGGTCCAGATAGAGCGCGCCTTGCAATTGGGCGATTTGCGGCTGGCTCAGCGTCAGGCCGAAACCGGCCAATTGCGGCACCAGGCCCTGGGTCAGCAGCGCGGCGACCGCGACGGTGCCGTCAAAGCCCATGCGCAGCAGCGACACCTCATTGCCCCACAGCTTCCAGGTGGTGGTGGCGGACTTCATCTGGCCCTGCCACCAGGCGCGCTGGGTTTCGCCCAGCACCGACACGCTCAGCAGATTGCCGCCGGTGGATGTCATCTTGGCGGCTTCGACCTGGGACAGGATGTCCTGCGGCACAAAGTAGCGGCTGCCGATTTCGCTGCCGGTCTGGGTTTCCGGAATGATGTGATCGCTGCGGTACAGGCGCTCGTCGGTCATCACCAGCGTGGCCAGGTCGCCGAACACGAAGCTGCGGTAGATCTGGATGTTCTGGAACGAGGGATTGTTCAGGTCCAGCTGGACATCGGCCGGCATGTTTTCGAACCAGGCTTGGCTGGCGCTGCGGCGGCGCGCGGTTTGCGGCGTGCTGTCGTCGGTGGCGCTGTATTCCTGGCGGTCCTGCCAGCAGTCGTCGGAAAACTCGTGGTCGTCCCAGATCGCTATCATCGGGAAGCTGGCATGCAGCTTCTGCAGCCGGGCGTCGCCGCGATAGGCCTTGTACAGCGAGCGGTAGTCCGCCAGCGTGGTGGCGTAGATCGCGCCGTCGGCGCGCTTGGTGCCATTGGGCAGACTCAGCGCCGGGTGGCGGCTTTCATTGCCGCCGCTCTGGAAGCCGGCGCCGACGGTCTCGTAGATGTAGTCGCCCAGGTGGACGATGAAGTCCAGGTCCTGGTTGGCCAGTTCGTCGAAGGCGCCCCAGTGGTTGACGCTCCAGTCCTGACAGGAAATGAAGGCGAACTTGAGCTGGGACAGCGGGGTGCCGGCCGCCGGCGCGGTCTTGGTGCGGCCGGTCATGCTGACCGCCGCGCCGGTGAGGAAGCGATAGTAGTAAGTGGTGGCGCTGTTGAGCCCGGTGACTTTGTGGCGGAGGGTGTAGTCCCAGGCGGGCTGGGCGCTGAGCGCGACATTGACCAGCAGGGTGGAGAAGTCGGCGCGGTCGGACAATTGCAGCGTGACCTTGATGTTTTGGCCGCCGCTGCCGCCGTCGGCGCGGGTCCACAGGATGATGCTGTCCGGCTTGGGGTCGCCGGAGGCCACGCCCTGGCCGAAACCGCTGCCGGCTATGCCCTCGGCCGCGTCCTTGCCCCCCGGCTGGCTGGCTGCGCCGCCGCTGCCGCCGCAGGCGGACAGGGCGCCGGCCGCGGTGGAAACGGTCAAAAAGCTGCTCCATTTCAAAAACTGTCTGCGATCCATCTGTTCCCCTCTGTAGGTGGCGCTGCGTGTTGCGCGGTTGAGCCGGGCCGTGGACGGCCCTTGTTTGGAAAGGCGCTATTGTTTGAGGGGATTATTAAATTGGCATGACAGCGGGTGTCAATTTAATTGAGTGTTTGCTCGAATTTGCCGGCGAATCGTAGTCTAAAACCAACACTTGTTTGATTCGCGGCCGGCCAAGGCCGCGGCGAGCGGGGTGGGGGCTCAGGCGGGGGAGCGGCTTCGGCGCCGGCGGAAAAAGGCCGGGTTTGTTCCGCTCGGCCTCTTGATACAGCGCAACCGCGCCCCAATAAAACAAGACTGCTAATGTGCTACACTTTCAGGCATTTTTGCGGACACCTATCTAAACAGCCCGCTGGTCTCTGGATTCGATTACATGATTTCTTCTTTGCTCAAAAAAGTATTCGGCAGCCGCAATGACCGGCTCCTGAAGCAATTCCGCCAGACGGTGGTGCGTATCAATGCTCTGGAAGAGGGCTTGAAAGCGTTGTCCGACGAGGCCTTGGCAGCTAAAACCGACGAGTTCAAACAGCGTCTGGCCAAGGGCGAGACGGTGGACGATCTGCTGCCGGAAGCCTTCGCGGTATGCCGCGAGGCCTCGCGCCGCGTGCTGGGCATGCGCCATTTCGACGTGCAGCTGATCGGCGGCATGGTGCTGCACTACGGCAAGATCGCCGAGATGCGCACCGGCGAGGGCAAGACCCTGGTGGCCACGCTGCCGTCCTACCTGAACGCGCTGACCGGCGACGGCGTGCATGTCGTCACCGTCAACGACTACCTGGCCAGCCGCGACGCCGGCATCATGGCCAAGCTGTACAACTTCCTGGGCCTGTCCGTCGGCGTCAACCTGTCTCAGATGCCGCATGACGAGAAGCAGGAAGCCTACGCCTGCGACATCACCTACGGCACCAACAACGAATTCGGCTTCGACTATCTGCGCGACAATATGGTGTTCAGCGTGGAAGAGAAGGTGCAGCGCAAGCTCGCCTACGCGGTGATCGACGAGGTGGACTCCATCTTGATCGACGAAGCGCGCACCCCGCTGATCATCTCCGGCCCGGCTGACGACAATATCGACATGTACCAGCGCATGAACGCGGTGCCGCCGATGCTGAAGCGCCAGGAAACCGAAGAGGGCGAGGGCGATTACTGGGTGGACGAGAAAGCCAACTCGGTGATGATGTCCGAAGCCGGCCACGAGCACAGCGAGGAAATCCTCACCCGCCTGGGCCTGCTGAAGGACGGCGACAGCCTGTATTCCGCCACCAACATCACCCTGATGCACCACCTGATGGCCGCGCTGCGCGCCCATTCGCTGTTCCACAAGGACCAGCATTACGTGGTGCAGGACGGCGAAGTGGTGATCGTGGATGAATTCACCGGCCGCCTGATGTCCGGCCGCCGCTGGTCGGAAGGCCTGCACCAGGCGGTGGAAGCCAAGGAAGGCGTGGAGATCAACCGCGAGAACCAGACGCTGGCGTCCATCACCTTCCAGAACTACTTCCGCCTGTACGGCAAGCTGGCCGGCATGACCGGCACCGCCGACACCGAGGCTTACGAATTCCAGAGCATCTACGGTCTGGAAACCGTGGTGATCCCGACCAACCGGCCCATGGTCCGCAAGGACGCACAGGACAAGGTCTACCGCTCCGCCAAGGAGAAGTACGATGCCATCCTGGCCGATATCAAGGATTGCCATGAGCGCGGCCAGCCGGTGCTGGTGGGCACCACCAGCATCGAGAACTCCGAGCTGATCGCCAATCTGCTGCAAAAGGCCAAGCTGCCGCACAATGTGCTGAACGCCAAGGAACACGCGCGCGAAGCCGACATCGTGGTGCAGGCCGGTAGTCCCGGCGTGATCACCGTGGCCACCAATATGGCCGGCCGCGGCACCGACATCGTGCTGGGCGGCAACCCGGAACCGGAAATCAAGGGCGTCGAGTCCGACGACAGCCTGTCCGCCGAGGAAAAGCGCGCGCGCATCGACAAGATTCGCGCCGATTGGCAAGTGGTGCATGATCAGGTGCTGGCCGCCGGCGGCCTGCACATCGTCGGCACCGAGCGCCACGAATCGCGCCGTATCGACAACCAGCTGCGCGGCCGTTCCGGCCGTCAGGGCGACCCGGGTTCCTCCCGTTTCTACCTGTGCCTGGAAGACCCGCTGCTGCGCATCTTCGCGTCTGACCGCGTCGCCGCGATCATGGACCGTCTGAAGATGCCGGAAGGCGAGGCGATCGAGCACCCGTGGGTGTCGCGCTCCATCGAGAACGCCCAGCGCAAGGTGGAAGGCCGTAACTTCGACATCCGCAAGCAATTGCTGGAATACGACGATGTCGCCAACGATCAGCGCAAGGTGATCTACCAGCAACGCAATGAAATCCTGGTGGAAAGCGATGTGTCCGACGTGGTGGTCAACATGCGCGAAGGCGTGTTGTCCGACCTGGTGGACCAGCACCTGCCGCCGGAATCCATGGAAGAGCAGTGGGATCTGCCGGGCCTGGAGAAAACGCTGGAAGCCGAATTCCTGCTGCCGATCAAGGTCAGCGAATGGCTGAAGGCGGAACCGGCGCTGGACATCGAGTCCATCCGCGAGCGCATCATCGAGCAGGCCGCCGAAACCTATCAGGCCAAGGTGGACCTGGCCGGCGACGGCGTGATGCGCCAATTCGAGCGCAGCCTGGTGCTGCAGATGCTGGACAACCACTGGCGCGAACACCTGGCGGCGATGGACCATCTGCGCCAGGGCATTCATCTGCGCGGTTACGCGCAGAAGAATCCGAAGCAGGAATATAAGCGCGAAGCCTTCGAACTGTTCGCCGACATGCTGGAGCGCATCAAGCGCAGCGTGGTCAATGTGCTGATGACGGTGCAGATCCGCAGCCAGGAAGACGTGGACGCGGTGGAGCCGCACCAGGTGGGCGAGTACGAAATGCAGCACGCGGCGCCGGGTTCGGCGCTGGGCGAGGACGAGGACAATCCGCTGTCCCCGGACGCGCTGGCGGCGCAGGGCCTGCGTATCGGTCGCAACGACGCCTGCCCTTGCGGCAGCGGCAAGAAGTACAAGCAGTGCCACGGTCGTTTGGAGTGATTCGGTAGCCGCAGGGCCAAAAGCCGACGCAAGAGCGTCGGCTTTTTTCATGCTCATGCGCTTTGCAAGCCAACGGCGCGGTGTTAGCATCGTCTCGGGTCAACAGTTCACCCAGGCGTCGCCGGTGTCCGCACCACGCTAAACCTGTCTTGGCTAGATGCATCCCGCTTGGCTCGAACCCGTGCCAGGCCGTAACGGCGACCGCGGCAGTCCCTCCGACCTTGGCACGACGACAGGATTCGAACCATGTCTCGTACGCTTTATCCCTTTTATTGCAGTGATATCTCCGCCTTGGCGCGCGCGCTCAAACAGCAGTGGCAGCAGGAAAGCGCCCCGCCCAGCCATTTGAGCATCCTCAATATGCTGGCGCGCGCCGCCGGTTTCCAGAACTTCCAGCATTGGCGCGCCGAGTGCGAGCGCCCGACGCCACCCGAGGCATCGGCCGAAACCACGCGCTTGTTGCGCCATTACGACGCCGAGGGACGCTTGACGCGCTGGCCGAAGAAGTTCAGCGAGCAGCGGCTGTGTCTGTGGGCCTTGTGGGCGGCCTTGCCGCGTGGCCGGCAATGGTCCGAGCCGGAAGTCAACGCGCTGTTGCGCGCGGAGGAGGTGTTCGGCGATCACGTGCTGCTGCGGCGCGAACTGGTGGAGCAGGGCTTGCTGGGGCGCACGCCGGATTGCCGTCAGTACTGGCTGATCGAGAATGAGGCGCCGGCGGAGGCCGGCGGGTTGATCGAACAGCTGGGCCTGCGCCGGACGCAGCGCCGCTAGCGCGGGCTGCGCTCAATCACGCCCGGCCACGGCCGGGCGTTGTCGTCACAGATAGGGCTTGATCGCCGCTTCCAGCTTTTTCTCGTCCAGGCGGCCGATCAGCTTGGCGGCCACCTTGCCCTTGCGGTCCAGCACCAGGGTGTAGGGCAGGCCGCCAGTGGCGTTGCCCAGGCTGCGCATCAGGCCCAGCGTGTCGCTGTCGCCCAGCAGGATGGGGTAGCTGATTTTCAGCTGGCGCACGAAGGCGCCGACTTCTTCCTTATTGTCCAGCGCCACGCCCACCACTTCCACGCCCTTGGGCGCCAGCTTGGCGCGCATGCTGTTCAGCATCGGCATTTCCTCGCGGCACGGCCCGCACCAGGTGGCCCAGAAATTCAGCACCGTGACTTTGCCCTTGTAAGCGGCGAGGGTGGTGTTGCCGCCTTGCAGGGTGGCGAAGCTGGTTTGTTCCAGCGTGGCCGCGGCCATGGCGGTCAAGGGCAGCAGCGCGATCAGCGCGGGGGCGAGCAGGCGTTTGAGCATGAATGGATTCCTGGTAGGTGCTTGATGTTGATTGAATATTTACGTGCGGCGCCAAGCGCGGGCAGCGCGTCAAAATGGTTTCATGTTAAAATGGTCGATTGACCTTTTTGCGGAGTGGGCATGTCTATCCTCGTCTGCGGGGCGCTCGCATACGATACCCTGTTCTCGTTTCACGGCCGGTTCGACAGCCAGATCCTGCCGGATCAGCTGCACAAGATTTCCACCACCTTCCTGGCGCCCACCATGCGCAGGGAGTTTGGCGGCATGGCCGGCAATATCGCCTACAGCCTGTGTTTGCTCGGCGAAACCCCCATCGTCATGGGCGTGGTGGGCGAGGACTTCGAACCGTATCGCCAACATCTGAAACGCGCCGGCGTGGATGACCGCTTCATCCGTCTGATCCGCAAGCAGTATACCTCGCAGTGCTTCGGCATTGCCGACAAGGATGGCAATCAATTGATGGCCTTCCATCCCGGGGCCATGGATTTCGCCACCGAGAATCACGTTGCGGATATTCCGGACCCCATCGAGCTGGCCATTCTGTCGCCTGGTGGCTACACCGCCTTCCTGCAGCACTCCAAGGAGCTGGCCGCGGCCGGTATTCCCTTTATCTTCGATCCGGGTCAGGAACTGCCCTTGCTGTCGCGCGACGAGATCCACGAGATCGTCGAACTGGCCAGCTATGTGGCGATCAACGACTACGAGAGCGAGCTGATGCGCGAACGCGCCGGCCTGTCGGTGGAGGAACTGAGCAAGAAGGTGGAGGCGTTGATCGTCACTCGCGGCTCCAAGGGCGCCGAGATCTACGTCGGTGACACCGTGCACCTGATCCCGCGCGTGCAGATGCCGATCAAGCCGGTGGATCCGATGGGCTGCGGCGACGCTTTCCGCGCCGGCCTGCTTTATGGCATCAGCCGCGGCCTGGACTGGAAGATCACCGGCCGCCTGGCCAATGTGATCGGCGCGATCAAGGTGACCACGCCGGGCTGCCAGAACCATTTCTTCGACTGGGACTCGCTGAAGGATTTGTATCAGCAGGCTTACGGAGAACCCTGGCCGTTGTGATGATGCGGCCGCAATGGCCGGATCGCGGCTGGATGACACTGGAAGGACGCGCGAGCGTCCTTTGCTTTTTGAATGGTCAAAACACAATAAGTCTTGAATTCGCCCCTCGCCACCCCCACCATTAGCGAATTCAATTCGAAAACCCAAGGGGATCTCATGCCGCCCGTTCCGCATCTGGCAACCGCTTTGACCGGCCCGCTTTACGAACTGGAAAGCCGCATCCTGACTGCCCAGCCTCAGATCGAACACTGGTTCCGCAGTCAGTGGCACAACCACGCGGCGCCGTTCTATGGCTCGGTGGACCTGCGCAACAGCGGCTTCAAGCTGGCGCCGGTGGACATGAACCTGTTCCCCGGCGGCCACAACAACCTGAACCGCGATTTCCTGCCGCTGGCGGTGCACGCCGCGCAAAGCGCGGTGGAGAAAGTGTGTCCGGAAGCGCGCAGCATTCTGCTGATTCCGGAAAACCACACCCGCAACACCTTCTACCTGCAGAATATCGCCGCGCTGGTGCATATTTTCGAACAGGCCGGCCTCAAGGTGCGCTTGGGTTCGCTGAATCCGGAAATCACCGAGCCGACCGAGCTGCTATCCGCCAATGGCGACACCGTGCGCCTGGAGCCCATAGAGCGCCGCGGCAACCGCCTGGTATTGGCGGATGGCTTCAATCCCTGCGTGATCCTGCTGAACAACGATTTGTCCGGCGGCATTCCCGACCTGCTCAAGGGCCTGGAGCAAAACCTGTTGCCGCCGCTGCACGCGGGTTGGGCGGTGCGCCGCAAGAGCAACCACTTCGCCGCCTACGACAAGGTGTGCGAGGACTTCGCGCGCTTGATCTCCATCGATCCCTGGACCATCAATCCCTATTTCGCCAGCTGTAGCGGCCTGGACTTCCACGCCCGCACCGGCGAGGAGCAACTGGCGGACGAAGTGTCGCGGATGCTGGAGAAAATCCGGATCAAATACCGCGAGTACGGCATAGACAACGAGCCCTTCGTCATCGTCAAGGCCGATGCCGGCACTTACGGCATGGGCGTGATGAGCGTGAAGAGCCCGGACGAGGTGCTGGGCCTGAACCGCAAGGCGCGCAACAAGATGTCGGTGGTCAAGGAAGGCCTGGAGGTGTCCGAGGTCATCGTCCAGGAGGGCGTGTACACCTTCGAAACGGTGGAAGACGCGGTGGCGGAGCCGGTGGTTTACATGATGGACCGCTATGTGACCGGCGGCTTCTACCGCGTGCATACCGGCCGCGGCATAGACGAGAACCTGAACGCGCCCGGCATGCACTTCGTGCCGCTATCGTTCGAGACCGCTTGCCTGCCGGACCGCCAAGGCACGCCGGACTGTGCGCCCAACCGTTTCTACGCCTATGGCGTGATCTCGCGGCTGGCCTTGCTGGCGGCGGCGCTGGAACTGGAAGCCACCGATCCGGACGCGGAGGAATGAAAGCCTGGCTGAGCCTGGCGCTGTTGGCGGCGACGGCCTCGGCGGCCGCCGACGAGGCCTTGACGCCGCAGGCGCTGGAGGAATTGGTGCAGTGCGCATCGTTCGAGCGCTACCAGGCGCTGCAGCCGGCCTTGCTGGACGTGGTGTTCGACAAGGGGCCGGCCTGGATACGCAAGAGTGAGCAGGCCAGCAGCCTGGGCGTGTATGTCTACGATCTGCAGCGGCCGATCCGGGTGTTCGGCGTGGAGACGACGCGGCTGGCGCTGCACAAGGAGTTCGTGTCGGTGCCGCTGCCGTCCGCTTGGACAATGGCCGAAGCCGCGTCCCGGCTGCGGCTCAAACGCGCGCCTATCCGGGCGACGGAGCAGTATTACCGCTTTGTCGGCAATGACGGGCCGATGTTGTCGGCCTATCAGATGCCGGCCAATCCGATGGCGGCGCTGCTGGGCGCGCCACAGGACGAGCCACTGCGCTATCTGGGCTGCTCCTATAATGGAGCCGGCGAGGAGGCCTTTCTTGCCGTTGCCGCCCAAGCCGATGAGATGATGGAAAAAGCGCGAGGCGATATGGCGCGCATATTGCGCGATACCGCCAAGCCAAGCGAGGACTGACAAGCATGCGTATCTTGTTCATTGCCGATCCGCTGGATCACTTCAAGCTTTACAAGGACACTACCTTCGCGATGATGCAGGAGGCGGCCGCACGCGGCCACGCCCTGAGCTTCGCCGAGGCGCACCAGTTATCGGTGGAAGGCGGACGCGTGCTGGTGGATGCGCGCGATCTGAGCCTGACTGGTCAGAACGCGGGCGAACATCCCGCCTGGTTCAAGCTGGGCGAGCTGCACCGCCAGCCCTTGCAGGCCTTTAGCGCCGTGGTGATGCGCAAGGACCCGCCGTTCGACATGGAGTACTTGTACGCCTCGCAGTTGTTCACGCTGGCGGAGGCCCAGGGCGCCAAGGTGTTCACCAGCGGCCAGGCCTTGCGTGATTTCAACGAGAAGCTGGCCATTCTGCAATTCCCGGAGCTGACCGCGCCGACGCTGATCACCGGCGAATCGCACCGGCTGCGCACCTTCGTCAATCAGCATCAGGACGTGATCCTGAAGCCGCTGGACAGCATGGGCGGCGATAGCATCTTCCGGGTGCGTCCGGACGACGCCAATCTGTCGGTGATTATTGAAACCATTACCCTGCGCGGCAAGCGCACGGTGATGGCGCAGCGTTATATTCCGGAGATCCGCGACGGCGACAAACGCATCCTGGTAATCGACGGCGAGCCGGTGGACTGGTGCCTGGCGCGGATTCCCGCCGCCGGGGAAACCCGCGGCAACCTGGCGGCAGGCGGTCGCGGCGAGGCGCGGCCGCTGAGCGCGCGCGATCGCGAGATCGCCGAGGCAGTGGGGCCGGAGCTGAAGAAACGCGGCATTCTGCTGGCGGGCCTGGATGTGATCGGCAACTATCTGACCGAGGTCAACGTCACCAGTCCCACCTGCTTCCGCGAGATCATGGATCAGACCGAGATCAATGTCGCCGGCCTGTACATCGACGCGCTGGAGCGGCGCTGCCTGGCGCATTAACGCCGATTGCAGCGACCTTTGACACGGCCGGCGACAATGCCGGCCGTTTTGATTTTTTATTGGCGTCATCTTGGGCTGGCATGCTGGGGCGCCGGTCGTCATCCGACGCCGCTTTGTGCCCCAAGCGCATGGACCTAGCAATGAAAGAAAGCCCATTCAAAGGCAAAACCGGGATCACCCGCCTGATCAACGCCTTCGGCTACTCGCTGGACGGCCTCAAGGCGGCGTTCCGGCATGAGGACGCCTTCCGTCAACTGGTGCTGCTGGCGGTGGTGTTGATCCCGCTGGCCTTCGTCATTCACGCCCAGCCGTTGGAGCGTGCCTTGCTGGTGGCCAGTTCGCTGGCGACGCTGATCATCGAGCTGCTGAACTCCGCGATCGAGGCGGCGGTGGATCATACTTCGCTGGAGCGGCATCCGCTGGCCAAGCGCGCCAAGGACATGGGCAGCGCCGCTCAATTGCTGGGCCTGATCAATCTGACCGCGGTGTGGAGCCTGGTGCTGTTCGGCTGAAGCGGGTAAGGTGAGCGCTGCCTGAATCAAGAGGAGCCGTCAGATGATGTCGCCAGTGGAATCCGGAGTCGAGGAGTGGGTGCTGAATATGGTGCTCTGGCTCAAGCTGGGCGTGGAGGCGCTGGGCGCGCTGGTGATAGGCGTCGGCATCCTGACCCTGGGCCTGCGCTATATCCGCCGCTGCCTGAGCCCGGATCACGCTGATTACAATCAGGTGCGGCTCAGCTTCGCCCGCTTTCTGGCGCTGGCCTTGGAGTTGCAGCTGGCGGCCGATATCCTGTCCACCGCGGTGGCGCCCAGTTGGGATCAGATCGGCAAGTTGGGCGCCATCGCGGTGCTGCGCACCGCGCTCAATTACTTCCTGGGCAGGGAAATCCGTGAAGCCGAGGCGGTGCGTCGGCTCAAGCCGCCGCCGGCCTGAACCGGCCTCTTGCCTGCGCAGTAATAAACAAACAGCCCTGCACGGTTTTCCCATGCAGGGCTGTTGCTTTAAGCGCGGGCGACTTAGCTTGGCTCGGCTTCCTTGCCTTCCGGCGGCGCGATCACCTCGCTATAACCGCATTCCTTCTGCGGGCAGACTTTCTCGGTGCCGCGGCGCTTGGTGGTCTTGATGGTCAGGATCGGCCAGTTGCACTTCGGGCAGGGCTCGGCCACCGGCGGGTTCCAAGTGGCGTACTTGCACTTGGGATAGGTATTGCAGCTATAGAACAGCTTGCCGTAGCGGCTCTTGCGCTCGATCAGCTGGCCGGCCTTGCATTCCGGGCATTCCACGCCGGTTTCGCGCGGCTTTTCCAGCGGTTCGATGTGCTTGCACTTCGGATAGTTGGCGCAGCCGATGAACTTGCCGTAACGGCCCTTCTTGATGTGCAATTCACCGCCGCATTCCGGGCAGCTGCGGCCTTCGATCACCGTTGGCGCTTCCGCCTCTTCCGCCGCCTGTTCGGCGGTTTCGCCGATATTGCGGGTGTAATCGCAGTCCGGATAGCCGGTGCAGGCGATGAAGCGGCCGCGCTTGCCGAACTTGATGGACAGCGGCTTGCTGCATTTGGGACAGGCTTCGTCCAGGCTCTCGGTGGTGACCTCGGCGCGGGAAATGCTTTCCTTCTCCGTGATCTGCTTGGAGAAGTTCTTCCAGAAGCTGTCCATCACCGGCACCCACTCGCGCTGGCCGTTGGCCACTTCATCCAGCTGGTTTTCCAGCTTGGCGGTGAAGTTGTAGTCCACGTATTGCGCGAAATGCTCGGTCAGGAATTTGTTGACGATGTCGCCGGTGTCGGTGGGCAGGAAGCGCTTCTTGTCCAGCACCACGTATTCGCGGTCCTTCAGCGTCGAGATGATGCTGGCGTAGGTGGACGGGCGGCCAATGCCGAATTCTTCCAGCGCCTTCACCAGCGATGCTTCCGAATAACGCGGCGGTGGCTGGGTGAAGTGCTGGGTGCCGTAGAGCTTGTCCACCGGCAGGGTCTCGCCCTCTTCCAGCAGCGGCAGCTTGGCGTTGTCCTCATCCTCGGCGTCGTCCACGTCTTCTTCATACACGGCGAGGAAGCCGGCAAAGGTCTGCACTTGGCCGGTGGCGCGGAACATGCCTTCGCCGACGGCGATGTCTATGCTGGTGGTGTCGAACTTGGCCGGCGCCATCTGGCAAGCCAGGGTCCGTTTCCAGACCATGTCGTAGAGCTTGAACTGATCGGTGGTCAGGAAGGGCTTGACCATTTCCGGCGTGCGCAGGATGGAGGTGGGGCGGATCGCCTCGTGCGCTTCCTGGGCGTTCTTGGACTTGTTCTTGTAGGCCACCGGGTTCTTCGGCAGGTAGTCGCCGTCGAACTTGAGGCCGATATAGCCGCGGATTTCCTCCACCGCTTCGCCGGCCAGCGCCACCGAGTCGGTACGCATATAGGTGATCAGACCGACGGTGCCCTGGCCGATGTCTATGCCCTCGTACAGCTGCTGCGCGGTGCGCATGGTGCGGTCAGTGGTCATGCCCAGCTTGCGCACGGCCTCCTGCTGCAGCGTGGAGGTGGTGAATGGCGCGGCGGGGCTGCGCGATTTCTTTTTCTTCTCGATGGCGCTGACCACCGCCGGGTGGCCTTCCAAGCGCGCCAGTATGCCGGCCTGCTCGGCCTCATTGGGTATGTCGAATTGTTCCAGCTTCTTGCCGGCCATTGTGGTCAGCTTGGCGCCGAACTTGGTGCGGCCCTTGTGGCTGTCCAGATGCACCGACCAGTACTCCTGCTCGACGAAGGCGCGGATTTCGTTCTCGCGCTCGCAGATCAGCCGCAGCGCCGGGCTCTGCACGCGGCCGGCGGACAGGCCGCGGCGGATCTTCTTCCACAGCAGCGGCGACAGGTTGAAGCCCACCAGGTAGTCCAGCGCGCGGCGGGTCTGCTGCGCGTCCACCAGGTTCTGCGCGATTTCGCGCGGGTTCTGGATCGCTTCCAGCACCGCGTTCTTGGTGATCTCGTGGAACACCACGCGTTGGGCGGTCTTGTTCTTCAGCAGTTTCTTGCTGTTCAGGATCTGCACCAGATGCCAGGAAATGGCTTCGCCTTCGCGGTCCGGGTCAGTTGCCAGATAGATGTGTTCGGCGTCGCCCACCGCCTTGACGATGGCGTCGACATGCTTGCTGTTGCGCGCGATCAACTGGTATTTCATCGCGAACCCTTTTTCTGGGTCCACCGCGCCGTTCTTGGGCACCAGATCGCGCACATGGCCGTAGGAGGCCAGGACTTCAAAGTCCGGGCCTAGGTATTTCTTCAGCGTTTTCGCCTTGGACGGCGATTCGACGATCAAGAGACTGGTGGGCATATTATCTTTTCAATTGTTTGCAAGCGCCGGCGCGCCGGCTGATCCGTCGGGCTTCGCAAGCCTGCCGTCGCGGCATGGCTTTGAGCCTCTGCGTGGTGCTGCGTTCCCGTCGACCGTGCGGGAATGTCCGTTCGGAAAAATCGCGTCGACAGAAAATATATTCGTCAAATAAAACAAGAGCGCAAGAGCGCTCTTTGGTTCGGGTGCCAGCCGAGACAAGCAAGGGCGGCATGTTAAGCCCGGCCCAGACGCCTGACAAGTCATTGCATGGTGGGTTCGCCATGCACGGCATCCAGCAGCGCCTCTCCCAGCAGAATGGGCAGCTCCGCCTGTTGCGCCCACAACACCATCAAGGCCACCAGCTTGGCGCTGCCTACGTTGATATCGTCGGCGGGCAGGTCCATCAGCCGGTCTATCACCATTTCGCGCTGCGCCGGCGTCAAGGCGCCGTGGTCTTCCAGAAACTGCAGCAGGCCGCGCACGTCGGCGGGCAGGTGTTCCACCTCGTCTTCAGCGTAGACGCGGATGCCGCTGGCCTCGTTGGCGCCGAGATAGCCGCTGTCGTCCAGGCCGCTGACGCCATCCAGCCAGTCCAGCGCGTCGTTGATCTCCTCGTCTTCGAAACCGGCGGCTTCCAGCTGGCGCATCAGCACGCCGCGGTCGCCAAAGGCTTCCGGATCGCGGAATTGTTCAAACAGGAAGGCGAGTACGTCAAACATCAATCTGTCTTTATCAAAGTGCGGGTTAGCGCGGTTCAGCCCGATTTCAGGCGTTGAAAAAGCCCGCCGGGATGGCTGGCCACCAGGCCGGCCAGCTCAAGTTCGAGCAGCATCGCGTAAAGCTCCCCCACAGTCAACCCGAGCGTGGTTGAAAGTGCATCGATACTGATGGGGTCGAATCCCATGGCTTCAAGCAGCGGCGATTCCGCGGCGACAACCGCCGGCTGGGCGCGGGGAGGCTGGCGTTGCAGGCGGCCCACTTCGTCCAGCACGTCGTCCACGGTTTCCACCAGCTTGGCGCCGTCCTTGATCAGGCGGTGGCAGCCGCGCGATTGCGGATTGTGGATGGAGCCGGGGATGGCCATCACTTCGCGGTTGTTCTCCATCGCCAGCCGCGCGGTGATCAGCGAGCCGGAGCCGGTGTTGGCCTCGGCCACCAGGCAGCCGCGGCTGAGCCCGGCGATGATGCGGTTGCGGCGCGGGAAATGGCCGGCCAGCGGCCCCATGCCCAGCGCGAACTCGGACAGGATCAACCCTTCCTCGGCGATGCGGTGCGCCAGCTGGCGGTTGCCGGCCGGGTAGACGCGGTCTATGCCGGTGCCGACCACGGCGATGGTGGAGGCCGGCTGGGTCAGCGCGCCGTGGTGGGCGGCGGCGTCGATGCCGCTGGCCATGCCGCTGACGATGCAATAGCCGTGCTCGGCCAATTCGCTAGCGAAGCTTTCCGCGTTCTGCCGGCCCTGCGGTGTGGCTGCGCGGCTGCCGACGATGGCCAGCATGGGGTGGGCCAGCAGTTCGCGTCGACCGCGGGCGAACAGCAGCGGCGGCGGCGAGCCGGATTCGGCCAACTGCGGCGGATAGTCGTCATCCAGCAAGGACACCAGTTGGCAGCCAGGGGTTTGCGCCCATTGCTGCGCGGAGTCGGCGGCGGCTTCGGCCTCGCGGCCGCGCAGCGCGGCGGCGGCTTCTTTGCCGATCAGGGGCTCGGTCTGGCGGCTGTTGGCGTCCAGCGCGGCGGCGGCGCTGCCGAAGGCGTCGATCAGCCGCAGAAAGCCGGCCGGACCGATGCCGGGGGTCAGCGCCAGCAACAGCCAGTCGTGCGGAGGCTGCGTCATTCTTGCTCGGGACTGGCCACGCCGTCGCCGACATAGATCGGGCCGGTGCTATCGAGAACCAGCGCGTAGGAGACTTTGTCGAACACGCGGTAGACGAAGGCATTGCCGGCGCGCTCCGCCGGCAATGCCACCGTGCGCTTGCCTTGCTCGTCCTTGATTTCCAGTGGGCGGCCCTTTTTGAACAGACCGAACACATGGCCGTTTTCAACTCCCTGCGCGCTGCCCAGATTGAGTACAATAGTGGAGTATTGCGCCGCGCCGTCCACGCCGTTGTAGATTGAGACCACTTTGCCGCTCATCTGCGCGCTGGCCGGGTGTGGCGCGTAATTGTTGAAATTCTGGCGCGGCGCGCGCATCAGGCGATCGCCGACCATGATTTCCTCGCTGGTATTCCTGACCTTGAGCGTCTGGACTTCGCCTTGCGCCTTGTCGGCAACCAGGTCGCCGCTATACGTGGCTTCTATGCCCAGCACTTGTTTGCTGTCCGGGTCCAGCAGCGGTTTGCCCAGGCGGTAGGCCTGCCAGGTGCCAGCCTCGGTGATGCCGGTGGCGTAGACCCGGTCGCCGGTGGTGACGCTGATGCGTTCTTCCGGGCCGGCGATCAGCTTGGGCGCTTGCATGAATTGCGCCATGTCCACCACCAGCGGGCGCTTGAGAAAGGGCTCGATCGCGGAAGCCGGGATGCTGGCCACCGCCAGATCCTGGGCTTCGATGCGCGCCTGCGGCGACAGCTTGACCTCGCGTTGCGCGCCCCTGGCCAGCGACAAGCGCGGCTGGCCGTCCACATAGTCCAGCGCCAGCACATCGCCAGGATAAATCCAGTGCGGGTTCTTGATTTCGCCTTGGTTCATCCGCCACAGGCGGGGCCATTTCCAGGGGCTGTTCAGGTAGCGCCCGGAAATGCTCCACAGCGTGTCGCCGCGCTTCACGGTGTAGCGGCTGGGCGCATCCGCTTTCAGTTGCAGGTCAGCAGCGAAACCGGGCACGGCGAGCCCGAGGGCCAAGGCGAAGGATATAATGCTTTTACGCATGGGAAATGCCCCAATATGAAGGTGGACGGACACCTGCGGGGGGTGGCCCGCATGCAACGAATCGCGTTTCGAACATGTCTATTATCGGCGTGCCGATTGCGATACGACAACTTGATGAGTGATTGAAACGATGGGGAGTCATTAAATCCGATGGCATTGTTGAATATTTTGCATTACCCGGATGAACGGCTGCACACCGTGGCCAAGCCGGTGGAGGTCTTCGACGAGGCCTTGCAGACGCAGATCGACAATATGTTCGAGACCATGTACGAAGCCAAAGGCATCGGACTGGCCGCGACCCAGGTCGATTTCCACCACCGCCTGGTGGTGATGGACATTTCCGAGGAGCGGAACGAGCGTCGCGTGTTCATCAACCCGGAAATCCTGCAGAAGGACGGCGAGACCGTGTACGAGGAGGGCTGCTTGTCCGTGCCCGGCATCTACGACAAGGTGACCCGCGCCGAGCGCGTCAAAGTGCGCGCGCTGGACCGCAACGGCAAGCCGTTCGAACTGGAAGCAGACGGCCTGCTGGCGATCTGCATCCAGCACGAGATCGATCACCTGGACGGCAAGGTATTCGTTGAATACCTGTCCCAGATGAAGCAGACCCGCATCAAGACCAAGCTGAAAAAGCGTGAAAAACAGAATATGTGATGGACGCGCCATCGGCGCTCCGTCCGGAATGGTTTGAATGAAATTGATCTTTGCCGGTACGCCGGAGTTTGCCGCCGCAGCGCTGCGAGAGCTGATCGCCGCCGGCCATGAAATCGCCCTGGTGCTGACCCAGCCGGACCGTCCGGCCGGCCGCGGCATGAAATTGAAACCCAGCCCGGTCAAGGCCGTCGCGCTGGAGCACGGCCTGCGCGTGGAGCAGCCGGTGTCGCTGCGCAACGAGGAGGCGCAGCAGATGCTGCGCGATGTCGGCGCCGAGCTGATGGTGGTGGCCGCTTATGGCCTGATCCTGCCGCAGGCGGTGCTGGACATCCCGGCGCGCGGCTGTCTGAACATCCACGCCTCGCTGTTGCCGCGCTGGCGTGGCGCCGCGCCGATTCAGCGCGCCATCCTGGCCGGCGACGCCGAAACCGGCATCACCATCATGCAGATGGACGTGGGCCTGGACACCGGCGACATGCTGTCCATCCATCCGGTGGCCATCGCCGCCGATGAAACCGCCGCCACGCTGCATGACAAGCTGGCGGAAGAGGGCGCGCGCGCCATCGTCTCCACGCTGGCCGGGCTGGACGCCATTCAGCCGCGCAAGCAGCCGGAAGCGGGCGTCACTTACGCGCAGAAGCTGAACAAGGCCGAGGCCTTGGTGGATTGGAGCCTGCCGGCGCAGGACGTGGCGCGGGCGATCCGCGCCTACAACCCGGCGCCCGGCGCGCATACCTTGCTGGCCGGCGAGCCGCTGAAACTGTGGATGGCCAGCGCCGAAGCCGGCGAAGCCGAACCGGGCGTGATCGTCGCCGCGGACGCGGACGGCGTGCTGGTGGGCTGTGGCGCTGGCCTGGTGCGCTTGAGCGTGCTGCAGGCGGCGGGCGGCAAGCGGTTGGCCGCGCGCGATTTCGTCGCCGGCCGCGGCCATTTGCCGGGCGTGCGCCTGGGCGCGTGAACGGATTGATGGACAAGGAGTGAAAGGCAGCGAGCGATGACGGACAACTGGTTCAAAACCACTTTGCTGATGGCGGCGATCCTAGCGCTGTTCGCCGTGATCGGCGGCATGATAGGCGGCAAGAGCGGCATGATCCTGGCCCTGCTGTTTGGCGGGGCGATGAATGTGTTCGCCTGGTGGAATTCCGACCAAATGGTGCTGCGCATGTACAACGCGCAGGAAGTGGACGCCCAGAGCGCGCCGGAATTCTACGGCATGGTGGCGGAACTGGCGCAGCGCGCCGGCCTGCCGATGCCGCGCGTCTACGTGATCCACGAAGAGCAGCCCAACGCCTTCGCCACCGGTCGCAGCCCGGAGCACGCGGCGGTGGCCGCCACCAGCGGCATCATGCGCATGCTGGACTACCGTGAGCTGCGCGGGGTGATGGCGCATGAGCTGGCTCATGTCCAGCACCGCGACACCTTGATCTCCACCATTTCCGCGACCATGGCCGGCGCGATTTCGGCGCTGGCCAACTTCGCCATGTTCTTTGGCGGCCGCGATGAGAACGGCCAGCCGGTGGGCTTGCTGCCGCGCCTGGCCATCGCCCTGCTGGCGCCGCTGGCGGCCAGTCTGATCCAGATGGCGATTTCGCGCGCGCGCGAATTCGAGGCCGACCGTGGCGGCGCCGAGATTTCCGGCGATCCGCTGGCGCTGGCGTCCGCATTGCAGAAGATCGAGTATTACGCCCAGGGCATCGTGATGCCCACCGCCGAGGCGCATCCGGAAACCGCGCAGATGATGATCATCAATCCGCTGTCCGGCGGCGGCGGGATGGGCGATCTGTTCCGAACCCATCCGCAGACCGCCGATCGCATCGAACGGCTGCAAGCGATGGCGCGCGGCGTATATTAATTGAAGAGCGTCGCGCGGCCGCCGCGCCGCGATGACCGCACAAGGCCAATGCCGACCGGCATTGGCCTGTTTGTTATGTCGTTATAGAAGGCACCCATGCATCATATTCAGCAATTGGCCGCCAACATCCTGTTGCGCGTCGAGTCCGGAACCAATCTGACCGAGGCCTTGGCCGAAGCCCAGCGCAAGGCGCCCGATCTGAGCCCGTCCGAGCGCGGCGCGCTGCAGGATCTGAGCTATGGCAGCCTGCGCCACTTGGCGCGGCTGCGCTTTTATCTGCGCCAATTGGTGGCCAAGCCCTTGCCCGAGCCGGTGCTGGAGCGGGTGTTGATCGTGGCCTTCTATCAATTGCTGCATACCCGCGCCGCCGAGTACGCGGTGGTGAACGAGGCGGTGACCCTGGCCGGGAGGCTGGCCAAGGGCAATTTCAAGGGTCTGGTCAACGGAGTGCTGCGCAACTTCCTGCGTCAGCGCGCGGCGCTGGAACGAGCGGCGGAAAAAGACCTTGAAGCCAGCTTCAATCATCCGCTGTGGTGGGTGAAGGGCTTGCAGCGCGCCTATCCGGACGCTTGGCGCGCCATCCTGGACGCCGACAACAGCCATCCTCCGATGACCTTGCGCGTCAACCGCCGCCATGGCGACGCCGCGGCCTATCTGGAGCGGCTGCGCGCGGCCGGCCTGGACGGCGAGGCGCTGGACGGCGGCTCGATCAAGCTGGCGCGGCCGGTGAATGTGCGCGAGCTGCCCGGCTTCGCCGACGGCGAGGTGTCGGTGCAGGACTGGGGCGCGCAGCAGGCCGCGCATTGGCTGGACCTGCGCGCCGGCCAGCGCGTGCTGGATGCTTGCGCCGCGCCCGGCGGCAAGACCGGCCACATTCTGGAGAGCGCCGATGTCAGCGTGACCGCGCTGGACATCGACGAGCAGCGGCTGCAGCGCGTGGCGGACAATCTGGAGCGCATCGGCGCCACCGCCCGGCTGCATGTCGCCGACGCCGGCCAGCCGGACGGCTGGTGGGACGGCCAGCCCTTCGACCGCATTCTCGCCGATGTGCCGTGTTCCGCCAGCGGCGTGGCGCGCCGCCATCCGGACATCAAGTGGCTGCGGCGCCCGGGCGACTTTGCCGCGCTAGGCGTGCAGCAGGCGGCGATGGCCGACGCGCTGTGGCCTTTGCTCGCCTCCGGCGGCAAAATGCTTTACGCTACGTGCTCCATTTTCCCCGAAGAGAATCAGCAACAGCTCGACTCCTTCCTGAACCGCCACGCGGACGCCGCGTGCCTGAAGCAGGAGCAGTTGCTTCCTTGTGAGCGTCATGACGGCTTTTATTACGCGTTGCTTGAAAAACATTAGCCTGCTGCTGTGTTTGCTGGCCGGCCTCGCCATGGCGGCGCAGGCCGAGACCATCAGCTCGCGGCGGGCCGAGGCGGAAGTGACGGCGGACGGCCAGCTGTCCGTCAGCACTCGCTTTCAGACGCGCTTGACGCCCAGTCTCAGCGATGCGCTGGAGCAAGGCGTGGTGTTGCCGTTCCGGCTGGAGTTCCAACTGACCAAGCCGCGGCTGACCGCTTACTATCTGAATTTCAGCGAATGGTTCGATCCGCACGCCCAGCTTGGTTTCAAACTGTCCTACCAGTCCTTGACCAATCGCTACCGGGTCACCATCGGTGGACTGTCCAATTTCTATCCCACATTGCGCGAGGCGCTGGGCGCCGTGGGCGCGATCCAGGGCTGGCGCGTGCTCAATAACGGCACGCTGGACCCGCGCGCGCCGGGGCGCGTGGCCGGTCAGGTGCGGCTGCTGCTGGATATCGGCGAACTGCCCAAGCCCTTCCAACTGAACGCGCTGGGTTCGGCTGACTGGTCGCTGTCGTCGGACTGGGTCAAGCTGGACGTAAAGGATGGCAGCTGATGCGCTACGCGGTTGTCGCGCTGGCGACGCTGGGCGCCATCCTGCTCTATTTGCTGGCGCTGGCCACTGGCAACGCCTCCAAGCTTAACGATTACTACTGGTGGGTGTTCGGCCTGAACGGCCTTTTGCTCGCCACGCTGCTGGGCGTGGTGGCGCGCCAGTTGCTGCGCTTGCGCCAGCGGGTGCGCGACCGGGTGTTCGGCGCCAAGCTGACCCAGAAGCTGGTGATGATGTTCGCGGTGGTGGCCCTGGTGCCCGGCATCCTGGTGTTCACCGTCTCCGCCCAGTTCCTGACCCGCAGCATTGAGAGCTGGTTCGATGTGCGCGTCGAATCGGCGCTGGACCGCAGCCTGGGGCTGGCGCGCAATTCGCTGCACTATGTGCAGGAAGATCTGAGCCGGCGCGCGCGCTCGGTGCAGGACGAGATCGAGTCCTTGCCGGAAGGGCTGCTGCCGGCGCGGCTGGAGCGGCTGCGCGAGCAATTGGGATTGCGCGAGCTTGCTGTCTATAGCCGCAGCGGCCAGCTGCTGGCCTTTGCCGGCGGCCTCAGCGAGCGAGTGCCTCCTTCCTTGGGGCGCGACAGTATCGCCAAGCTCAGGCCGCGTCAAACTCTGGACAGTTTCGAGAACGACGGCGGCAGCGGCCTGGTGCTGAAATCGCTGCTGATCTATCGCAATCTGGACAGCCAGCAGCGCGTGCTGCAGGCCTTGCAATCGGCGCCGGGCAGCATTGCCCAGGACGCCGAACAGATCGAGACCGCGCGCGCGGAATACCGGCAACTGCTGCTGGGGCGCGAGGGCCTGACCACCTTCTATATGCTGACGCTGGCCTTGTCCGCGCTGCTGGCGCTGACCGCGGCGCTGGCCTTCGCCTTATTCCTGTCCGAGCGGCTGTCGGCGCCGCTGTCCGAACTGGCCGCCGGCACCCGGGCGGTGGCGCAGGGCGACTTTTCCAAGCGCCATCCGGTATACCGCCGCGATGAACTGGGCATGCTGACCACGCTGTTCAACCGCATGACGCAGCAGCTGGAGGACGCGCGCCACGCCGCCGACCTGAGCCGCAGCGAGCTGGAAAGCAGCAAGCTTTACCTGGAAAGCATCCTGGCCAACCTGAGCGCCGGCGTGATCGCCTTCGGCGCCGACTGGCAGCTGCGCGCGGCCAATACCAGCGCTTCGCGCATTCTGGGCGTGGATTTCGCCGAGGTGTCCGACCGCGATTTCCCGCACTGGGCCACCACGATTCCGGCGGTGGCGCCGTTGGTGGAATGCGTGCTGGAGTATGCGTCCAAGAACAGCGACAGCGATTGGAAAACCCAGCTCAGCTATCTGACGGTGCAGGGCGAGCGCACCTTGCTGGTGCGCGGCGCGCATTTGCCGGAAGCGTCGGCGGATGGCTATGTGGTGGTGTTCGACGACATTACCGAACTGGCGCGCGCCCAGCGCGACGCGGCCTGGGGCGAGGTGGCCAAGCGGCTGGCGCACGAGATCCGCAATCCGCTGACGCCGATTCAATTGTCGGCGGAACGGCTGGCGATGAAGCTGCAGGACAAGCTGGCCGGCGCCGATTCCGACATGCTGCGCCGCTCCACCGATACCATCATCAAGCAGGTGGGCGCGCTCAAGGCCATGGTCGACGCCTTCCGCGATTACGCGCGCGCGCCGCGCACCAAGTTGACCGAATTGGACCTGAATCAAGTGGTGCGGGAGGTGATGGCTCTTTACGAATCCAACTCTGCTGTTAAGATGGCGCTTGATGAAAGGCCGTTGATGATCATGGCGGATGCGGCATTGTTGCGCCAGGTTTTACATAACCTGATTCAGAACGCGCAAGATGCGGTCCTTGACGTTGACATCCCGATGATTCAAATTAGCAGCCGAAAAGAAGAAGGCTATGCGCTCGTTAGCGTGGAGGATAATGGTCCGGGCTTTGCTCCGGAGATCCTGCAACGCGTGTTCGAACCCTATGTGACTAGCAAGGCCAAGGGTACCGGTCTTGGCCTGGCGGTGGTCAAGAAGATTCTTGAAGACCACCACGGGCAGATCAAAGTGGGCAATCTCGAACCGAACGGCGCGCGCATCCTTCTCTCCCTGCCATTGCTGGAGGCCTAATGCGTAGCAGCGATATTTTGATTGTTGACGACGAAATCGGTATCCGTGAATTACTCTCCGAGATACTGCAGGACGAGGGGTATACCGTTGCGTTGGCGGAAAACGCCGAGGTGGCCAGACAGCTGCGCAACCAGACGCGTCCGGCGTTGGTGTTGCTGGACATCTGGATGCCGGATTGCGACGGCGTGACGCTGCTCAAGGAGTGGGCCAAGTCCGGCCAGCTGAACATGCCGGTGGTGATGATGTCCGGCCATGCCAGCATCGACACCGCGGTGGAAGCCACTCGCATCGGCGCGTTCGACTTCCTGGAGAAGCCGATCGCGCTGCAAAAGTTGCTGACCACGGTGCAGCGCGCGTTGAAGTATGGCGACATGCAGGCCAATACCTCGCTGAACCTGGACAAGCTGGGCCGCAGCGAGCCGATCCAGGAGTTGAAGCGGCAACTGGAACGCGTGGCCAAGGTCAAGTCTCCGGTGTTGCTGACCGGCGAGCCTGGCTCCGGCTTTGAGCTGGTGGCGCGCTTTTTCCACCAGGGAAATACGCCGTGGGTGACGCCGGCCAAGCAGGAGCAATTGGCGGACGCGCCGCTGGAGCTGCTGCAAAAGGCGAATAACGGCGTGTTGTTCCTGCCGGAGATCGGCCAGTACGGCCGCCGCGTGCAGCAAGGCCTGCTGTTCCTGCTGTCCAAGCTGGACCGTTTCAATGTGCGGCTGCTGTGTTCCTGCAGCCGTCCCTTGCAGGAATTGCTGGTCGATCCCGAGTGCGACAACCGGCTGCTGACCGCCTTGTCCAGCGTGATCGTGCCGATTCCGCCGCTGCGCGAGCATTCCGAGGACATCATCTTCATCGCCGAGCAGATCCTGACCGAGCTGGTGGAGTCCAAGCAGGTGCCGGCGCGCAAACTGACCACCGCCGCGCTCAACGCGCTGCGTCAGTATGACTGGCCGGGCAATCTGGAGCAGCTGCGCAGCATCATCAAGAGCCTGGCGCTGACGTCGGAGTCCGACGAGGTGGATGCCGGCGAGGTCAACAAGGTGCTGGCGCAGTTCCGCCACGAGAAGCCGGTGGAGGAGTCCGGTTTCGACTTCAATATGCCGCTGCGCGAACTGCGCGAGCAGTTGGAGCGGCGCTACTTCGAGTACCATATCTCGCTGGAGAACGGCAATATGAGCCGGGTGGCGCAGAAGGTGGGCCTGGAGCGCACCCATCTGTACCGCAAGCTCAAGCAGCTGGGCATCAAGTTCGCCCGCAAGACGGTGGAAGAATAAGTCCGCGTTTCAGCTTTGAACATAAGGCCAGCCAGCATACGGCTGGCCTTATGCTTTTGGACGATGGCGTGGTGGCTGCGTTCGGATTAGGCTGGAAAGATGATGGAACTCAACGACGAAGCGCTATTGCGCTATAGCCGGCATATCCTGCTGCCGGAAATCGATATCGCAGGCCAGCAGTGCTTGGGCCAGGCGCGGGCGCTGATTGTCGGCGCCGGCGGACTGGGCTCGCCGGTGGCGTTGTACCTGGCCAGCGCCGGCGTAGGGCAGATCAGCATCGCCGACGACGATGTGGTGGAGCTGTCCAATCTACAGCGCCAGATTATTCACCACAGTGATAGCCTCGGATGTTTGAAGGCGGAGTCCGCCGCCGAGCGCATGCGCGCGATCAACCCCGAAGTGACGGTAACGCCGCTGGCGCGGCGTTTGGGTCCAGAGGAGCTGGCGCAGTTGGCCGCCGACCACGAGCTGGTGCTGGATTGCAGCGATAATTTCGCCACCCGCCACGCGGTGAACCGCGCCTGCGTCGCTGCCGGCACGCCGCTGGTGTCCGGCGCCGCGGTACGTTTTTCCGGGCAGTTGGCGGTGTTCGATCCGCGCGACGCGGCGTCTCCCTGCTATCACTGTCTGTTCCCTGACGAGGGCGAGGCCGGCGATGGGCCGTGCGCGACTTTCGGCGTGCTGTCGCCGCTGGTGGGGGTGATAGGCAGCTTGCAGGCAGTGGAGGCGGTCAAGCTATTGGCTGGCATCGCGCCGCGGCTGGGTTGGCTGACGCTTTACGATGGGCTGGCTGGCGAGTTCCGCCAGATCCGGGTGCCGCGTGATCCCGCTTGCGCGGTGTGCGCCACGCGATGAAAAACGCCCCGGCTGACCGGGGCGTTGGTTTTGGCGGCGGCGAGCGGGCTCACAGATGCTGCTGCACCAGCGCGCGCACTTCCTTGAAGTCCATCACGCCGACGTAGCGCTTGATGATCTTGCCCTGTTTGTCGATCAGGAAGGTGGTCGGCGCCAGCTGGATGTCGCCGAAGGCCTTGGCGATCTCGCCATTGCCATCCAGCGCGACAAAGAAGGGCAACTGATATTTGTCGACGAAGCTCTTTACGTAATTGGGCGGATCGTAGCTCAGCGCCACCGCGATGGTTTCCAAGCCCTTGCCGGCGAACTCCTGATGCATCTTCTTGATTTCCGGCATCTCTTCCACGCAGCCCGGGCAGCTGGTGGCCCAGAAGTTGACCAGCACCACCTTGCCCTTCAGCGACTCGGTGCTGGCGGTCTGGCCGCTGAGCGAGGTATAGCTGACCTGCGGCGCCGGCGTGCCGGCGAACAGCGTCATATAGCCGATGACGGCGAGCAGAGCGACGCCAAGCAGCGCGAGCAGAGCTTTCTTCATTTCCTTGTCCTGCGGGTAAGGTCCGGGCGCGGCCCGGACGGTTCATGCCATGATGATCAGGCTTGTTCGGCCAGCATCTGTTCGAGGAGTTCCTTCAGTTTGCCATCCAGCGCCACCGCCTTGCCCTGTTTGGCGTCAAAGACAGCGAAAGTGACATCGGCCTCGGCCACCAGTTTGCCGCTGCCGGCCAGCGTCACGCGCTGGTGCATCACCGCGCTGCGGGTGCCTATCGATTTCACGCCGGTGTCGATCTGCAGTTCGTCGCCCATAGTGGCCGGGTAGCGGTAATCGATATTGATGTTGACGACGACCAGGGCCAGGCCCGATTGCAGGAACCAGGGCAGGTCGCCGCGGCTTTCGAAGTAATTCCAGCGCGCCTCTTCCAGGAACTCAAGGTAGCGGGCATTGTTGACATGGCCGTACAGGTCCAGGTGATAGCCGCGCACTTTGATCTTGGTATTGTGCTGCATGATGGTGTTTCCCCCCCTTGGGTGTTGGTGGCGGCGCCGATGAGCGCCGCCGTTTCTCCGTGTTATTCGCCCAGTTCCAGCGGCACGAAAGCTTCGCGCTCCAGCGGCTCGTCGACCAGGTCGGTGACGATGGAGTGGATTTCCACCGCGAACCATTGCTGGAACAGCTCCAGCGTCAATGCCTCGGGCCACAGGCCATCGTCATCGCACCAGTCGGAGAGTTCGGCTTCGAACAATTGCTGGTAGCGTTCGAGGATGAAGGTCTGG
Organism: Chromobacterium sp. LK1; assembly: GCF_001043555.1. Lineage (NCBI taxonomy): Bacteria > Pseudomonadati > Pseudomonadota > Betaproteobacteria > Neisseriales > Chromobacteriaceae > Chromobacterium > Chromobacterium sp. LK1. Next base: position 26,670 of record NZ_LDUI01000005.1, on the reverse strand, counting down.
GCATCGGTGTAATCCTCCGCCGGCGGGATCAGCAGCGCGTTGCAATCCAGACCCAGCTGGTCCAGCGACATGCCGCCGTCCAAGCCGCCAGGCAGTTGTTGCAGCCAGGCGTGAAAGGGCGCCAATGGGCGGATCAGGGCAATGCTGCGGTTGACTTCGTACATGGAGATTCCTTGATGATGTGTCAGCGACTGGATAATTGATTGTCGCGGGTGAAGACGAATTTCTGACGGATGCGCTGCGAGCTGTATTGCTGCGCGAGCGAGGCCGGGAACGGCGGATAGGGCGCGGCCAGTTCGACGATGCGGCGGGCGGCGTCATCGAGCACATCGAAACCGGAACTGCGCAGCACGCGGACTTCGCGCAGGCCGCCGTCGGCTGCAATCAGCACTTCCAGCGTGACCGCGCCGTGAATATTCTGACGGCGCGCGGTTTCCGGATAATTGAGGTTGCCGATGCGCTCCACTTTCAGCCGCCAGTCTTCCTGGTAGCGGGCCCAGGGGTAGCCGCGCGCGCTTTCCGCCAGCCGGCCTTGCTTGCCGCCACTTTCCTGCTGCTGATCGGCCAGTCCGCTGTCGCCCAATTGCCGGCTCAGGTCGCCGACTTGCGCCAGCAGGCTGCCGGCGCTGACGTGGCCGACGTTGCCGGATTGCGCTGGCGGCAGCGCAGGTTTTTTGCCGGTGTCCGGTGGCCGGGTAATGGTCTGCTGTCGCGGCGAGGCGTCGGCGGGTTCGGGAGTGCCGGGATCCACTGGCGCGGCCGGCGGTTTGGCGCGGTGGCTGGCCAGCCGGTCGGTTTGCGCGCTGTTGCCGGCGCCCAGATTGTTTTGTTCCGCCAGTCGGCGGGTCTTGGGCACGGTCCGGCTGGGCGCCTGGTTCAATTGCACATTGATGATCTGGACCGAGGCCGGCGCCGGCGGGCTCGAGCGCGGCCGGATTTCCAGGCTGAACAGCAGCGCATGAACCAGCAGCGAGGCAAACAGCGTCGTGGCCAAGGGCAGCATGGCTGCGTTGGACGACGAGGGCGAAAGCGGACTAGTGGACATGGTGGCTGATCTTTTACCGGGTAGGCGGAGCGCCGACAGATGCCGCCGCAGGCGGGGCGCGCGCTGCTGAAAGTGTAGCACGATGGCAAGCAAAAACGCCGCGTGGAGCGCGGCGTCGGGCAGAGGGCGTTGCGGCCTATTATTTTTCCAGCAGGCTGCGCAGCATCCAGGCGGTTTTTTCATGCACTTGCAGGCGCTGGGTCAGCAAGTCGGCGCTGGGCTCGTCGCCGGCGCGGTCAACCACGGCGAAAATGCTGCGCGCGGTGCGACATACGGTTTCATGGCCGTCCACCAACTGGCGGATCATTTCCTCAGCCTTGGGCGGGGTGCCGGCGGCTTCCGGGATCGCGGTCAGCTTGGCGTAGTCGGCGTAGCTGCCCGGCGCGTGGTGGCCCAGCGCGCGGATGCGCTCGGCCACGGCGTCCACCGCCAGCGCCAGCTCGTTGTACTGGGTTTCGAACATCAGGTGCAGGGTGTTGAACATCGGCCCGGTGACGTTCCAGTGAAAATTGTGAGTCTTCAAGTACAGGGTGTAGGTGTCGGCCAGCAGGCGGGACAAGCCGTGGGCGATTTCCTGGCGGTCTTGTTCGTTGATTCCAATATCCATCGCGATATCCTCATAAGTGAAGGGAGAGCGGAGGCCGCGGCCGGCGGTGCCGACGCGGCGGCTTTTCGACTACACTCTCCCGTTTTGCGGGAAAAAGATCATGAAACCCTGGCTGGACTGCAGTAAGGGCACAGTCCGTCTTAGCTTGCATGTTCAGCCCGGCGCCAAGAAGACCGAGGCGGCGGGCGAACACGGCGATTGCCTGAAAATACGTTTGGCGGCGCCGCCGGTGGACGGCAAGGCCAATGCTGCGCTGCTGGCTTGGCTGGCGCAACGCTTCGCCGTGGCCAAACGCGACGTTCAACTGCTGTCCGGCGACAAGAGCCGGCACAAGGTGGTGTTGATTCAGTTCACGGCGACCGACGAGGAGGTCTTGCGGCTGCTGGGCATTCAATGAAGACGCCGGTCCGACGGAGTTTCCTTGTCCACCCGAGTGTATTCACCGTCGATCACGTCATTATCGGCGGAGCTGTGGCCGCCGCCAGCGGCCCCACGAGCGTTGACGGCAATGTTGGGGCCTTTGAAGGGCAATAGCAACAGCACTGCGGCCAGGTCGCTGATGACGCCTGGAATCAGGAACAGCACGCCGGCCAGCAAGTAGCGCAGCGGCCAAAGCAGGGAATACAGCGATACGCGCTCGCCCTGGCGCATCACGCTGCCCAGCGTGAACAGGGCGCCGATTTGCTGGTTGCGCAGCATCCATAGCCCCAGCAGCGAAGACAGCACGACGAAGACGAAGACGGCGAGTCCGCCAAAGTGGTCCGCCAGCGCCACCAGGGCGGCGATTTCTGCGAAGGGGTACAGCAATAACAGGATGAGGAATGTGCGCATGAGCGAGCTGAGTATCCGGTAAGTGGGTGATCGCGATCCGGCGTTTGCGGTCGCCGCCTGATCCCTTGTTATACACATGGGTATGGTCCGGCGACTTTACAAGTCGGGATCTAGCTTATCGTTCGGGCTTAGATGGTTCTTCCCCGTTTTCGGTTCCTGCCGGCTTGAGGTTTTTCACCGCGTGCCAACGTCATTCATGTAAAAAAAAATGCAAAAACCCGTTGACGACCCTGAACTGTTTCATTATAGTTGCGCTCTCTCTTGGGTCGTTAGCTCAGCTGGTAGAGCAGCGGACTTTTAATCCGTTGGTCGCAGGTTCGAATCCCGCACGACCCACCAGTTTCCGATGCCGGAAATTGCCAGGAGTTTTGTTAGAGGGTCGTTAGCTCAGCTGGTAGAGCAGCGGACTTTTAATCCGTTGGTCGCAGGTTCGAATCCCGCACGACCCACCACTCAAAACTTTATGCGCATACTGGATCGGGTCGTTAGCTCAGCTGGTAGAGCAGCGGACTTTTAATCCGTTGGTCGCAGGTTCGAATCCCGCACGACCCACCAATTTACAGCAATCAGGCCAGTTCGCAAGAACTGGCCTTTTTGTTTTTCGCTGTTCTCCTCGTGTTTCCCCTCTCTGATTAGCGTTGATCGGCCGTCGTGGCGCGCCTTTCTCTCGAGCATGCCGTCGTTATGGTAAATTTGATAATGATTGTAAGAATCATTCGCATTATAATGGCGAGTTAATCGCCTCATCCCGGCGCCCTCGCCGCCGCGCGCAGGCGCCGGGTTCGCATCAAACAGGAAACACGAGCATGACTACCGTTGTCGAGAAAACCCGCACCCAGGATCTGAAAGCCCGCACCCACGAAACCCACGACGCGTTGGACCAGCGCATCATGGCGAATCAGCCGTTCGCCACCCGTGAAAACTACGCGCGCTTCCTGTTGGCGCAATACTGCTTCCTGCGCGATGCAGACGCGCTGTACGACAACCCCGAGCTGGCCCGCCTGTTCCCGGATCTGGCCGAGCGCCGCCGTTACGACAGCATCGCCGCCGATCTGCGGGACCTGGACCGGCCGCTGCCGGAATTGCGCGAAGCGCCGATCAGCAGCACGCTGGACGTGGCCAGCGCGATGGGCTGGCTCTACGTGGTGGAAGGCTCCAAGCTGGGCGCGGCCATTCTGTACAAGCTGGCCGGCAAATTGGGCCTGGACGAGAATTGCGGCGCCCGCCACCTGGCTGGCCATCCGGATGGCCGCGCCCGCCACTGGCGCGCGTTCACCGCCGCGTTGGACGGCCTGCTGCTGGATGAGGCGGCCGAGCAACGCGTCACCGCCGGCGCCGTGGCCGCTTTCGCCTGCATGAACAGCCACCTGGACCAGGTGTACGCTTGAGCGGGCGGGCGCGGCACCCGGCGGTGCGCTGGCTGTATCTGTGCGCCGGCATGCTGATGCTGGCGCTGGGCGTGATAGGCGCCTTGCTGCCGGTGATGCCGACCACGATCTTTCTGATCCTGGCGCTGGCCTGTTTCAGCAAATCGTCCCCGCGGCTGGAGCAGCGTTTGCTCGCGCATCCGCGCTACGGCCCGGCGCTGCGGCTTTGGCGCGAGCAGCGCGTGGTGCCGGTCAAGGCCAAGTGGTTCGCCAGCCTGGGCATGGGCGCGGGGTTCGCCGCCCTGCTGTTGGCGCGGCCGCCGCATTGGGTGCCGTGGCTGGTTGGGGCGATCGAGCTGAGCGTCCTGCTCTACCTGCTGTCGCGGCCATCGCGCGCCGTCGGCTGAGCGTCGGGATTTAGCCAAAATCCGGTGGCCGCGTTAAGCTTGCGTCGTTGAAACCGAAAAACGGGAGCTGAGATGAAAGTGAACGGAATCGCCGCGGCGCTGGCGGGCTTGCTATTGTCGATGCCGGCGCTGGCGCAGACGGCGGATGAGCAATTGCTGGCGGCGCAGATGTATTACCAGCAGGTACGCGGCGCGCAACAGAAAGCCGATGCGCGCTTGACGCAGGCGGAGACGGACAAGGCCAAAGCCGAGCAGCGGCTGGCGGATGCCCAGGCTGGGCTGAGCGGCGCGAATACCGAACTGGAGGCGGCCAAGACCGCTCAAGCGGCGGCGGCGCAGGCCAGCGAGGCGGCCACCAAGGCCTTGAACGAGGCTTGGCAGCGCAAGGAAGGCGGCCAATAACAGCGGCCTTAGGCTTGTTGTGAGAAGCTTCGCGGCGCCAAGTCTCATTCGCCGCGCAGTTGGCGATAGCGGCTGAGGTCGTTCTGGGTTTTCTGGCGAAAAGCCGCCAGTTCCTGTTGCTTGACGGTGATCTGCTTGGCCAGATCCTGTTGTTCGGCCTGCAGCACTTTCAGATTGCGCAGGCTGTTTTGCGGCGGCGCTTGCTTGTTGCGCTGGCTTTGCGCGATGTCTTGCTGGGTATTGCGGACTTGCATCGCCAGTCCTTGGGCGCGCAGCTGCAGCGCGTCCAGCGCGCTTTGCAGCACGGCCTGCTGCTTGGCGCGCTCGGCTTGCAGCTGTTGCAGGCTGGCGTAGCTTTCCACCAGCGCGTTGTCGCGGCGGGTGTTTTCCAAGCGTTGGACGTCGTGTTGTTTTTGCGCGGCCTCGGCGGCTTCGCGCGCCTGGCGCGCGGCGGGGCTTTCCGCCGGCTTGGTGACGGTGCCCTGCTTGGAGAGCTCGGCGACGCCCTGCTGCTGGCTCTGCAGTGGCGGGGAGTCGCTGTAATGCACCTTGCCGGACTCGTCCACCCACTTGTAGAGGCCGCCGGCATTGGCGGCGGTTCCCAGCAGCAGTAGCAGTCCGGCAAGCGTTTTCATCAGTCGTTGACTCCGTATTGCGCCCGGTAGGCGCGCACCGCGTCCAGGTGCGCCGCCAGTTCCGGGCTGTGTTCCAGGAAGCCGAGCAGGTCTTTCAGCGTGGCGATGGCGATGACCGGCAGGCCATGCTGCTGAGCGACTTCCTGCACCGCGGACAACTCACCGCTGCCGCGTTCCATGCGGTCCAGCGCGATGGCCACCCCGGCCGGCTCGGCGCCGGCGGCGCGGATCAGCTGCACCGATTCACGTACCGAGGTGCCGGCCGAGATCACATCGTCTATGATCAGCACCTTGCCTTGCAGCGGTGCCCCCACCAGGGTGCCGCCTTCGCCATGGTCCTTGGCTTCCTTGCGGTTGTAGGCGAAGGGCAGGTTGCGGCCTTGTTCGGCCATGGCCATGCACGCGCCGGCTGCCAGGATGATGCCTTTATAGGCCGGGCCGAACAGCATGTCGAACTGCAAGCCGCTTTCCAGTATCGACTTGGCGTAGAAGCGGGACAAGTGCAATGTGGACAGACCGTCGTTGAACAGGCCGGCATTGAAGAAGTAGGGAGACTTGCGGCCGGCCTTGGTGATGAACTCGCCAAACTTCAAAACCTGCTTGTCGAGCGCAAAACGAATAAAATCCTGACGGAAATCGCTCATCATTACTCCTTATTAACTGTTAACTGTTTGAACGGCTGAAAAAATTGCCGGCAAGCATATCACGGGAGACTCTCTTGCTTCGAATCGTTTCCGCCAATTTGAACGGCATCCGTTCCGCCGATAAAAAAGGTTTCTTCGACTGGCTGGCCGGCATGGACGCCGACTTTGTCTGCGTGCAGGAACTGAAGGCCCAGGCCGGCGACTTGTCAGAGCGCATGCGCCAGCCGGATGGGATGACCGGCTATTTCCATTATGCGGAGAAGAAGGGCTATAGCGGCGTCGGCCTGTACACCCGCCATCTGCCGGACGCGGTGGTGGAAGGGCTGGGCGTGGACTGGATCGATGCCGAAGGCCGTTTCCTGCAACTGGATTTCGGCAATCTCAGCGTGATCTCGCTGTATCTGCCATCCGGCTCCAGCAGCGACGAGCGCCAGCAAGTGAAATTCGATTTTCTCGACGTGTTCATGCCGCATCTGGAAACGCTGCGCGCGGCCGGCCGCGACATCGTGATCTGCGGCGATTGGAACATCGCCCACAATGAGATCGACCTGAAAAACTGGAAGGGCAACCTGAAGAACTCCGGCTTCCTGCCGGAGGAGCGCGCCTGGATGACCGATTTGCTGGGCCGCGTCGGCTGGTGCGACGCCTGGCGCAGCCTGTACCCGGACACGCCGGGCTACACCTGGTGGAGCAATCGCGGTCAGGCTTACGCCAAGGACGTGGGCTGGCGCATCGATTATCACATCGTGACCCCGTCGCTGATGGCGCTGGCGCGCAACGCCTCGGTGTACAAGGACGAGAAGTTTTCCGACCATGCGCCGCTGATCGTCGATTACGAGCGTAGCCTGTGATGTTGGACGAGGACGACATCACCCTGATCACGGTGCCGGGCTGGGGCAACTCCGGAGCGGAGCATTGGCAGACCGCCTGGGAGCGCAGCTATCCGCTGGCGCGCCGGGTGGAGCAGGGCGACTGGCTCTACCCGGAGTGCGAGGCTTGGGTGGACGGCATCCGGCGCACGCTGGAGCAGGTGCCGGGCCGCTGGATGCTGGCGGCGCACAGCCTGGGCTGCCATGCGGCGGCGGCTTGGTTGCGGACGCTGTCCTTGCGCGAACAGAAGCGGCTGCAAGGGCTGTTGCTGGTGGCGCCGCCGGCCTTGCCGATCAGCGAGGCGCGGGCGCGCGCCAGCGGCGAACTGCCGGAGGACGCGCCCCTGCCCGCTTTCGCCGGCTTTAACGCGCCGACGCTGCGCTTGTCCGCGCCGGCCTTATTGGTGGCCAGTCGCGACGACCTGTTCTGCGACATGGCCGAGGCCGAAGCGATGGCGCAAGCCTGGGGCTGTCCCTTGGTCGACGCCGGCGCGCATGGACACCTGGGCAGCGCCGCGCGGCTGGGGCAGTGGCGCTTCGGCCAGGATTTGCTGCAGGAACTGATGCTGGCTTGAGCGGGCTCAGCGCTCAACCGGCCGCGCCGGATCGCTGCACCATTCGCTCCAGGAGCCGGGGTAGAGCCGGCTGCCCGCGAAGCCGGCATGGCTCATCGCCAGCAGATTATGGCAGGCGGTGACGCCGGAGCCGCACTGGTGGACGATGGCGGCTGGATCGAATTCACCGAGCAGTGCCTGCCATTCGGCGCGTAGCTGCTGCACGCTCTTGAAGCGATTTTCGGCGTCGACGTTGTGCATGAAGAAGCGGTTGGCCGCGCCGGGAATGTGGCCGCCCACCGGGTCCAGCGTCTCGCCTTCGCCGCGGAAGCGCTCGGCGGAGCGGGCATCCACCACGGTGAAGGCCGGTTGTTCGATATTGGCCAGCACGGCCGCGGCGTCGACGCTATCCACCAGCGGCGCGCGGACGGAGAAGCGGCAGGGACGGCGCTGCCCGGCTTCGCTGCTGAGCGTGCGACCGGCCTGGCTCCAGGCGGCGATGCCGCCGTCGAGCACGGCGACGGCGGGATGACCGAGCCAACGCAGCAGCCACCAGGCGCGGGCGGCGTATTGTCCGGCCATATCGTCGTAGGCGACCACCTGGGTGCCCGGCGTGACGCCGATGGCGCCGAGGTCCACCGCCAGCCGGCTGCCGTCTGGCAAAGGGTGGCGGCCGTTGTCGCCGGTCTTGCTGCCGGATAGGTGGTAGTCCAGGTGTAGGTAGTGAGCGCCGGGCAGGTGGCCGGCTTCGTAGGCGGCCAGGCCGTAGTCCGGCTGCTCAAGCCGGAAGCGGCAATCCAGGATCACCAGGTTTTCATCGGGCAGAGTGGCCAGTTGTTCGGCGGAAATCAGCGTTTGGTACATGGCATACCTCTTGAATGGAGTCTGGCTGCTCAGCGCAGCAACGTGGCTTGGTAGGACGGGACGCCGGGGACCAGGCGGTAGCTGCCGGCCTCCAGCCGCAGTGTCTCGACACTGCTAGCTCCGTTGCCGTCGACGCGGCGCAGCGCCAGCCAGTGGCGGCCGTCGGCATCCACGCCGTCCACCGGCCAGGCCAGGCCGGATTCGGCGAAGAAGCGGTAGCAGGCCAGATCGGCGCCTTCCAGCCCGTCCGGAACCTGGGTCACCTGGATTTGATAGTTCAGCCAGCAATGGCTGGCGGCGTCGGCTAGTTGTGAGCGCAGTTGTCCGGCCAGGTCTGGCCAGTGGCGTACCGCGCCATCGCGGCGCGCGGCGGCCCAGATCGGGGCGGGAAAGTGGGCGTCGTCTTCGAAGCGCGGAATCACGTGCCAGTGGAGGTGGGGAACCATATTGCCCAGGCTGGCCAGGTTGATCTTGGCCGGCTTTAGAATGTGGCGCAGCGCGGCTTCGGTATATTGGACCCAGTCGAGCAAGTGTAGGCGGTCTTCATCGGAAAGGTCGCTCATCTCGCGGACATGGGCCTTCCAGATCACGCGGCAGAAGCCAGGGTAGCCGGCCTCGTCCACCAACAGCACTCTGAGGCGCTCGTCTTCATGCAGTAGTTGCCCGGCTGGAGCTTGGCACAATTCACAATCCATGGTTGCGGCCTTACTGAAATGTGGAGCGGTCATTGTAACGGTTGCCGTGGGCTTCGGTGAAACCACGGTTCGCTGCTATCATTACAGAAATTATGATTTGAACTATTTATCATGCCTTCTGCCCTAGCCCGCCTGCAGCGGTGTTCAGGCGCTGCGATGGGCAAGAGTGGAGAGCTTGATGACGGATATGATGATTATCTTGGCGCTGATTCTGGCCAGCGCCTTTTTTTCGGTGTCGGAAATTTCGCTGGCGGCTTCGCGCAAGATTCGCTTGCGCCAAATGGTGGACGAAGGCAATGCCAATGCCGAAAAAGTGCTGGCCTTGCAGGAGCATCCCGGCCATTTCTTCACCGTGGTGCAGATAGGCGTCAATGCGGTGGCCATCCTGGGCGGCATCGTCGGCGAAGCGGCGTTCACGCCCTTCTTCGCCCGCGTATTGGGGTTTTTCCTGTCGCCGGAGTTGGCGCAGAGTCTGGGTTTCCTGGCGTCCTTCCTGTTGGTGACCAGCTTGTTCATCCTGTTCGCCGACTTGACGCCCAAGCGTCTGGGCATGGTGGCGGCGGAGACGGTGGCGGTGCGCATCGTGCGGCCGATGTTGTTCATGGTACTGCTGTTCAAGCCGCTGGTGTGGCTGTTCAACGAGTTGTCCGGCCTGTTGCTGCGCTTGGTGGGCATGCCCACCAGCCCGCGCGACGAGATCACCAGTGACGATATCTCGGCGATGATGGACGCCGGCGCCGAAGCCGGCGTGCTGCATCGGCAGGAACATCAGGTCATCGAGAATGTGTTCGAGCTGGAAAGCCGGCTGGTGCCGTCGTCGATGACGCCGCGCGAGAGCATCATCTATTTCACGCTGGACGAGGGGGAGGACAGCATCAAGTCCAAGGTGGCCGAGCAGCCGCATTCCAAGTTCCTGGTGTGCGACAACGGTATCGATAATGTGGTCGGTTACGTCGATTCCAAGGATTTGCTGCGCCGGGTGCTGGCCGGCCGCGCGATCTCGCTGAAGGAGCCGGGCTTGTTGAAGACCGTGCTCTTGATCCCGGATTCCTTGACCCTGTCCGAGTCGCTGGATCAGTTCAAGGGCACGCGCGAGGATTTCGCCGTCATCTTGAATGAATATGCTTTCGTCGTTGGCCTGATCACGCTCAATGACGTGATGTCCACGGTGATGGGCGATCTGGTGGGCCAGGGTCAGGAGGAGCAGATCGTCAAGCGCGACGAAAACTCCTGGTTGGTGGACGGCATCACGCCGGTGGAAGATGTATTGCGAGTGCTGGAGATCGATGAGCTGCCGGACGATCAGAACTACGAAACCGTGGCTGGCTTCATGATGTATATGCTGCGCAAGATCCCACGCCGCACCGATTGCGTGCAATACGCCGGCTACAAGTTCGAGGTGGTGGACATCGACAATCACAAGATCGACCAGATCCTGGTGACGCGGGTGGTGGCCAAGGAGCCGGCGCAGGTTTAAGCGCTTGTACGATCGGTTACATGATTTAACACAGGCCTCACAGACTGCGGCGAGGCGGCTTGCATATGATGAATTCAAGGATGCACCAGGACGGTGCCCTGACAACCGATAAGTCGCAGACTTGGAGAATCACCATGAAAAAGATCGCCGCACTGATCCTGGCTTCCGTAATCGGCCTGACTTCCGCCGCCACCTTCGCCGCCGACGCTTCCGGCCCGGCCGCCAAGGCCGCCGCTCCGGCGCACGCCAAGAAGCATCACGCCAAGAAACATCATCATAAGAAGCATGCCAAAAAGGCAGCTTCCGCCCCGGCCGCGCAAAAAGCCCAAGCCGCCAAGAAACACGTGAAGAAGCAGCATCACAAAAAAGCGCACGTGAAAAAAGCGGCTTGATTCTGCGGCTATAGGCAGGGTATCGGGAGGAGGCTTCGGCCTCCTCTTTGCATTTCCGGAGCCGTGGGCGATTCCCGTTTCAGATGCCATTGAAAATTTAATGGTTTTGTAGTGGCATGGTTTTATGAAGCCAATGCTATTGCCGTGTTGTTTCTGTCTCAAATTGCCAACAGGCATTCTCAAGTTCCCCATCTCTGCGGCGCCGCGCTGTAATGCCTGCTGGAAGATTCCCATTTCCACCTTGCCTATGGTGGTTCTTGCGTTAAATTCATTGAAATTCACTTAAATTCAGGCTTGTTCCGGCTTGTTGGAGCCGGCTGTATTGTCGGCGACGTAAGGCAATACTTTTGACCTGTTTTAACTGTTATTAAGGACAGGTTGGTGAAATTTGGGTTGGCAGCGGTGGAGTGATTGCTCGAATCTGATACCACTGTAATACCACATGTCCGAACTAAAACGCCGGCTTGCGGTGCTGCAGCGGGGACAGCATGACGCTGCCGTGATCACTGACAGAATTGAGGAGGTCCGAATGTCGAAGCTTTCGTTGACGTTGTCGGCGCTGTTTGGAGGGGCCGGCTTGTTGTTGAGCAGCGCGGCGGTATTCGCCGCGCCGGCCTGCAATGCGTGGAGCGGTGCGCAGACCTATAACGGCGGCGATTACGCCCTGCACGCCAACAAGACCTGGCGCGCCAAATGGTGGACGCAGAACAATCAACCAGGCGCGGATCAATGGGGGCCGTGGGAAGAGCGGCCGGCCAGCGAATGCACGCCCGGCGGCGGCGATCCCGGCCCGGGTCCGGGCACCGGCGTGCCGCCGGAACCGACGCCGACCGTGGGCCGCCATGTCGGCTCCTATTTTGCGCAATGGAGCATTTACGGCCGCAATTACAAGCTGCGCAATCTGGTGGACGCAGGCGGCGATAAGAAGCTGACCTTCCTGAATTACGCTTTCGGCAATGTCTACGCCGACGGCAAGTGCGGCATGGTGACCCGTGCAGAGAACGGCAACGGCGACGGCGGCGACGCTTGGGCTGATTACCAGAAATCCTTCGGCGCCAATGAGTCGGTGGACGGCAAGGCAGATGCCTGGAGCGATCCGCTGCGCGGCAACTTCAATCAGCTGCGCAAGCTGAAGCTGGCCAATCCTTCGCTGAAAGTGCTGATTTCACTGGGCGGCTGGACCTGGTCGAAAAACTTCGGCAAGTTCGCCGCCACCGACGCCGGCCGCAAGGCCATGGTCGCGTCCTGCATCGATCTGTACCTGAAAGGCAATCTGCCGGTGGGCGAGAACGCCGGCGGCGCCGGCGCGGCCAAGGGCGTGTTCGACGGCATCGACATCGATTGGGAATACCCGGGCGGCGGCGGTCTGCCGACCAATAGCGTGGATCCCAACGACAAGCAGAACTTCACCTTGCTGATGGCGGAATTCCGCAGCCAGCTGGACGCGCTGACCGCGCAGAACAAGCGCCGCTACTACCTGACCGCGGCGATTGGCTCCGGCGTCGACAAGATCCGCCAGACCGAGCCGGCCAAGTACGCGGCCTATATGGACTGGATCAATGTGATGACTTACGACTTCAACGGCGGCTGGGACGCCAAGGGGCCGACCAACTTCCAGTCCAATCTGTTCCGCGATCCGGCCGCGCCGGTGACTGGCGACCGCGTCTACTACAACGTCAACGACGCGATCCAGACCCTGGTCACCGCCGGCGTGCCCAAGGCCAAGCTGAACGTGGGCATCCCGTTCTATGGCCGCGGCTGGGCCGGCGTGGCGGCGGGAGCCAAGGGCGATGGCCTGTATCAAGTGGCGACCGGAGCCGGCAAGGGCACTTACGAGGCCGGCATCGAGGATTACAAGGTGCTGAAGACGCGTTCCGCCAAGCAGTTCGTGCATCCGGTCAGCAAGCAGTTGTGGACTTACGACGGCAATGAGTTCTGGAGCTACGACGACCCGGCCACCATCCGCACCAAGCTGGACTATGTGCGCCAGCAGCAACTGGGTGGGGTGTTCAGCTGGTCCCTGGACGGCGACGACGCCCAGGGCACTTTGTTGAAGACCACCAGCGAAGTGCGTCAGGACGCCGCCGCGGCCAAGAAGAAGGCGGCGGCCAAGGCCTCGGCCGCATCGCCGTTGAAGTAACACGGAAGCAGCAAAGAGAAACCGCCGGGCGTGCCCGGCGGTTTTCGTTTAAGCCGCGCCGCTTTCCAACTCGGCGATGCCGCGCACGCGTAAGGGCTTGGGTGTTTCGTCCAGATTGGACCAGATCCAGTTGAAGTGATCGATCACCTGTTCCGCGTTCAGTTGAGGTCGTGGTTTGCAGGTGTGAGCGTCGGCGATCAGGGTGACGCTGTATTCCTGCGACATCGCCGAGCGCAGCGCGCTGTCGACGCAGAACTCGGTGGCGGAGCCGGCCAGCCACAGCTCGTCGATATCGCCGCCGCGCAGCAGCTCGGTCAGCGTGGTGTGCTGGAAGCTGTCGCTGAAGCGTTTGTGCACCACGGCATCGCCATCCTGCCGCGCTAGCGCCGGATGCAGCTGCCAGGCCTCGCTGTCGCGCGCCAGATCGCTGCCGGGGCCGCTGTCGTGCTGGATGAAGATCACCGGCATGTGTTGGCGGCGCGCCAGCGCGATGGCGCGGTTGAGATTGGCCAGCACGGCGTCGGCACGGCCGGCGCGGGGCTGGCCTTCGATCTGGCCGTATTGCACGTCGATGATGATCAACGCTTTATTGCCCATGGGTTGTTCTCCAACCTTATAGAAGCACGCGCTCAATGCCGCCATCGCGCGCCTGATCCACATACTGCTTCAACCAGTTCGGCCCCAGCACATGCTTGGCGATTTCCACCACGATGTAGTCGGCTTCGGTGCCGGTGTCCGGGCTGTAGCGCGACAGGCCTTGCAGGCAGGACGGGCAGGAGGTCAGGATCTTCACTGGCTGGACAGGCTTGGCGCCACCGGTCAGTGCCTGCAGGTTCTTGTTGATTTCCTCTTCCTTGCGCGAGCGCACCTGAGTGGCGATGTCCGGCCGGCTGGCGGCGAAGGTGCCGGATTCGCCGCAGCAGCGGTCTGACAGCGCCACGCCGCCGCCTAGCAGCTCGTTGACCACCTTCATAGGCTGATAGGCCTTCATCGGCGTGTGGCAGGGATCGTGATACAGGTATTGCTGACCGCCGACGCCGTCCAGCTTGACGCCCTTCTCCATCAGGTATTCATGGATGTCGATGATGCGGCAGCCCGGGAAGATGTCCTCGAAGCGGTATTGCGACAACTGGTCGTAGCAGGTGCCGCAGCTGACCACCACGGTCTTGATGTCCAGGTAGTTCAGCGTGGTGGCCACGCGGTGGAACAGCACCCGGTTCTCGGTGGTGATCGCGTCGCCCTTGTCCTGATAGCCGGCGCTGGTCTGCGGATAGCCGCAGCACAGATAGCCGGGAGGCAGCACCGTCTGCGCGCCGACATGCCACAGCATGGCCTGGGTGGCGAGGCCAACCTGGCTGAACAGGCGCTCCGAGCCGCAGCCGGGGAAGTAGAACACCGCTTCCGCGTCTTCCGACAGCTTGGGGTTGCGGATGATGGGCACGATGCTGGCGTCTTCCACGTCCAGCAGCGCGCGCGCGGTTTTCTTGGGCAGGCCGCCGGGCATGGGCTTGTTGATGAAGTGGATCACCTGCTCCTTGACCGGCGCCTTGCCGACGGTGGCCGGCGGTTGCCGGGTCTGGGAGCCTATCAAGCCCAGGCGCTTGCCCACCGCGTTGCCCAGCCGCTGCGCCTTGTAGGCGACGCCGACCAGGCCGGTGCGCAAGGCCTTGATGGTGGCCGGGTCCTTGGCGGTGAGAAAGGCCATGCCGACGGCGGTGCCGGGGTTGAAACTCTTGTTGCCGGTCTTGCGCAGGAAGTTGCGCATCGCCACCGAAACATCGCCGAAGTCGATCTTGACCGGGCAGGGCTTGACGCAGCGGTGGCAGACCGTGCAATGGTCGGCGACATCGGATAATTCCTCGAAATGCTTGAGGCTGACGCCGCGGCGGGTCTGCTCTTCGTAGAGGAAGGCCTCGGTTAGCAGGCCGACGCCGAGAATCTTGTTGCGCGGCGAGTACAGCAGATTGGCGCGCGGCACATGGGTGGAGCACACCGGTTTGCACTTGCCGCAGCGCAGGCAGTCCTTGATCGAATCGCTGATCGCGCCGATGTCGGATTGTTCCAGGATCAGCGATTCCGCGCCCAGCAAGGAGAAGGACGGCGTATAAGCCATGGCCAGGTCGGCGCCGGGTAGCAGCTTGCCGCGGTTGAAGTGGCCGTTGGGGTCCACTTGCTGCTTGTAGGCGCGGAAGGGGGCGATTTCCTCCTCGCTGAGGAATTCCAGCTTGGTGATGCCGATGCCGTGCTCGCCGGAAATCACTCCGCCCAAGGAGCGCGCCAGCGCCATGATGCGCTCCACCGCCTTGTGCGCGCTTTGCAGCATCTCGTAATCGTCGGAGTTGACCGGCAGGTTGGTGTGGACGTTGCCGTCGCCGGCATGCATGTGCAGCGCGACAAACACGCGGCTGCGCAGCACTTTTTGCTGGATGGCGCGGATGGCGGCCAGGATGGGGCCGTCGGTGTTGCCGGAGAACAGTTGCTCCAGTTCGGCCTGCATTTCGCGCTTCCAGCTGACGCGCACGACCATGTCGCGCAGCGCGTGAAACACCGAGGCTGGCGTTGCCGCGGCGTCTTCCAGCGGCGCGTGCGGCCAGCGCTCGCGGTATTCGTGGAAGGGACGGTCAAGGTGTTCCAACAGCCACTGCCAGCGGTCGCGGGTGATGGCGAGCTGGGACAGCGCCGAGGCGCGGCGGTCGCCGATCAGTTCTTCCGATGGCAGATTGGTGTCCAGCTTGTCCACCGGCAGCCGGCCGTGGAAATACTCGGTCAAGGTATCGAGCAGGCGCAGCTTGTTCTGGATCGACAGCTCGATATTGATGCGTTCGATGCCGTCGCTGTAATCGCCCAGCCGCGGCAGCGGGATCACCACGTCTTCGTTGATCTTGAAGGCGTTGGTGTGCTTGGCGATGGCGGCGGTGCGGCTGCGGTCCAGCCAGAAGCGCTTGCGCGTTTCCGGGGTGATGGCGATGAAGCCTTCGCCGTGACGCGCGTTGGCCAGCCGCACCACTTGGCTGGCGGCTTCCGCCACCGCGTCCTCGTGGTCCGACACCAGGTCGGCGATCAGCACCATCTTGGGGCGGCCTTTGCTCTTGGCCTTGGTCACATAGGACACCGCGCGCACATAGCGCCAGTCCAGGTGTTCTAGGCCGGCCAGCTGCACGCCGGCGGCCAGCGCCGTGCCGCCGGGCTTGAACAGATCGGTGATTTCGACGATGGCCGGCGTGGCTTCGGCCACGGTGCCGAAGAACTCCAGGCAGACGGTGCGGATATGCGCGGGCATGCGATGCAGCACAAAGCGGGCGCTGGTGATGATGCCGTCGCAGCCCTCCTTCTGCACGGCGGGCAGGCCGGCCAGGAATTTGTCGGTGACGTCCTTTCCCAGGCCCACTTTGCGGAAGGCGCTGCCGGGGATGTCCAGCTGACGGCTGGACACCACGGTCTGGCCGTCGTCCTTGAGCTGGCTGACGCGGAAGCGGGCGACGTCGACATCGTGAATCTTGCCGTAGTTGTGCTCCAGGCGTTCGATGAACTGCCATTGGCCGTTGGCGTCCACCATTTTCCAGCTGGCGAGGTTGTCCAGCGTGGTGCCCCATAGCACCGCCTTCTTGCCGCCGGCGTTCATCGCGATATTGCCGCCGATACAGGAGGCCTCGGCCGAGGTGGGGTCCACCGCGAACACCAGGCCGGCCGCCGCGGCAGCCTCGGCGACGCGGGCGGTGACCACGCCGGCGCCGCATTGTATGGTGGCGCGGAGGCCGTTCAGGCCGGGCAGTTCGATCTGTTCAACGCCGAGGTGGCGGTCCAGCTTTTCGGTGTTGATCACCGCGCTCATGCGGTCCAGCGGCACCGCGCCGCCGGTGTAGCCGGTGCCGCCGCCGCGCGGAATGATGGTCAGGCCCAGCTCGATACAGGCGCGCACCAGCGGCGCGATTTCGGCTTCGCTGTCCGGGCTCAGCACCACGAACGGATATTCGACGCGCCAGTCGGTGGCGTCGGTGACGTGGGCGACGCGGGACAGGCCGTCGAACTGGATATTGTCGCGGCGGGTGAGCCGGGACAGCTTCTTCAGGATCTTGGCGCGCAGCTCGCGAGTGTCCTCGAACTGTTCGGCGAAGCGCTCGACGGCGGCGCGCGCCGCGGTCAGCATCTTGCCCACCTTGTCATTGCCTTCGCGGCGTTTTTCCACTTCGGCCAGCCGGTGGCGCATCGCGTCCACCAAGGCCGCCAGCCGCTTGGGATTGTCCAGCAGGTCGTCGACCAGATAGGGGTTGCGGTCCACCACCCAGATATCGCCCAAGACCTCGAACAGCATGCGGGCGGAGCGGCCGGTCTTGCGCTCGGCGCGCAGCTCCTCCAGCAGTTTCCACATCGGCTCGCCCAGCAGGCGGATGAAGATTTCGCGATCGGAGTACGAGGTGTAGTTGTACGGGATCTCCCGCACACGGGCTTGGGTGGTGGTGGTCATTGTCCGTGCAGCTGTCATTATTGGAAAAACGTCCACCAGTGTAGCCCAATTGTTGCGTTGCGAAAAACCCGTATTCGCTAGGGATTTCCCTCTTTACTTCAAGATATTGCGGAGATCGGATATTGTCCTACCGTTCTTGGGTGGGACGTGGCGGCAGTGTTTTGGTGGAATGGATAGGGCTGGGTGGCGACACCGTTGCGTGAGCTGCCGGCGGCCAGAATGGCCGCCGGCTAGATGAGCATCAGCGCGTGGAGGAGTTGAGGGCCAGGCGTTGGGCCAGCTGCACGGCTTCGAACAGGCTGCCCGGATGAGCAAGACCGCTGCCGGCCAGGTCTAGCGCGGTGCCGTGGTCGACCGAGGTGCGGATGATGGGTAGTCCCAGGGTGATATTGATGCCGGCGCCAAAGCTGGCGTGCTTGAGCACTGGCAGGCCCTGGTCGTGGTACATCGCCAGCACCGCGTCGCAGCCGGCCAGTTTGTCCGGGTTGAACAGGGTGTCGGCCGGCAAGGGTCCGATCAAGTCCATGCCCTGGCCGCGTAGCCGCGTCAGCAGCGGTTCGATGATTTCGATTTCCTCGCGGCCCAGATGACCGCCTTCGCCCGCGTGCGGGTTCAGGCCCGCCACCAGCACGCGTGGCGCGGCGATGCCGAACTTGGCGCGCAGGTCAGCGTGCAGGATGCGGATGACCTGTTCCAGGCTGTCCGGGGTGATGGCATCGGCGACCTCACGCAGCGGCAGATGAGTGGTGGCCAGCGCCACGCGCATGCCGCCGCCGGCCAGCATCATCACCACCTTGGGCGTGTGCGTGCGCTCGGCCAGGTATTCGGTGTGGCCGGAGAAGGCGACGCCGCCGTCGTTGATGACTCCCTTGTGCACCGGCGCGGTTACCATGGCGGCGAATTCGCCGGTCAGGCAGCCGTCGACGGCGCAGTCCAGCGTTGCCAGCACATAACCGGCGTTGGCCGGGTCCAGTCGCCCGGTGACGACGGGCGCCGCCAGCGGCACATGGCAGACTTCCAGTCCCTGTGTCGGCGCGGGCGTGTCCGCAACATAATCATGCAGCGGCAGCGCGAGGCCCAGTTGGCGCGCGCGCGCCGCCAGCAGCGATTTGTCGCCGATCAGCACGCAACGCGCATCGACGCCGGCTTCGGTCAGCCGCAGCGCCAGGTCCGGGCCGACCCCGGCCGGCTCGCCGGTGGTGATGGCCAATACCGGGACGCTCATGCTTACTTCTCGTCCAGCCGTTCTTCGACAAAGGCGGAGTCGCGCAGCTGGCGCACCCAGTCGGCGTAGGCCTGTTCGATCTTGCGGGAGCGGATCTGCTGCTTGATCGCCAGCCGTTCGCGGTCGCCGGACACGTCCTGATTGCGCTTGCCCTCGACCAGGATCAAATGCCAGCCAAACGGGGTGCGCACCGGCTGCGACAGCTGGCCGATCGGCAGTTGGGTCATCGCGTTCTCGAAGTCCGGCACCAGATCGCCGAGGTTGACCCAGCCCAGATCGCCGCCCTTGGCGTTGCTGCCGTCTTCGGAGTAGAGCTTGGCCATGTCGGCGAACTTGGCGCCGCGCTGGATGCGGTCGCGTACCTGTTCGATGCGGGTCTTGGCGTCATTGGCCGATACTGCCTCGTTGGTGCGGATCAGAATGTGACGCACATGGTATTGCTCCACCATCATCGGCGCGCCGCTGTCACGCTTGTCCTGCAGTTGGAAGATGAAGAAGCCTTGCTGGGTGCGGATTACATTGGTGTGCTGGCCGGTTTTCAGCTGCTCCAGCATCTGCACGAACTCCACTGGCAGCGACACCGCGCTGCGCCAGCCCATATCGCCGCCTTTCAGCGCATTGGGCGCGTCGGAGTAGCTGGCCGAGACCTTGGCGAAGGGCTGGCCTGCGTCCAGTTCCGTCAGGGCTTTCTCCGCTTTCTTCGACAGGGTGTCGATCTGCTTGGCATCGGCGCGCTCCGGCACATTGATCAGGACGCTGGCTAGGTGGTATTCGGCGCGGTTGCCGCTCTGCGCGCTTTTCAGCACCTGGTCGACTTCGGTCTCGTTGACATTTACCTTGGCGGCGACTTCGCTGTCGCGCAGGCGGGCGATGGTCAGCTCCTTGCGCACTTCGGCGCGCAGCTTGTCGAAGGCCAGGCCCTCCTTGGCCAGCTGCGCTTTCAGGCCGGCCAGATCCATTTTGTTCTGCTTGGCCAGATTGGCCACGGCCTGGTCCACCGCGGCGTCATCGATGCGCAGGCCGCCGCTGGCGGCGTATTGCAGCTGCACTTCTTCGGTGATCATCTGCTCCAGCATCTGTTTTTCCAGCACCTGACGCGCCGGAGGCGCCACTTTCTGAGCCTGTAGCTGTTTGATCGCTTCGTCGACGCGGGCTTGCAGGTCCAGCCAGGTGATCACGTTCTTGTTGACCACCGCTACGATGCGGTCCACTTCTTTGACCGGGGTGGCGGGAGCGGCGACGGCGCCTTGCAGGGCACCGGCCAGCAACAGGGCGAGCAGAGTCTGTTTCATGATCATCGCTTATAAGTCGTTAGTCTTGCTATAACCGGGAATCGCCAGCTTCAGCGTGTTGACTGGGTTGTTGCCGAAACCGCCCAGGCCTTTGAATTCCAGTTGGAAATAAATGGCGTTCTTGGTGGTGGTCAGATCGCTGACATAGCGCTGACCGACCATGCGCGCCGACCAGCAACCGTCGTTGTACTCGAAACCGGCCAGTTGTTCCAGCGGCTTGCGGTCGGCCAGCGAGTAGTTGTAGCGGCCTAGCGCATACCATTTCTTGGCGATCGGCCATTGCGCGGCGATGTCCACCTGGCGCAGCGGGCCGTAGAGCGAGGAGTTGTCGAGCTGCTCGTAGCGGCCATAACGGTAGCGGGCGCTGAGCACCTTGCCCGCCGCCGGGTTGTAGCGCAGCTGGGCATTGTAACGCTCGGTGGTTTTCAGCGCCTCGTTCCATTCATAGGAGCTGTCCAGCCGCCAGCCCTTGGCCAAGTCACCGCCGGCGCCCAGCAACAGGTTGGAGCCGCTGACGGTGCGTTGCTGTGGCACACCGGCCAGCGTGATGTCGTCCTGGTTGAAGTAGTAGCGCTTGCCCACCGTCAGCCGGATCCGCTCCATGCCGTTTTCCTGGCTGACCAGGCGGCTGGTCAGCGCCGTGGTCAGCTGATTGGCGCCGTTGACGCGGTCGGAACCGGAGAAGCGGTTCTCGGTGAACAATTGAGCGAAGTTGAAGTCGTTTTCCGAGGTATCGAAGTTGGGTAGATTGTTCTGATTGCGGGTCGGAATATTGACGTAGAACAGCCGCGGTTCCAGCGTCAACAGATGGTCCTGCCCCAGGAATTCGGTGTCGCGGTCGAAGTAGAGGCCGGCGTCAGTGCTGAAAATGGGCAGGCTGCGCGACACCGAACGCGCTTGCTGACCGGGCAGCGCGTCCAGCTGGTACTCGGTCAGGTGTATGCCGATCTTGGGTTTCAGAAAGCCCCAGCTCTTGTCTAGGCTCCAGCTCAGGCTGGGATAGGCGACCAGGCGATCGCCGTTTTGCAGCTTTGGGTGCGAGAAGCGGGTCAACTCGCTTTGCAGATTGGCGCTGAAGCCCTGAGGTAACTGCTGGCTAACACTAAAGGTTAGCTGTGGCAGCCGTGCGTAGGGGATATCGCCGGGGCCGGGGTTTTCCAGCAAGGTCTGGTAGCGCTGCGCGCGCAAGGTGGCGTTGGCCGAACCGCCCTGCCAGCCAAAGCCGTAGCTGAGCCAGGCTTCGCGCACCAGGTTGACGTTGGCGGCGATGCTGAGACGGTCGCCGAAATCCTTGAAGTAATTCGGATCGGAAACGTAGTTGGCGTTGTAGCCGAAGCTCAGGCCCGGCGCCAGCGTCTGGTTATGTGTTGCATACCAGGCGTAGCGGTTCTTGTCGGTAACCTTGTCCTTGGGCAATTGCTCGGTGTAGATCGAACCGGTGTAGTTGGGTTGCAGGTAGCGGAACTCCGCACCCAGCATGGTGCCATGTTTATCGTTGAAATGCGGGGTGATGGTCGCGTCGTAGTTGGGCGCGATATTCCAGTAATACGGCAACGCGACCTCGGTGCCGTTGCTGCCGGTCTTGAAGGTGGGCGGCAGGAAGCCGCTCTTGCGGTTGCCATTGAGCGGGAAATCCATCCACGGGGTGTACAGGATGGGCACGCCGTAGAAATTCAGCCGCGCGTTGCGAGCGACGCCGACACCATTGACGTAGTCCAGATCCAGCAAGGAAGAGTTCAGATACCAGGAGTCGTCGCCGGGCTCGCAGCTATTGATGCGGCTATTGTAGACCCGGTATAGATTCTGACCGCGGAAGTCCACTTGCTGGCCATCGCCGCGCATCGGCACCGTGCTCATCGGGCGGGTGCTCGCCGGCGCGCCCTTGGCGGCCGGTGCCGGCTTGCCCATCGCGAACACCGGGTCCATGCCGGTGCCGCTGTAGTCGGCGACGTTGTAATCCAGTGTGGTGCCGGTGACGACATCGACGCCGCGCGTCATCTTGAAGCGGTCGCCGGCTTTGACCCGATCCTTGTTCTGGTAGTAATTCAACCAGTCGGATTCCAGCTTCTGGTCGTCGCGAGTGACCACCACATTGCCGCGCGCTTTCAATTCCACATTCATTTCACCGTCCATATCGTCGGCGGTGACATGGGTTTGGCCTTCGGCCTTGGGCGGTGTGGGCAGGGCGATCGGCGCGTCTTCATCGGCCAGCGCCAGCGCGGGGTTCAGCGAAAACGCGGCTGCCAGCGCCAAGGCTAGCGGATGGGGTTTGATTCTGGGCATGCACAAAGCCATATCTAAGGGGCGGCGGGGCAGTATAAAATCAGCCAATTCTATCAGCACCAAGACGAAGCGACATGCACAGACAGGAACTCATCAAGAAATGGCTGGCGGATTTGTATCCCGGGCAGGACATCGGGCTGGAATTCGCCGCCGCGGATGCCGATTTCCGGCGCTACTTTCGTGCGACTTGGCCGGACGGCGCGAGTTGCATCGTGATGGACGCGCCGCCGGAAAAAATGAGCACCGATGCCTATGTGCAAGTGCGCGACGTTTTCGCGATGGTCAATGTTCCCAAGCTGCTGGCGCGTGATCGCGAACAGGGCCTGCTGTTGTTGGAGGATCTGGGGCGGGTGACCTATCTGGCCGCCTTGGAACACGATGGACGCGAACAGGTGCGGCGTCATCTATTGCTGGAGGCGCTGGACACCTTGGTGGAAATCCAGTCCGCCAGCCAGCCGGGAGTGTTGCCGGAATACGACGCAGCGCTGCTGACGCGCGAGTTGAATCTGTTTCCGGAATGGTTCTGTGCCAAGGAGCTGGGCCAGCCGCTGAATTTCGCCCAGCGCCAATTATGGGACGCCGGGGTCCAGGCCTTGCTGCCGGTGCTGCTGGCCCAGTCCAGGGTGTTCGTGCATCGAGATTTCATTGTGCGCAACCTGATGCTGACACCGGGCAAGCCCGGGGTCCTGGATTTTCAGGACGCGGTATTCGGTCCGATCAGCTACGACATCGTCAGTCTGCTGCGCGATGCCTTCATCGAGTGGGACGAGCCCTTCGTGCTCGATATCGCGATCCGCTATTGGGAGAAGGCGCGCGCGGCGGGCCTGCCGGTACCGGCCGAGTTCGATGCCTTCTACCGTGATTTCGAATGGATGGGGGTACAGCGCCACCTGAAAGTGGCCGGTATTTTCGCGCGGTTGTTCCACCGCGACGGCAAGGACAAATACCGCGCCGAGATTCCGCGTTTCATCAAATATCTGAAGCGGACCTCCCGTCGTTATCAGGAACTGGCGCCGTTTTATCAGTTGCTGCTGCAATTGGTGGGCAAGGATGAGACTGACGAAGAACTGCAAGCGGCCTATCCGGTGCTGAGCTACAAGGGGTGAGCATGCCTAAAGCCATGATTCTGGCGGCCGGCCGCGGTGAACGGATGCGGCCGCTGACCGATCACACGCCCAAGCCCTTGTTGCCCGTGGACGGCAAACCCTTGATCGTCTGGCAGATCGAGCGCTTGGTGGCGGCCGGTTTCGCCGATATCGTGATCAACCATGCCTGGCTTGGCACGCAGATTGAAAGAGAGTTGGGCGATGGCCGGCGCTTTGGCGCGCGCATCGCCTACTCCGCCGAGGGCGAGCCCTTGGAAACCGCCGGCGGCATCGCCAAAGCCTTGCCCTTGTTGCGCGAGGAGGGCGATTGCGCCTTCCTGTGCGTGGCGGCGGATATCTACACCGATTTCGACTATGCCCGCCTGCTGCCACGCTTGGATGCGCTGGAGCGCGGAGTTGAACCGGGCATGCATCTGGTGATGACCGACAATCCGGCTTTCCACGCCGGCGGCGACTTCGCCTTGGCGGCGGATGGTCTGTTGCGGGCGGACGGCGAGCGCAAGCTGACCTTCTCCAGCATCGGCTTGTACGATACCCGCATGTTCGCCGCCATCCAGGCCGGCAGCTTCGTGCCGATGCGGCCGTTTTACGATGCGGCCATCGCGGCGGGCAGAGCCAGCGGCGAGTATTTCAACGGCGCTTGGCACAATGTGGGCACGCCGCAGCAATTGCAGCAGCTGGATGCGCAATTGCGCGCCGTCCCGGGTTGAGGCGATGTCGGCTCCATCCCTTCCCGGCGCGCGTCGCATTCTCGGCATCGATCCCGGCAGCCGCATCACCGGCTTCGGTGTGATCGATTTGCTGGGCCAGCAGCGCCACTATGTCGCGTCCGGCTGCATACGCACGCCGCCAGGCGCGCCGCTGAGCGAACGCATCCGCGTGATCGTCGACGGCCTGTTCGGCGTGATCGATACCTACCAACCACAGGCGGCGGCGATCGAGCAAGTGTTCGTCAACGTCAATCCGGCGGCCACGCTGATGCTGGGACAGGCGCGCGGCGCCTGCATCGCCGCGCTGGTGTTGCGGGACCTGCCGGTGGCGGAATACACCGCGCTGCAGGTCAAGCAATCCGTGGCCGGCCATGGCAAGGCCGCCAAGGAGCAGGTGCAGCACATGGTGGTGCGGATGCTGAATCTGTCCGGCACGCCACAGGCCGACGCAGCCGATGCGCTGGCGGTGGCCCTGGCGCATGCCAACCTCAGCGCCGGCGCCTTGGGCCAACTGGCGCAGAGCGGCTTGAAAATTCGCGGCGGCCGGCTGGTATAGCCGCTTGCCTGTTATCGCTTGAAGAAAGAACCAGAACATGATCGGACGCCTGAGCGGCAATCTCATCGAAAAACTACCGCCGCAAGTGGTGCTGGACGTCAATGGCGTCGGCTACGAGGTCGATGTGCCGATGACCACTTTCTACCAACTGCCGGCGCTGGGTCAGAAAACCACGCTATTCACCCATCTGGTGGTGCGCGAGGACGCTCATCTGCTGTTCGGCTTCGCCAGCAAGGAAGATCGCCAGACTTTCCGTCAGTTGATCAAGGTGAGCGGCATCGGCGCCAAGATCGCGCTGGCCATTCTTTCCGGCATGACCACCGATGAACTGGCGGTGGCGGTGGCCAGCGAGGACATCAAGCGTCTGTCCGCGGTGCCTGGCATAGGCAAGAAAACCGCCGAGCGCCTGGTGCTCGAACTGCGCGGCAAGCTGGCCACTGGCAGCACGCTGACCGCGCCGGGCGGGCTGGCTTTCGCCGCGACGCCGGACGAGAAGAGCGACATCGTCAACGCCCTGCTGGCATTGGGATATAACGAGAAAGAGGCGGCGGCCGCCATCAAGGGCCTGCCGGCCGAGGTGACGGTGAGCGAGGGCGTGCGCCTGGCCTTGAAGAGCCTGATGAAGTTCTAGCACCTGTCCAGAGGGCAAGGGCGAGGCAGCGGAAGGTATTAGCGATATCTGTGCTCTTCGAAGCGGTTTTCACCGAGCGCCTTGCCGGGCACTGCTGAGCGTGAACGGCTTCTAAAGCCGCGTACTGCTCGCCTATAGTGGGGAGAGCCATGCGCGGGCATGGCGCGGCACTGTGGCGCGGCCTGGAGGCGGGTTCATCGTGAAGACATGGATGGTGCTGAGCGGTTTGGCGCTGGCGGCCTGTTGGGCGGGCGCCGAGGGCGGCGTGGCGTGTCCGCCGCGTCCCATCCGTTTCGCCTTCTATGAAATCGGCCAGTTTTATAGCGCCGGCCAAGGGCTGGACCGGGATGTCGCCGAAGAACTGCGCCACCGCAGCGGCTGCCGTTTCGAGTACCTGGTGATGCCGCGCGCGCATCTGGCAGGAGTTGGAGGCCGGCATGCTGGACATGACCGGCTCCGCGATCGAAACCCCGGAGCGGAGCAAGATTTACTGGTTCTTCAACTATATCCAGTTGCGTCAGTACGCGATTCTATCGGCCGAGGTATCGGCCTCCATCCAGTCCATGGAAGCTTTTATCCAGGACGCCCCGTCCAGCCGCTGGGCCATCGTGCGCAGTTATAGCACCAGCCGCTACTTCGATCCCTTGGTGACCCAATTAGCGGTGCAACGCCGGCTGATTGAGGTCGCCGACGAGGATGCCTTGTTCCGATTGCTGGCCCAGCGCCGTGTCGCCGGCATCTTTTCCACGCCCATGGTTTATCGCCAGAAAATCCGCCTGCATGGTTTGGAGGGCAAGGTGCGGGTGGCTGACTGGGAGCGCGAGGAGACGCCAAGTCCGCGCAGCCTGGTGCTGAACAAGCGCGGTTTTTCCGAAGGCGAAGCCCGGGCCTGGCATCAACTGCTGGACGGCATGAATCGCGACGGCACCATGCTGCGGCTGATCAGCCGCTATATGAGCAGGGACGAGGCCGCGGCAGCGGTGTGGGCCGGTGGAAAACGATAGCGTCCGCGAATAAAAAAGGCCGCCCAGAAGGGCGGCGAATGGAGGCGGGCACACTTGCGTGCGTCCCTTGGGACGACTCCGGGTAAAGCGAGGGTCGGCGCTGCTGTACTCAGGGCAAGCGAGCCAGGGGGCAGCGCGCCGACGAACACTAGGGGTTTAGCCTGCGGCTTTGAGAGTGACGTTGGTGCGAACCGCGGTCACGCCAGGCACGCGAGAGGCTTCTTCGGCTACGCGGCGCAGCGCTTCTTCGCTGGGCGCGGTGCCGGTCAGAATGACTTCGCCCGCTTTCACGCTGCTCTGGATATTGGCGCCGACTTGGGCCGCAGCCTTGGATACCGTTTCCTGAACCGCCTGGTTCAGGTTGGCTGCAGGTGCGCTGGGCGCGGCTTCCGCCACCATGGCTTCTGCGGCGCTGGCATCGCCCTTGGCTGCGGTGGCGCGTTGAGCGTGGTCGTCGGCCGGGGCGCTG